>DAIRCS010000029.1:0-32586 GCA_036796555.1 Rhodoblastus sp. | reverse complement strand
AATGGGCGAAGGCGGCGCTGGAGCTGACCGGCGGGGCGGGCGTCGATCATGTCGTGGAGGTGGGCGGCGCCGGCACGCTCAACCAATCGCTGGAAGCGGCGAAGGTCGGCGGCCGGATCGAGGTGATCGGCGTTCTCTCGGGCTTCTCGCAGCAGATCGCCATGCCCACGCTGTTCGGCAAGAACCTGCGGATGATCGGCCTTTCAGTCGGCTCGCGCGCGATGTTCGAGCAGATGGTCGCGGCGATCGACAAGGCGGGCATGAAGCCCATGATCGACAGGACGTTTGGGTTCGCCGAGGTTCCCGAGGCGCTGCGCTGCATGAAGGGCGCGGGGCACTTGGGCAAGATTTGTATTTCGTATTAGGCCGTCAGGCCCGGCTATGACGGCGCAAGGGCGCCGTCACTTTTTCCCCCAGGGCGTAATCCAGACGAAGCCCGCGGTCGCAAGGCCGTAGGCGGTCATCGACAGCGCGACGACGACGAACATCATCCATTGCGGCGCGTCCCATGAGGCGAGCCAGAGACCGCCGGCAATGACGACGATGAGGCGGATCGTGCCGGCCAGCACCGGCCCCAGCACCTTGCCCGCGCCCTGCGAGGCGAAATAGAGACACAGGCCGACGCCGTAGAAGAAATAGGCGAGGCCCGACCAGACGAGATAGATGCGGGCGGACTCGAGCACGACCGGATCGCTGGTGAACATACGCGACCACAAGTGCGGAAAGGCCGCGAAAAACAGGCCGACCGCGCCAAGCATGGCCGCCGACACGATCCCGCCGCTCCACGCCACGCGACGCGCGCGCGATACGTCGCCGGCGCCGATCGCCATGCCCACCATGGGCACGCAGGCGACGCCGATGGCGAAAGCGATCGGGATCAGCAGGAACTCGAGCCGCGAGCCGATGCCGTAGCCGGCGAGCGCCGACGTGCCGAAATGCGCGACGAGGCGCGTGAGGATGAGCACGGTCGCCACTGTCTGCAGCGGCGAAATGCAGGCGAGCCCGCCGACGCGCAGGATGTCCCGGAAAAGTGAGCCGTCCGCGACGAAAGCGGCGGGCTCGAGCGTGACGCGCGCGCGGCCCGACATGAGGAAAAGGCCGAGAAAAATCGCGGACCCGCCGTAGGCCGCCACCTGCCCGGCCGCGACGCCGCCCATGCCGAGGCGCGGCAGGCCGGCAAGGCCGAGCCCGAGCGCTCCGCCAACGACGATCTGCCCGATCGCAGCGATGAAAATGGTGGCTGAGGGCACACGCATATTGCCGCAGCCGCGCACGATCGAGGCGAGCGTGTTGGTCATCCACACGCAGAAGGCGGCGATGGAATAGACGCGCGCGTAGGCCACTGCTTCGGCAAGCGCGGCGTCCCGACCGCCGAGCAACGCGAATATCGCCGGACCGAAAACGAAGATGATCAGCCCCATGGCGACGCCGGCGAACATGCCTATGGAGCTTGCATGCAGCGCCAGCGAATTGGCGCGCGCCACGTCGTTTGCGCCGAGCGCGCGGGCGATGGAGGAGGAGACGCCGCCGCCCATGGCGCCGCCCGACATCATCTGCTGCAGCATGACGAAGGGAAAGACGAGCGCGAGGCCCGCAAGCGCCGAGGTGCCAAGCACGCCGACATAGGAAGTCTCCGCGATGGCGACGAGCGAGGTCGCGACCATCGCGCCCATGTTGGGCAGCGACAGGCGCATCAGCGTGGGCAGGATCGGGCCTGCCAGCAACGGGTTCTGCGTGTTGGGCGCAAGCATCAGGGCCTCGGCGTCTTAGATGTATATGCAGATATTGGGCATGCGGATCACACCACCAGCCGGTCGAGCGCGCGGTCGAGCGCGGCGTTGAGCGCTTTCATGTCTTCGACGCCGAGGGCGGCGGCGATGTGATCCTGCGCCGCGCGCCAGCCGGCCAGCGCGCGGTCGAGCGTCGCGCGGCCCTGCGGGGTGAGTTTGAGCTTTCGCACGCGCCCGTCGTCTCGATCCGACTCGGCCGCCACGAGGCCGCGCCGCTCCAGCGGACGCAGGTTGCGCGACAGGGTCGTGGCGTCCATCACCATGCTCTCGGCCAGCGCGCCGATGGCCGAGCCCGGCGCCGCGCGCAATTGCACCAGCAGGCCGAATTGCGTGACCGTGAGATCGTAAGGCGCCAATTCGCGGTCGTAGATCTGCGACACGCGACGGCTCGCCTTGCGCACGCGCGCAGCCGTGCAGAGATTGGGAGCAGTCGAACCCGAAGCCATGGGCCGACAATATCTGCATATGCATGCTTCCGCAATCCCGCCTGCCGCATGCCTGCCGCGCCACTGGAAAAGGGCGTCCGCCTCGGCTAAGCGAGACGCATGTCGCACCCTGCATCCTTCCGCCTCGCCGGCGTCATGGGCTGGCCCGTGATGCATTCACGCTCGCCGCGCCTGCACAACCAGTGGATGAAGCGCTATGGCGTCTGCGGCTATTACGCGCCGCTGCCGGTCGCGCCGGGCAAGGTGGAGGCGGCGCTGCGGGCGCTGCCGGCGCTGAATTTCGCCGGTTGCAATGTCACCCTGCCGCACAAGGAAGAGATCGTGCGCATCGCCGATCACGTCGATCCCGCGGCGCGAAAAATCGGCGCCGCCAATTGCGTCGTCGTGCGCGACGACGGTTCGCTCGCCGCGTTCAACTACGATGTCTTCGGCTTCATGGAGGCGCTGCGCGCGCAGGCCCCGGGCTGGCGGGCGTCGCGCGGGCCTTCGGTCGTGCTCGGCGCAGGCGGGGCCGCGCGCGCCGTGGTCTACGGCCTGATCGAGGACGGCGCGCCGGAAGTGCGCGTCGTCAACCGCACGTTCGAACGCGCACAGGCCTTCGCCGCCGAGTTCGCGCCGAAGGTCAAGCCGCTGCGGTGGGAGGAGCGCTCCGACGCGCTCGCCGGCGCAGCCCTGCTCGTCAATACGACGAGCAACGGCATGGTCGGCCAGGAGCCGCTCGATATTGCGCTCGACGCCCTGCCGCAGGACGCGCTGGTCAACGACATCGTCTATACGCCGCTCGAAACGCCGCTGCTGGCGGCGACGCGCGCGCGCGGCAATGTCGCGGTCGACGGGCTGGGCATGCTCATCCAGCAGGCTCGCCCCGCCTTCCGCGACTGGTTCGGAATCATGCCCGACGCGACGGCGGACGAACGCGCGATGATGGAGGCGCCGTAAACGGATTGCGGCCCGGCCGGATCATCCCGGCGGCACACGCGCGATCTGGCCGAGCTTCAGCGCGGGCGGCATCTCTTCCTTGGAGATGATCCCGTCCGGCATGCGCGCGTAAAGCCGTGCCGCGTCGAGGATTTCGGGCGCGGCGCCGAGCGGGAAATCGCCGAACAGATAGGTCCATTTGCCGGCGGCCGAGACGGTTATGGTCACCGGCCGCACACAGACCTTGAAGCATTCGACGGGCTCGATCACGAATTCGTCGGTCCCGGCGGCGGCCAGCATCTCGCGATAGAGATGCGAGCCCATGCGATCCTCGATCGGCCCCTTGGGCTCGCCCGCGGCGCGGCATTTCACGCAGATGCGTATCTTCGTCTTGTCGCTCATCTTTTTCCTATACGGGCAGGAAGGGGCCGAAGGCGAGGCCCGGAGAGCTTCGTATCGGCGGGACGACCGTCACAAGCGGAGTTTCTCGGGCGCAGTCCGCTGTTATATGTAGGATCGGCATGCACAAGAACCCACCCGCGCCGGACAGTGAAAACGCTTCGTCGCCGGCGGAGCGCGCCGGGAATGTCGTCTTTGTCATCGGCGGGGCGCGATCGGGCAAGAGCGCCTTCGCGGAAAGCCGCATGAAAACGCTCCCGCCGCCCTGGATCTACATTGCGACGGCGCAGGCGCTCGACGATGAAATGCGGGCCCGCATCGCAATGCATCAGGCCGGGCGCGACGCGCGGTGGCGAACGCTCGAGGCGCCGCACGGGCTCGCCGCGGCGCTCGTCGACGCCCCGCAAGACGCGCCGGCGCTCGTCGATTGCCTCACGCTCTGGCTGACCAACCGGTTGCTCGCCGATGCGGATGTGGAGACCGAGCGCGCCTCGCTCGTTGCAGCCCTCGTCGCGCGACGCGCGCCCACCATCGTGGTTTCGAACGAGGTCGGGCTCGGCATCGTGCCGGACAATGCGCTTGCCCGCCGCTTTCGCGACGAAGCGGGATTTCTGCACCAGGCTGTCGCGGCGATCGCCAGCGAGGTGCATCTGATGGTCGCGGGGCTCTCCATTCGTGCCAAATAGACGCGCCGGAACCGATATCGAGGCGGCGGAAGCGGCGCTCCGCCGCGTCTTTCGATTCGCAGGCTTTCGGCCGGCGCAGCGCGAGATCGTCGAAGCGGTCCTGGCCGGCGACGACGTGTTCGCGCTGATGCCGACGGGCGCCGGCAAGTCCTTGCTGTATCAGCTGCCCGCGCTCGTCGGCGTGTCGCCGGCCATCGTCGTCTCGCCGCTGATCTCGCTGATGCGCGACCAGGTCGCCGCCCTGCGGGCGCGCGGCGTGGCTGCCGGCGCGCTCAATTCCGGCAACGAGCCCGACGACAATGCGGCGACCCTCGCCATGATCGAGGCGCGCAAGATCAAATTGCTCTATGTGGCGCCCGAGCGCCTCGCGCTGGATGACACGATCGACATACTCGCGCGCATGAAACCGCGGTTGCTCGCGATCGACGAGGCCCATTGCGTGTCGCGCTGGGGTCACGAATTCCGGCCGGACTATGCGCGCATCGGCGAGATCGCCAAACGCTTTGGCGCGCCCCAGACGATCGCGACGACGGCGACGGCCGCGCCGCGAACGCGCGACGACATCGAGAGCCTGCTGTTCCATCGCAAGCCCCGCCTTTTCGTTCAATCGTTCCGGCGGCCGAACATCGCGATCTCGATACGACGGCGGCGGCACACGCTGAGCGATGTCGCGGCTGTCGTCCGCGCGCATCGCGGCGAAAGCGGGATCGTCTATTGCGGTTCGCGCGCGGCGACCGACCAGCTCGCGCGCGCTCTCGCCGCCAATGGCGTCCCCGCCCTGCCCTATCATGCAGGCCTCGACGCCGCGACCCGCAGCGCGAACCAGGACGAGTTTCTCGCGCGCGCCGACAGCGTGATGGTCGCGACCATCGCCTTCGGCATGGGCATCGACAAGAAGGACGTCCGCTTCGTCTGTCATGCGGACCTGCCGCACTCGATCGAGGCCTATTATCAGGAGATCGGCCGCGCCGGCCGTGATGGCGAGCCCGCGGAGGCCGTGGCGTTCGTTTCCCGCGCCGCCTGGATGGCGCATCGGGCGACGGATATCGACCCCGCGCTCGAGACGCGCGCCGGCGAGGTCGCCGCCGTCGGAAACTTCGCGCGCGGCTTCGATTGCCGATGGCGCGCCGTTCTCGCGCACCTCGGCGAGGACGGCCCGCCCTGCGGCGCGTGCGACAATTGCAGGCGTGGCCTCGTCTGGCTGCGCAAGCCGCAGACGCTGGCGTGGACGGCGCGCGACGCCGTGTCGGCCCGCGTGGCGCGCTTATTCGTCTCGCGCGGGGCGAGGCCGGAGCCCGAGACGGAGGATACGCCGCACGCCGCGCCGAGTTTCGCGGCGGAGACCGAAGAAGACGCGGCGCTGACCGTCGAGCAGGCGCGCCGCCTCGTTCGGCTCAGGGAGGCCCGGGCGTCGATCGCGCGACAGCAGCGCATCGCTCCCGTCCAGATCGCATCGGACGCGACGATGGCGGCGCTTGCCCGCTTCGAATGCGACGATCCGGATCGGCTCCGGATCATGGCGCAAACGCATGTCGACACGCGCGACCCTCTGATCCGAGGCCTCCTGCATGCGTTGAAGACGGACGCCTGTCCAAACGGCTGACCGCGGCGCGGCCGCTCAGGCCGCCTCGGCAATATAGGGGGCGAGGCCGGCGCGCGCCTTCTCGTATTCCCGCTCCAGCCGTCGAACGTGGGCGAGACCTTCCGCCGCGAATTCTTCCGGGCCGATCTGGCGCCACGAGAGGCACAAGCGATAGATCGAGCGGGCGCCGACATTGGCCGAACATGACCGCAGCGCATGAGCCTCGTCGCGGAACTTCTCGATGTCGCCCTCTGTCGCAGCCGCCGCAAGCTCCCTGAGGATCAACGCCGCATCGGCCACGAACTGGCTTGCAACCTCACGGACGAAATCCGCGCCGCCGAGGCGCTCGAGATCGGCGAGCGCGCCGGCGTTGATGTCTTCATCACTCGCCTGCCCCGCGCTCGCGTCCTCGTCCTTTTCTGCCGCTTCATCGTCCATCGGCGCCTCGATCGGCGGTGGGGCGACCGCCATGTCGATATCGAGCAGGCGATCGATCGCGGCGAGCAATTTCGGTAGGTCGATCGGCTTGGTGATGCAATCGTCGATGCCGGCGGCCATGCAGCGCGCGCGCGTTTCGTCGGTGACGTCGGCGGTCAATGCGATGACCGGCGTACGGCGGCCGAGCGAGCGCTCGAACATCCGCAGCCGTCGGGTCGCCTCGATACCGTCGACGCGCGGCATGTTGATGTCCATCAGCACCACGTCGAAACGCTCGTGCGCGAGAACGTCGAGCGCGGCATGGCCGTCGTCGACGATCGTCGCCTTGCGGCCGACGAGCGAGAGCATCTTGCCGATGACCTTCTGGTTCGTCTTGTTGTCTTCGGCGACCAGAATCGCAAGATCGCGCGCCGGCGCGCGCGCTTGCTCGATATGAGGGAGATCGACGGTCGCGACGCCGGCGACGGCGAAGAACGCGTCCGACAGAATCCTCGCGTCGCGTGGCCAGGTCAACACGACCGACGATCCCGCCGCGCGCGACCGCAGGTCCAGCGTGGCCTCGTCGTCGACCAGAAAAATCGCGGGCCGCCGGCCGACAGCCTCGATCTGCGCACGCCTGCCCGCCGGGGAAACGTCGCTCTGCCGAGCGCGGGCGTCGACAACCACGACGCGCTGCTGCCTGGTGGCGCGTTCGCCATCGCAATCGTCAAAATCCGTCCTGACCGAAAGCGACAATCCGACCGCCCGCGCCACTTCGAGAAATCCGGCGTCCTTGCCGACATAGTCGGCGGTCCGATGGATGTCCTGCCTGGCTTCTTCCGGACCGGCGACTTCGGCGTCGAACTCGAACCAGAACGTGCTGCCGGAACCCTTGACGCTGGAAACGCCGAGCTCGCCGTCGAGGCCCAGCACGAGCTGGCGCGCGATGGCGAGGCCAAGGCCGGAGCCGCCGTAGGTTTCGCGGATTCCTTCGTTGGCTTGCGTGAAACGATCGAAGATGCGCGCCTGCTCGTCGGCGCCCAGGCCGATGCCGGAGTCGCGCACCTCGAACCGCATGCGCGCACGTCCGCCGCCGAGCGTCGTCGCTCTCACGGCGATTTCGACATGGCCGGACGGCGTGAACTTGATGGCGTTGCCGACGAGATTGACGAGGCTGTCGCGGATATGCCGCGCATTGCTCATGATCCATCGCGGGGTCGGCGCATCGATCCGCAACAGAAGGCGCAGGCCTTTGGCCTGGGCGGATACGTCGAGCAATTCCCGAATCGAATGCAGCATGTCGAACAGATCGACGCGCGCGCATTCGGCCGGTTGGCGACCCATTTCCAGCCGCGAGAAATCGAGGATCGAATCGATCTGGCCGAGCAGCGAACGTCCGGCCTGACCGATCATGCGCGCCATGTCGGCCTCTTCGCGCGGCAGTTTGGAGGCGGCGAGAATGTCGCCGAGACCGATGATCGCATTGAGCGGCGTACGCAGATCGTGGCTGACGGCCGCAACGAACATGCTTTTAGCGCGCGCCGATTCCTCCGCCTTCGCCTTGGCTTGCCAGAGATTGCGCACGAGATTGAGCGCGTAGGCCGGAATGATGATGAGGCCGACGATGAGGCCGCCGGCGAGCAGGTCGTCGCCCCGCCACAATGGCGACAGCCGCACCGTGACTGCGACCGCGACAACCGACATGATGCCGGAAGCTGCGATCCACTTGACGCCATAGCGGAAGCCGAAGCCGTAGATGATCAGCAGATAGCCGGGATAGAGCAACCCGACATAAGCCGGCCCGGCGTGATAAGCCACGTAGCTGAGCGCGAGGATATCCGAGAAAAGGACGGCGACCCGCCGCCAGGCGCGCGCGCGCGGCCAGATCGAGACATGCGCGAAAAAGAGCGCGGCGAGCGCGAGGTAAGCGAGATAGGCGCCCGCCATGAAGCCGGAGCCGAACGAAGCGTGATCACGACCGAAGATGGAGACGGCGCCGAACAGGATGGTGGTGATCACCATCCTGTTGATGCCCATCTGGCGCTCGTTCTCGACCCGATGGTCGTCGTCGCCCTGCGGCGGATTATCCAGAAAGGTTCGCTCGGAGCGCATGACGATCAGGCGGTCTTCGCCAGCGGGCCGGACTGGGCGAAGAGGTTCGATATATCCGCGAAGGGCGCCGGCCTTCCGAGCAGATAGCCCTGCACGATCTCGCACCCGACCTCGCGCAGCCCCTGCAAATGCTTCGCGGTTTCGACGCCTTCGGCCACCACCTCCAGGCCGAGGCTGCGGCCAAGCGTGATGATCGCGCGCACGATCGCGGAATCGTTGGGATCCTGCGTCATGTTGCGGACGAAGGTTTGGTCGATCTTGATGCGCTGGACCGGAAGCTTCTTGATGTAGCTGAGCGACGAATAGCCGGTGCCGAAATCGTCGATCGCGATGGAGACGCCCAGCCGGTTCAATTCGCGCAGATCGTTGGCGACCGCGTCAATGTCCTGCATGACGATGTTTTCGGTGAGCTCCAGCTCCAGCCGGCGCGGGTCGAGCCCGGTCTCGGACAGGACGCGGGCGACCTGCAGCGGCACGTTTTTCTTGCGGAACTGGATCGGCGACATGTTGACCGCGACGCGGAACATCGGAAATCCGTTGCGCTGCCACTGCCGCGCGTCCGCACAGGCCTTGCTCAGAACCCATTCGTTGATCGGAATGATGAGACCGTTTTCCTCGGCCTGCGGCAGAAAGGCGCCCGGTCCCACGATGCCAACGCCCGGGCGGTTCCAGCGCAGCAACGCCTCGACGCCGGTGATCGTGTTTGTCGAGACGTCGAATTGCGGCTGGTAGTAGAGGACGAATTCCTCGTTGGCGAGCGCCATGCGGAGATCGGCTTCGAGGCTCATCGCGCTGCGCGCGCGCGCCTGCATGTCGGCCGCGAACAGGCAATAGGCGTTGCCGCCCTCCGCCTTGGCCTTGTACATGGCGAGATCCGCGTTGCGCAGCAGTTCTTCCGGGTCCGCGCCGTCGTTCGGATGGATGGCGACGCCGATGGACGCGGTGGATTTCATCTGCGGAATTTCGGAATCGGCGAAAGCCGCGATCGCCTCGCAGATCCGCGCCGAGAATTCCGCCACATCGTAATTGGACCCGACATCCGACTGGAGAATGGCGAATTCGTCGCCGCCGAGGCGCGCCAGCGTGTCGCGTTCGCGCACGACCTCGCGCAGCCGCCCGCCGATCGCCTGCAGGAAGCGGTCGCCGACGGAATGGCCGTAGACGTCGTTGACGGCCTTGAAGCCGTCGAGATCGATCAGATGCAGGGCGAAAATCTTGTCGCCGCGCCGGGCGCGCGCGATCGCGCCGCGCAGCTTCTCCGAAAGCAGCGTGCGGTTCGGCAGCGACGTCAGCGGATCATGGTGGGCAAGATAGCGCAGATGCTCTTCCGTCCGCTTGTGCGCGGTTATGTCGAGCGAACTCGTCAGAACGCCGGCGACGGCGCCGGTGTGATCGCGCAGCGGCGTCTTCGTGGTCAGGAAGCTGCGGCGCCGTTCGTCGGCGCTGGTGAGATTTTCCTCGAAAGCAGGCAGGGCGCGGCCGGTGGTGAAGACGAGCTGGTCGAGCGTCTGGTTGCGATCCGCGTTGGCCTTGCCGAGCAGTTCGGCGAGCGGGCGGCCGACGACCGCGACCGGATCGACGCCGAAGAAATCGGTCTCGAAAGCATTGACGAAAAGCGTGCGTCCCTCGCGGTCGACCGCGTTGATGAGCACGGGCAGCGTGTCGATCACCTGCGCCAGCCGTTCTATGGAATCGCGGATCGCGCGTTCGCGGGAACGCTCGCTGTCGGCCAGTTCCTGCGCCAAGGTGTCGGCGCGATCGGCAAGCAGCTTCTGGTGACGGCGCAGGGCGAGCAGATTGCGGGTGCGGGTGATGAATTCGTGATGGTCGACCGGCGAATTCAGAAAGTCGGTCGCGCCGGCCTCCAGCGCGCGGAGGCGGTAGGAGCGCTCTTCATAGACGGTGATCACGACCACGGGGATGTCGGAAGCGCCCTTCGTCGCGCGCAGCGCGCGGACGAAATCAGCGCCATTCATCTCCGGCATCTTGTAGTCGGTGATGACGAGGTCGGCCGGATTGGTGGCGAGCCAATCCAGAGCCTCGCGCGGATTGCCGAAGGAATGCACTTCGATATCGGACGCGATCGAGGCCGCAAGCTTGGAAAAAATGTTCCTGTTCGTAACGCGATCGTCGACGATAGCAACAACAGCCATGATCAATTTCTCTGACAGGAGAAACACTTGGCGAAGATCTGGCCACCCGCGCCCGCAGGAAGAGTGCCGCAAGTTGATTAAACAATTGCTTCCGCGATCGTCGGTCTGTGTCGATTTGCCCGCGCGATTCAGTAGGATAGCGACGTAACGGGAGATCGCCGATGAACCCTGCCGACATGTCCGCCTGCGCGCTGCGCGCCGCCTATGCGGAGGGCGCGCTGTCGCCCGTGGAAGCGCTGGAAGCCGTGATTTTGCGGGTCGAACGGCTGGAGCCGCGCCTGATGGCGCTATGGGCGACGGATTTCGAGAGCGCCCGCCGGTCGGCGCGCGAATCGGAGGAGCGCTGGCGCAGGGGGGCGCCGCTCGGGCCGATCGACGGCGCGCCGTTAACGATCAAGGAAAATATTGCGACGAAAGGCGTCGCCATGCCGCTCGGCACGGCCGCGACCGACCTTGTTCCCTCGCCCGCGGACGCGCCGCCGGCCGCCCGGGCGCGCGAATCCGGCGCGCTCATCTTCGCGCGGACGACCATGCCGGACTACGGCATGCTGTCGTCGTCGAAATCGAGCTTTCACAAGCTGAGCCGCAATCCCTGGGACGTGACGAAGACGCCCGGCGGCTCTTCCGCCGGCGCGGGCGCGGCGGCTGCGGCCGGATACGGACCCCTGCATGTCGGCACGGACATCGGCGGCTCGGTGCGGCTGCCGGCCGGCTGGTGCGGCATATTCACGCTGAAGCCGAGCCTCGGGCGCATACCGATCGATCCGCCCTTCCAGGGCCGGGTCGCCGGGCCGATGACGCGAACGGTCGAAGATGCGGCCTTGTTCATGGAAGTGCTGAGCCTGCCGGACCCGCGCGACCACATGAGCCTGCCATACCAGCGGATCGACTGGCGTTCGCTCGACCGCGACGTCAAGGGCCTGCGGATCGGCCTGCACCTCGACGCGGGCGTGGGCCTTCCCGTCGACCCAGAGGTCCGCGCGGCGGTCGAGGCGGCGGCGCGGGCCTTCGAGACCGCCGGCGCGATCGTCGAACCTCTCGATCCGTTCCTCACCCGCGACATGCTCGACGGGCAGGACCGGTTCTGGCGGGCGCGGGCCCATGCGGATATCGCCGCTCTGCCGGAAGAACGAAAGGCGAAGATTCTTCCCTTCATCCGCGCCTGGGCGGAATCAGCCGCGCCGTTCAGCGGGCAGGACGTCTATTCCGGCTTTGCGCAATCCATGGCGCTGCGCAAGGCGACCGAGGCGGCGACGCGGCGGTTCGACTACGTGCTGTCGCCGACCGCGCCCATACCGGCCTTCGACGCCGAACTGCCCAGCCCGACCAACGATCCGGAACGGCCGTTCGAACACATCGCCTTCACCCTGCCCTACAACATGTCCGAGCAGCCAGCGTCCTCGATCAATTGCGGCTATACGTCCTCGGGCCTCCCCATCGGCCTCCAGATCGCCGGCCGCCGCTTCGACGATCTCGGCGTTCTCCAGATATCGCGCGCCTGGGAGCGGATGCGGCCCGAGCAGCGCGCGTGGCCGAGCCCCATGGGCTGAGCGGCGTGCGCAAGCGCACATCTGACGAAGCCGGCGGACTTGCGCGGACGTCGGGCGCAGCGCACTATTTCGAGGCGGCGGATCGATCCACCCATTGGGGGGTGCGAAAAATGGACAGAAGATCGTTCCTTGGCTTGTTCGGCGGACTTGCCGCCGCAGTCGTCCTTCTCGAGACATCGCCCAGCGAAGCGATGCCGGCGGCGAAACCGTCCGACGTCGCGCCCGCAGCGCCCGAGCCCGCGGTCGCGACGGATGCGGACATGGAATCCGTCAAGCCGGAAAAGGCCTATTGGCGGCGGCGGCGCGTCTATCGGCGCTACTATCGCCGGCGGTACTGGCGCCGTCGCTACTATTACCGCCCGCGTTATTACTATCGTCGGCGCTACTACTGGCGGCCGCGCTATTATTACCGCTGGTGGTGACGCGTTCGGCCTGACGGCGTCCGGCGCCCTCGCGGGGGCGCCGGACGGTCCTCATTTCAATTCGGCAGCGAAGAATTCCATCGTGCGCAGCTCCGCCTCCGCGGCGGCGGGGGCGTCGTAGCTTTCGCGCTCGTCGCAATTGAAGCCATGATCAGCGGCGTAGACGAAGACGGGGACCTCCGGTTGGGCTGCGCGGATTTTTTCGACGTCGCTCAGCGGAATGTGCTTGTCACGTTCGCCGAAGTGCAGCATCAGCGGCGCACGCAGCCGCTCGCCTGCGATCCCGGCGATGCCGCCGCCGTAGTAACCGACCGCCGCGGCCACTCCCGGCAGCCGCGCCGCGGCGGCGTAGGCGAGCGTGCCGCCCCAGCAATAGCCGACGATTCCGACCTTGCCGCCTTCCTTGGCGGCCTCGATGGCGGCCGCGACATCGGCCAGCGTGTCATCGATCTTCGTGCGCCCGCGTATCTCCATGGCGCGCGGACGATCCTCCATGCCGTAGCCGAGTTCGACGCCCTTCTCGACGCGGTCGAACAGCGCCGGCGCGATGGCCAGATAACCGGCTGCGGCGTATTTGTCCGCCACGGCGCGGATGTGATGGTTGACGCCGAAGATTTCCTGCAACACCACGACGCCGCCCTTCGGCTTGCCGGCCGGGCGCGCGCGATAGGCGGAAATCCGCACGCCGTCCTTGCAGGTCAATGTGATCGTCTCGCCCATATCCCGTAGTCCTTTCTCGCGGCCGATCCAGCCGTCTCCCTCGACCATTATAGCGAGCCCGGCGCGATCCACACGCGCGAGCGCGTCGGCGATCCTCACGCCGCCGATTTCCCGGTCGCCGCAGATTTCAGCCAGCGGCGCGAGCACGAAGGCGCGGTTGAAAAGCTCGCGATGCGGAATGACGAGATCGGCATTGCCGAGCGTATCGTCGCCGTAGAAGAGAATGTCGATGTCGATCGCGCGCGGCCCCCAGCGCTCGCCCGCCGTCCGGCCGAGATCATGCTCGACCTTCTTGAGCGCATCGAGCAATTCGCGCGGCGCGAGACGCGTTTCATAGAGCGCGCAGGCGTTGAGAAAATCGGGCTGGTCGCGCTTGCCCCAGGGCGGGGTGCGCCACAATGAGGAGAGCGCGATGCGCCGGCCGATCCCGCGCCGTTCGATCTCGCGCACGGCGCGCGCGATCGTGAGCGCGCTGTCGCCGAGATTGGCGCCGAAGCCGAGCGCGGCGACGACCGCCTCATCCATGGTCTATCGCGTCCCAAACGGCGAAGGCCGCGCGATGCTCGGCGACGTCATGCACGCGAAAAATGCGCGCGCCGCGCGCCGCCACGGCGAGATTGGCCGATATGGTGCCGATGAGACGCGCATCGACGGCGGCGCCGAGCAGCAGGCCGAACAGGGATTTGCGCGAGACGCCGACGAGAACGGGCAGGCCATATTCCACGGCGAGCCGGTCGGTCGCGCGCAGCGCCGCGAGGTTCTGCTCCTTCGTCTTGCCGAAGCCGACGCCGGGATCGAGCATGACATGGGCGCGCAGGATGCCCGCCCTGCGCGCGAGATCGAGGGAGCGATCGAAGAAGCGCTTCATGTCGGCGACGGTATCGAGCGCGGGATCGACATTTTCGCGATTGTGCATGACGACCACGGCCGCGCCGGTCTCGGCGACCGTATCGGCCATCGCGGGATCGCGCTGCAGGCCCCAGACGTCGTTGACCACGCAGACGCCGCGCCCGACCGCATAGCGCGCGGTCTCGGCCTTGTAGGTGTCGATGGAGAAGGGCGCGTCGATCTCGCCCAGCAGCGCATCGAGCAGCGGCGCGAGGCGGCGGCGTTCTTCCTCCGCGGAGATCGGCGTGTGGCCGGGGCGCGTGGATTCCGCGCCGACGTCGATGATGTCGGCGCCGTCGGCGACGAGCTTTTTCGCCTGTGCGATCGCAGCCTCGCGCCCCTCGAATTTTCCGCCGTCGGAAAAGGAATCCGGCGTGACGTTGAGAATGCCCATGATGGCGCGACGTTCGGCCACCCGCGCCAGAAAGAGGTCGCGGCGGGCCGTCATGCGCGTGGCGGCGTCAGGGAGCGCGGTTGGCTGATCGTCCATGAAAGTCTTCATGCGTCCCGGATGTCATGCCCGGCGCGGCAAGGTCAATCCGGAAGGATATAGCCAACATCCTCCGGCACGCCCTCGAGGGCGCCGCCGTCGCCGCCGGGTCGCCAGCCCACGATCGCCTCTATCTTGCGGGCAAGCTCGAAATCCTTGTCGGTGATTCCCTTCGCGGAATGGGTGTTGAGCCGGACTTCCATCGAAGCGTAGTTGAGCGTCAGTTCGGGATGGTGCCAGGCGGCCTCCGCCAGATGGGCGACCGCGCCGGCCGCCAACAGCGTCGCCCGCCAGTCCTTCGTGCGATAGACGCGACAGATCGCACCGCTCTCGTGACGCCAATGGCCAAGATCGTCGACAAGCCGCGCCGCGATCTCGCTGTCGGAATAAACCCGTTCCTGTCGCGCGCTCATGGGGGTTCCTCCATCTCCGCCGCGGCGTTCTAACTATGGCCCGACCGGCCGGCGGCAAGGTTGCGCGCCGGCAGCGCTGCGGCCATACATCGGTCCATGAAGCCTTGGCCGCCAACCCGTCGCCTGGTCGCCGCCGCAGCGCTGCTTTGCGTCGCCGCGCCGGCGCGGGCGCAGATGGCGGTCAATCATTTCGGCTATTGCGCGCCGCCGACGCCGCCCTCCTGCGTGAACGCGGTGATGGACGCCGGCGAGAAGAAGCTGAAGGCCTGCGAGCAGGACGTCGAGCGCTATGTGGCGAGCGTCTTCGCCTATCGCGGCTGCATCGCCGCCGAGACCGAGCGCGCGGTGCGCGAGGCCAATGCGACCATCCGCAAGATGCGCTGCGCACGCGACCCCGGCTTTTGTCCGCAGGCGCCGGAAGAGGTCGAGCCCGAGGCCGAGAAGCCAAAGGCGAAGAAGACAGCGAAGTAGCCGGGACCGCCGGCTTCCAGCCGGCCAAAAGCAGCCGGCTGGAAGCCGGCGGTCCCGGATTGCTCCTTCGTCGCCAATCGTGTTGCATACCCTCCCCGAACGAGACTTGGACTCATGGCCGCACCAAAACCGCCCGCCTTCGAAACGCTCAGCCTGCACGCCGGCCAGCATCCCGACCCAACGACCGGCTCGCGCGCGACGCCGATCCACCAGACGACGAGCTATGTGTTCCGCGACGCCGACCACGCGGCGGCGCTGTTCAATCTGGAAGTCGGCGGGCACATCTATTCCCGCATTTCCAACCCGACCGTAGCAGTGCTGGAGGAGCGGCTCGCGGCGCTCGAGGGCGGATCGGCCGCGGTCTGCACCGCCAGCGGACAGGCGGCGCTCCATCTGGCGATCGCGACGCTGCTCGGCGCCGGCGATCACATCGTGGCGTCGGCCTCGCTCTACGGCGGCACGGTCAACATGCTGGCGCAGACGCTGCCGCGCTTCGGCATCACGACGACATTCGTGAAGCCGCGCGATCTTGCCGGCATCAAGGCCGCGATCCAGCCCAACACGAAACTCGTGCTTGGCGAGACCATCGGCAATCCGGGGCTGGAAGTGCTGGATATCCGCGCCGTCGCGGATATCGCGCATGGCGCCGGACTGCCGCTGATGATCGACAATACGTTCGCCACGCCTTACCTCTGCCGGCCCTTCGATCTCGGCGCCGATATCGTAATGCATTCGATCACCAAATGGATCGGCGGCCACGGGATCGCCATCGGCGGCGTGGTGATCGACGGCGGGCGGTTCGACTGGCGCGCCTCGGGCAAGTTCCCAACCATGACCGAGCCTTACGCCGGTTACGACAATCTCGTCTTCGCCGAGGAATTCGGCCCCATCGCCTTCGCCATGCGGGCGCGGGCGGAGGGCCTGCGCGATTTCGGCGCGTGCCTGTCGCCGACGCACGCCTTCCATCTGCTGCAGGGCGTCGAGACGTTGCCGTTGCGGATGGAGCGGCATGTTTCCAATACGGCGGCGGTGCTCGCCTTCCTGCAGAAAAACGACGCCGTCGCCTGGACCAATCATCCGACGCTGGATTCGCATCCCGATCATGCGCTGGCGCAGAAGGTCCTGCCGAAAGGCGCGGGCTCGATCGTCACCTTCGGCGTGAAGGGCGGCCGCGAGGCGGGCCGCAAGTTCATCGAGGCTTTGCAGCTCGCGAGTCATCTCGCCAATGTCGGCGACGCCAAGACGCTGGTCATTCATCCCGCCTCGACGACGCACCGGCAGATGAACGCCGAACAATTGGCGAAGGCCGGCGTCGGCGAGGACATGATCCGGCTCTCCGTCGGCCTCGAAAACGCAGCCGACATCACGAACGATCTCGCGCAGGCCCTGCGCTTCTCGCAGAAGGGTTGAGCGATGGATTTCTCGATCAACGACGCAAATGTCCACGCCTCGACCGGCGGCGTTCCCTTCGATGCGACGAAGCCCGTGGTGATTTTCCTGCATGGCGCGGGCATGGATCATACGGTCTGGTTTCTGCAATCGCGCTGGTTCGCTTATCGCGGGCGCAGCGTGCTGGCGCTCGATTTTCCCGGCCACGGACGGTCCGACGGCCCGCTGCTGTCCTCGATCGAGGATATGGCGGATTGGGTCGCCGCCGTGCTCGATCATCTCGGCGTGAAACAGGCGGCCGTCGTCGGCCATTCGATGGGCGCGCTGGCCGCGATTTCCTTCGCCGCGCGCCATCCCGACAAGGCCCGCGCGCTCGGCCTCGTCGGCGCGGCGCTCGCCATGCCCGTGTCGAAGGACCTCCTGGGCGCGGCGGCCGCCGACCATCACGACGCCATCGACATGGTCAACCTGTGGGGCCACGGCTTTCACGCCGGCATCGGCGGCTGCGAATGGCCGGGCGTGTGGATGACGGGGTCGAGCGAGGACCTGCTGGAGCGCGCGAAGCCCGGCGTTCTCTCGAACGATCTTTCCGCCTGCAATGCGCATCAGGCCGTGGCCGACAACGCCGCGAAGATTTCCTGCCCGGCGCTGGTGGTGCAGGGCTCGCGCGACATGATGACGCCGCTGAAGGGCGCGCGCGCCCTTGCGGCCGCGATCCCGAAGGGCTCGATCCAGATCGTGCAGGGCGCGGGGCACATGGTAATGATCGAACGCGCGACCGAGACGCTGGAGGCGCTGACGGGCGTTATGTGAGGCGAACTCTACCTCCCCGCTTGCGGGGAGGTCGCGGCGCGCAGCGCTGCGGGTGGGGTTCGCCGGGCGCAGGCCCGAGCTTGTCCGCCTCTCCGGCGCCCCGCCCCCCCCCGCCCCTTCGGCGGCACCCCCCCCCCGAGCGGGGGGGGGATGAAATTTCTCCTTCGCCCGTTCCTTCAGCGCCTCGTCGCGCAATTCACGCCGCAGGATCTTGCCGACATTGGTCTTCGGCAGGGTCTGGCGGAACTCGATGACGCGCGGGCGCTTGTAGCCGGCGAGGTTCGCCTCGGCGAACTTGCTCAGTTCTTCCTTGGTCACAGGCTTTTTCGGCACGACATAGAGCGCGACCTTCTCGCCGGAATTTGAATCCGGCAGGCCGACGACCGCGCATTCCAGCACGTCCGGATGCTCGGCCATCGCCGCCTCGACCTCGTTCGGATAGACGTTGAAGCCGGAGACGAGGATCATGTCCTTCTTGCGGTCGACAATGCGCAGATAGCCGTCGTCGTCCATCGTGCCGATATCGCCGGAGCGGAAGAAGCCATCGGCCGTCATCACCTTCGCCGTCTCGTCCGGGCGCTGCCAGTAGCCGGCCATGTTCATCGGCGCGCGGATGGCGATCTCGCCGGGGTCGCCATGCTTCACCTCATTGCCGTCGTCGTCGAGGATCTTGATCTCGACGCCGGGCATGGGCAGGCCGATCGTGCCGGTGAACTTGTCGGAATCGGCGCGATTGCAGGTGACGCCGGAGCAGGTTTCCGACAGGCCGTAGCCCTCGATGATCGGGCAGCCGGTGATCGCGAACCACTTCTTCGCCACGGCCTCCTGCACCGCCATGCCGCCGCCGTTGGAAACGGCGAGGCCTGAGAAGTCGAGCTTGGCGAAATCCGGATTGTTGACCAGCGCGTTGAACAGCGTGTTGACGGCCGGGAACGTGTTGAACCGATACTTGCCCATCTCCTTCACGAGACCGGGAATGTCGCGGGCGTTGGGGATGAGCACGCACATCCCGCCGAGCCGCATCGCCAGGAACGCCACCGAGACGAGCGCGAAGACGTGATAGAGCGGCAGCGCGCAGATCGAGACGATCTGGCCCTTGATCTTGCCGGTCGACATGGCGGGCTGCAGCCACGCCTCGGAGGCGAGCACGGCGGCGAGCAGCGCGCCGTGCGTGAGAATAGCGCCCTTCGAGACGCCGGTCGTGCCGCCCGTATATTGCAGGATGGCGATGTCCTCGTGCTTCATCGACGGCGTCGAGAACGGCTTGCCGGCGCCCTCGGCGAGCGCGGCCTTGAAGGTCGTGTGGCCGGGCAGCGACCAGGGCGGCACCATCTTGCGGCGCACGACGAAATTGACGATCGCGCCTTTGGGGAAGCCGAACATGTCGCCCATGCTGGCGACGATCACGTGCTTGATGCCGGTCTTGGGCAGCGCCTCCTGCAGCACGGACGCGAAATTCTCCAGCACGACGATGGCGAGCGCGCCGGAATCCTTGAGCTGATGCTCGAGTTCGCGCGGCGTATAGAGCGGATTGACGTTGACCGCGATGAAGCCGGCGCGCAGCACGGCCGACAGAGCGACCGGATATTGCAGCACGTTGGGCAGCATGATGGCGACGCGGTCGCCGGGCTTCAGCCCGAGACCCAGCAGATAGGCGCCGAATGCGCGGGAAAGCCGGTCTATGTCGCCGAAGGTGATGGCCTTGTCCATGCAGACATAGGCCTTGTCGTTGGCGAACCTCTTGAAACTGTCCTCGAACAGCGCGGCCAGCGAGGAATAAGCGCTCGTGTCGACCTCGGCCGGCACGTTCGGCGGGTAGCTCTTCAGCCAGATCTTGTCCATCAAATCCTCCCCGCGGCTCTTCGGCGGCCGCATATGGTTCATTTATAGACCATGCACGACCGCCTGTCTCGCGCGGCGAGGTTATCCAGCGGGCGTGAACATCGGTATCTTCTGGCCGCCTTCCGCCGCATGGAAAGCCAGTTTGACGCGCTGGCCGATGCGGAGCGCGGCGAAGTCGCAATCCACGATGTTGCTCATCATCGTCGGGCCGGCGTCCAGCTTCACGAAGGCGATGGCGTAGGGCTCGGCCGCGCGCTGCATGACCGAGAAGGAATAGATTTCGCCCGCGCCGTTCGTCTCGGTCCAGTCGGTTTCGCCGAAGCAGAAAGGACAGAGCGCGCGCGGGTAGAAATGCGCCTGCCCGCATGCCCGGCAGGTCTTCACCAGCAGCTTGCCGGCGTTTGCCGCGTCCCAATAGGTTTGCGTCTCGACATTGGCGACCGGCGCGGCGATCTTGCGTTGCTTGCTCATCATGCGCGCTCCATCACGAGAACGGCCGCGCCGTGGCGCGTGCCGAGCGAACCGCCGGTGCCCGAGGCGACCGCGAGATCGCAGTTCTTCACCTGCACGGCCGGATGCGCCTCGCCGCGCAACTGGCGCACGGCCTCCAGCACCTTTGTGAGGCCGCCGCGATTGGCGGGATGGTTTGAGCACAGGCCGCCGCCATCTGTATTGAACGGCAGCTTGCCGACGCCGGAAATCAGATTGCCGTCGGAGACGAACCTGCCGCCCTGCCCTTTCGCGCAGAAGCCGAGATCCTCGATCTGCATCAGCACGGTGATGGTGAAACTGTCGTAGAAGGAGGCGTATTTCATGTCGGCCGGCGTCACGCCCGCCTCCTCCCAAGCGCGGCGACCCGCTGCTGCTATGCCGGTGTAGGAGAGATCGACGCGCCCACCGTCCGTGCCCTTGGGCTGCTCGCCAGCGCCGAGCAGGTTGACGACCGGCTTCTTCAGACCTTTCGCGATCTCCGGCCGCGTGACGATGATGGCGCCGCCGCCGTCGGTGATGACGCAGCAATCGAGACGATGCAGCGGCGAGGCGACCAGCGGCGAATTCACCACCTCCTCCACCGTCACGACATTGCGCAGCAGCGCATGCGGATTGTGCTGCGCGTGATGGGAGGCCGCGACCTTGATCCAGGCGAGCTGCTCGCCGGTCGTGCCCCAATCGTGCATGTGACGCATCGCCACCATGGCATACATGTTGGCGATCGTCGGCGCATAGGGTTGCTCGAACTGCGCGTCGGGCACGCTCGGCGCGACGATACGCGGCGCGGTGCCGGTCGCCATGCCCTCCGAGCGCGGCTTGCCGGCGAGCGTGATCAGCGCAATGTCGCATTTGCCGGCGGCGATCGCCTGCGCGGCGTGCGAGACATGCAGCAGGTAGGACGAGCCGCCGATCTCGGTCGAATCGACGTGGCGCGGCTTGAGGCCGAGATAGTCGACCATGGAGACCGGTCCCATGCCGGGCGCGTCGCCGGCGCAGAAATAGCCGTCGACATCGTCTTTCGAGAGCCCTGCGTCCTCCAGCGCACCCTTCGCGACCTCCGCATGAAGCTGGGCGAGCGACTTGTCCGGCGCATTGCGGGTCGGATGCTCATATATGCCGGCGATGCAGGCCGCCCTCTTGATGCTCATTCGGATTCCGTTTCTTCCCTGACGCGTGTTTGCGTGCGATCCTAAGCGCCAAGAAGCGCGGGCGCCAATGCATGGCGGCGCACAAAAGACATGCGGGAGGCGCAGATGAGCAAGGCTCACGCCGCGAAGGCGCTCGGCGGGCTGAAGGTTCTCGACTTTTCGACGACGATCGCGGGCCCCTATTGCGCGCGGCTGCTCGCCGATCTCGGCGCGGACGTGGTCAAGATCGAAAGCCCCGAAGGCGACGTGCTGCGCGCGCGGCCGCCGCTGCGCAACGGGGCGAGTTCCGCCTTCGGCCAGCTCAACGCCGGCAAGAAGAGCGTGTCGCTCGACCTCAAGAAGCCCGCTGCGATGGCCGCCGTGCACAGGCTCGCCGAAAATGCGGACATCATCGTCGAGAACTTCCGGCCGGGCGTGATGAAGCGCCTCGGCCTCGATTACGAGACGCTGGCGCAGGTCAATCCGCGGCTCGTCTATTGCTCCATGTCGGGCTACGGACAGACCGGGCCGTGGGCGGAACGGCCGGCCTACGCCCCTGTCATCCACGCCGCGTCCGGCTACGATCTCGCGCATCTCGCCTATCAGCAGGGCCGCACGCGGCCGGATTTCTGCGGCGTGTTCCATGCCGACGTGGTGAGCGGCGTCTACGCCTATTCGGCGATCACGACCGCGCTCTTCCAGCGCGAGCGGACTGGACGCGGCCAGCATATCGACGTGTCCATGCTCGAAACCATGCTGAGCCTCACGCTCAACGAATTGCAATGGGCGCAATTCGAGGTCGACAGGCCGTCGCGGCCGATGTTCGGGCCGATGGAGACGAAGGACGGCTATGTGATGGTCGCGGTCGTCACCGAAAAGGCGTTCCGCAATTTCGTCACCGCCGCCGGCCGCGCCGATTTCATCACGGACCCGCGCTTCGCCGAATATTCCAAGCGCCGCGCGCATTGGGACGAGCTGATGACCGAGCTCGAGACCTGGTCGCGCACGCTCACGCGCGAAGCGTGCATCGCCGCGCTCGAAAAGCACGACGTCGCCTGCTCGCCTTACCGCACAGTGGCGGAGGCGCTCGCCGACGAGCAGGTCGCCCATCGCGATGCGCTGGCCGACGTGACGGACGCCGGCGGAACCTTCAAGGCGCTCAATCCGCCGTTCCGCATGTCGGAGGCGCAGACCCGCGTCGGCCCGCATGCGGCCGCGCTCGGCGAGCATACGCGCGCCGTGCTGAAGGATGCGGGCCTGACGCACGACGAAATCAAGGCGATCATGGGGTGAGCGACGCCGATCGCAGGATTGCCGCGCGATGAATGGTCTCGCCCTGGTCGCCGCGCTCAGCGGCCTGGTCTCGATCGTCGCCTTCCAGACCGGCCCCTGGACGCTGGCGGCGATCACGAAAGCGCTGACGACGGTCGTCATCATCGTCTACGCGATGCGGCGCGGCGACGGCGGCCGCTACAGCCGCCTGATCCGCGCGGGGCTCGTCGCATCGCTGGCAGGCGACATATTCCTGCTCTGGCCGCAGCAGGGGGTCATACCGGGGCCCGTCTCCTTCCTCGTCGCGCATCTCCTGTATCTCTACGCCTTCACGGACGGGCTGCGGCGCGGCTTCGCGCTCACGCCGACGCTCGGCTACGCCGCCTATGCGGCGGTCGCGCTCGCCTTTCTCTGGGGCGATGTGCCGGGCGCGTTGCGTCTGCCGGTCATGTTCTACATCGCGGCGCTTCTCGCCATGGCGGCGGCGGCGGCTTCCAGAGCGCTGCGCGCCGCGCCCGGAGACGACGGCCCGGCGCGCGCGGCGGCGCTGGGAGCGGGCCTATTCGCGATCTCCGACACGACGCTCGCGTTCAACAAATTCGCGGGACCGCTACCCTTCGCAAGCGTGGTCGTGCTTACGACCTACTGGCTGGCGCAATGGGCGATCGCTTCGTCGGCGTCGCCGGCGGCGCGCTGAGCGTCGGCTCGAGTTCGACGCAAGCGGCGCGGATATGGCTCATCAGCAATTCGTGCGCCGCCGTCGGGCGCCAGCCGCGACGGATCGTCAGGCCGATGCGGCGCGCGCTGCCCGGCGTCGGCACCGGCAGCGGCGCGAGCAAGCCCAGCGTCTGCTCGGTCACGATCTGGTGCGCGGAAATGAGCGTGAGGCGATCCGAACGCAGGAGCGCGCCCCGCACCATGATGAGCGAGCTCGTCTCGATAAGACCGGGAAGATTTTCGCGCGCCGCCGGCGGGAACATGGTTTCGAAATAGTCGCGCGTCGGCGCGCCCGGCGGCGAAACGACCCAGGGGTAGGCCATGAGATCGGCCTCATCGATTTTTTCGCGCGCAAACAGGGGATGGCCGACGCGCGCGACGATGACGAGCCGATCGTCGAACAGCGGAATCTGCTCGATATCGTCGATCGGAGCAGGGTCGCGCAGCGCCCCGATCAGCACATCGATCCCGCCGTTGCGCAATCCGTGCAGCAGATCGCGGTAGGGGCCGTCGACGACGCGCACATGCAGGTTCGGCCGCTCCTTCATCAGCCGGTCGATCGCCTCGGGCAGGATGTGGCTGCGGGCGAGCGGCATGGCCCCGACCACGAGCCGGCTGGAATCGCCGCCGGAAAGCTC
Source organism: Rhodoblastus sp. (assembly GCA_036796555.1). Taxonomy (GTDB): domain Bacteria; phylum Pseudomonadota; class Alphaproteobacteria; order Rhizobiales; family Beijerinckiaceae; genus JAJXWB01. The sequence goes on along the minus strand of DAIRCS010000029.1, from coordinate 8,839 downwards.
CGCGACTTCCGCGAAGCCATGCTCGATCTCCACGAAGGCGAGCCGCGCCTGCTGCGCCAGATATTGCGCGGGGCGCGTGAGCTCGATGCCATGGGTCGCGGCCTCGAACAGCGAAATGCCCGCGAGCCGCTCGAGTTCCTTGGCGGCGCGGTGCACCGAGGGTTGCGACAGGCCGATGTTGCGCGCCGCGAGACTGAAATTTCCGGCGGTCGAGACGGCGATCAGCGCGCGCAATTGCGCGACCGTGATGAGCCGGTCGAGTTCGGGCGCGGCGCGCGCGCGGCCGGCGGCGCGGGAAATGTCGCGGGCGCCGGCGCGCAGGAATTCGAGCGCTGTGGCGGCGCGGGCGCAGAAGAGCCTACCCGCCTGCGTGGAGGCCATTCCCTCCGGCCCGTGCTCGAACAGAGCGGCGCCGAGACGCGCCTCCAGCTTGTCGATCGCCTGGGTGATGGCGGGCTGCGACAGGTGGATCCGCTCGGCGGCGCGGCTGACGCTGCGCGTTTCCGCGACCATGCAGACGGCGCGCAGATGCCTGAGATTCGGTATGTCCGACCTGTCGCCTTCGGCCATGGCCGCCTGACCCTCCCGCGCCCACTATAGCCAGAACTTATGCTGTTGCGGAGAGTTTGAAATGGGAGGGGTTCGGGGGCGGCGGGATAATGACGCTCAATTGTCAGCGGGCCATGCCGTTCAAGCATCGCGTTCCCTCCCCTTTTGGGGGAGGGCTAGGGTGGGGGGTCGCGCAATCCCGCAGGATTGTCACCATTAGGTTTCGCAGGATTTCGCGACCCCCTCCCCCCGCCCCTCCCCACAAGGGGGAGGGGAGGCGCGCTAATCCAACTTGAGAAGACCAACACAAAGAGGAAACGCCATGCCCATCGTCCGCACCAAGATCGACCGCGCCGATCCGCACGTCATCGCCGGCCTCGCCGCATGCGGCGTCGCCACCGTGCACGAGGCGCAGGGGCGCACCGGCCTGCTCGCCTCCTACATGCGGCCGATCTACCGCGGCGCGAAAATCGCGGCTTCCGCCGTCACCGTGTCCGTCCCGCCGGCGGACAATTGGATGATCCATGTCGCCGTCGAGCAGATGCAGGCGGGCGACGTGATGGTCGTCTCGCCCTTCTCGCCGTCGGACGCCGGCTATTTCGGCGACCTGCTCGCGGGCTCGGTGATGGCGCGCGGCGGCGTCGGCCTGATCATCGACGCTGGCGTGCGCGACGTCGCCGATCTCACCGAGATGAAATTCCCCGTCTGGTCGAAGGCCATTTGCGCGCAAGGCACCGTCAAGGAAACGCTCGGGGATGTGAACATCCCGGTCGTCTGCGCCGGCGCCATCGTCAATCCCGGCGACGTGATGGTGGCCGACGACGACGGCGTGTGCGTGGTGAAACGCGAGGAAGCCGCCGAGGTGCTGAAGAAGGCGCAGGCGCGCATCGCCAACGAGGGCGAGAAGCGCGAGAAGCTGAATGCGGGCACGCTCGGCCTCGACCTCTACAAGATGCGCGAGGCGCTCGCCGCGAAGGGGCTGAAATATGTCTGAGGGCGTGCGCTGCATGTGGATGCGCGGCGGCACGTCCAAGGGCGGGTATTTTCTCGCTGACGACCTGCCAACCGACATCGCCGCGCGCGACAAATTCCTGCTGGGCATGATGGGATCGCCGGACAAGAGGCAGATCGACGGCATGGGCGGCGCCGATCCGCTGACCTCGAAGATCGCCGTCATCAGGAAATCGGAGCGCGCGGGCGTCGACGTCGACTATCTCTTCCTGCAGGCCTTCGTCGACAAGCCGATCGTCACGGACGCGCAGAATTGCGGGAATATTCTCGTCGGCGTCGGGCCATTCGCGATCGAGCGCGGGCTGGTGAAGCCCGATGGCGACGAGACGGAAGTCGTCATCTACATGGAGAACACCGGGCAGATCGCGGTCGCCAACGTGCGCACGCCCGGCGGCGGCATGCCGACCTATGCGGGGAACCGCGCGATCGACGGCGTGCCGGGAACCGCGAGCCCCATCCCGATCGAGTTCCGCGACACGGCGGGTTCGTCCTGCGGCGCGCTGCTGCCGACGGGCAAGGCCTTCGACGTCATCGACGGCGTCGAATGCACGCTGATCGACAACGGCATGCCCGTCGTGGTGATGCGGGCGGCCGATCTCGGCATTTCGGGCACGGAAACGCGCGACGAGCTCGACGCGCATGTGGAGCTGAAGAAGAAGCTCGAGTCGATCCGCCTGCAGGCCGGCCCGATGATGAATCTCGGCGACGTGACGGACGCTTCCGTGCCGAAGATGACGCTCGTCAGCGCGCCGCGCGCGGGCGGCGCGATCTCGACGCGCACCTTCATCCCGCATCGCTGCCACGCCTCGATCGGCGTGCTCGGCGCGGTCAGCGTGGCCTCCGCCTGCATGATCGCGGGCTCGCCCGCGGCGTCGCTGGCGAATATTCCCGCCGGCGATCCGAAGGTGCTGGACATCGAGCATCCGACGGGGGCGTCGACCATTCGCGTGAAGGGTTCGGGCCCCAGCGCGATAGCGGCCGTGGTGCTGACGGCGCGGAAGCTGTTCGACGGGGTTGTGTTCGCGCCGTAGCAAGACGAACCGAACCACGAATCCTCATCCTGAGGAGCGATGCGCAGCATCGCGTTTCGAAGGATGGCCGCATCAATATTGTTGGTCTTGCCATCCTTCGAGACGCCGCGCTGGCGCGCGGCTCCTCATGATGAGGATTGCGGGATACGAGCGCGTTTCAGCCGCCGCCCTTTTTCTTCTTCTTGAATTTTGACTGCGCGCGCGCTGCATCGTCCTGCGGCTGCGTCTGACTCGCCGCACGCTTCTCGAACTTCTTTTTCTTCGGCCGCTCGCGCTCTCCGCCGCCCGCGCTCATGCGTTCGACGCGCACCTGATCGCCGCCGGGGCGGCGCATGCCGGCGAGAAAGCCCTCGGCCATCGCCTCCGCCACCTCGAACTGCGTCTCGTGGTCGTAGATGCGGATAACGCCGATGTCCTGCCGCGTGACGCCGCCCTTGCGGCAGAGCATCGGCAGCAGCCATTTCGGATCGGCGTTGCGCTTGCGGCCGATGTCCATGCGGAACCAGACCGCGTCCGGCATGGCGCGCGGCCCTTTTGGAACGCGCGCCGGCGCGCCGGCGCGCGGCTCGAATTGCGGCGGGGCGATCTGACCGGCCGGCGCCTCGATATCCTCGACGCCCGGCAGGCGCGCCCGATAGAGGCGAACCAGCGCGGCGGCGATTTCTTCCGGCCCACGTTCGGCCAGCAACTGGCGGCCCAGTTCGCGATCCTCCTGCGACGCCTCTTCCGTCAGCGCGGGATCGCGCAGCATGCGCTGGCGGTCGAGCTCGGCGATCTCGGCCAGCGTCGGCGGACCGCCCCATTGCGCCTGCACGCCGGCGACGGCAAGCAGTTGCGCGGCCCGGCGTTCCCGCGCGCGCGGCACGAGCAGCGCGCTCACGCCCTTGCGACCGGCGCGCCCCGTGCGGCCGCTGCGATGCTGCAAGGTCTCCGCATCCGTCGGCAATTCAGCGTGGATGACGAGTTCGAGGTTGGGCAGGTCGATGCCGCGCGCGGCGACGTCGGTCGCCACGCAGACGCGCGCGCGGCCGTCGCGCAGCGCCTGCATCGCGCGATTGCGCTCGTGCTGGCTCAGTTCGCCCGACAGCAGCACGGCGGAAAAGCCGCGTTCCTGCAGCGTCGCCTGCAGGTGACGCACGGCCTCGCGGGTGTTGCAGAAGACCATGGCCGTCTGCGCCTCCACGTAGCGCAGCAGATTGACGACGGCGTGCTCGATCTCCTTCGGCGCGACGCGGATCGCGCGATAGTCGATGTCGGCATGGCCGCTCGCCCCGCCTTCCACCTCGATGCGCAGCGCATCGCGCTGGTAGCGGCGGGCGAGCGCGACGATACCCTTGGGCATGGTCGCGGAAAAGAGCAGCGTGCGGCGCGTCGGCGGCGTCGCGTCGAGAATGAATTCGAGATCTTCGCGAAAACCGAGATCGAGCATTTCATCGGCCTCGTCGAGCACGACCGCCGCGAGCGCGGACAGATCGAGACCGCGCCGTTCGATATGGTCGCGCAGGCGGCCGGGCGTGCCGACGACGATATGCGCGCCCGCCTCAAGGCGCCGCCGCTCCTGGCGCGGGTCCATGCCGCCGACGCAGGCGACGATTTTCGCGCCGGCGTATTCATAGAGCCACGTCAGTTCGCGCTCGACCTGCAAGGCCAGTTCGCGCGTCGGCGCGATGACGAGCGCGAGCGGCGCGCCTGCGCCGGCGAAGGTCTCATTGCCGCACAGCAGGGTCGGCGCAATGGCGAGCCCGTAGGCCACCGTCTTGCCGGAGCCGGTCTGGGCGGAAACGATGACGTCGCGGTCGGCGGGAGCGTCGAGAACAGCCGATTGAACGGCGGTCGCTTCGGAATAATTGCGCTCGCTAAGAGCGCGGGAAAGCGCGGGGCTGGCGATGGTGAATGTCACGAAAATTCCTGCGGGCCAATGCGGCCGGACAGGCGGCCAACTCGCCGGCCGCCGGATCGCCGCGTTCCATACGACAGGAAAGCGGATATGGCCACTCGCACTTTGCGGCGGGGCGAGATTCTACGCTCCGGCCTGAGCGGCCGTCAGCGCGATATAGGCCGAGACGGCCAGCGCGGCGAGGATGGCGAGAATACGTGCGGCGATCATGGCGGAGCCTCGATGTCGATGGCGGCATCGGACGCGAACGCCGCGCCATGCGCGATGCGCTGGCGCACATTGCGCCACGGGCAGGCCGCGCGTGCTATGGACGGGCGTCAGGATCGGCGGGGAATGAAACCAATGGGAATGGTCGCGTTGCCCGAACGCGTTGCGACAAGAGACGACCTCGCGCGCATCGAGGCCGCAGCCGCACGTCATGAGACGCCCTGCGGCGATGGACGGATGATCTGGCATAGCTGGGGCGAGGGTCGAAACGGCGCCGCCCCTGTCGTGCTGGTCCACGGCGGCTCGGGCAGTTGGGCGCACTGGGCGCGCAATATCCGTGCGCTCGTCGAAGCGGGTCGCGAGGTGTGGGCCTGCGACCTGCCGGGCTGCGGCGAATCCGATCGGCCGCCGGTCGGCGAGGACGGCGACGCGCTGCCGCCGTGGATCGAGGCGGGCGCCGCGGCGCTGGGACTGGAGAGATTCGACCTCGTCGGCTTTTCCTTCGGCGCCATGGTCAGCGGCTTCTACGCCGCGCGCCATCCGGAGCGCGTGCAGAAACTCGTGCTTGTCGGCGCTCCGGCGCTGAGCGACAAGCCCGGCGCGAAAATCGCGCTGAGGGAATGGCTGCGCCTGCCCGACGGACCGCAGCGCGAAGACGCCTTCCGGCACAATCTGCGGCTGCTGATGCTCGCCAACGACGAGAGCATCGACGATCTGTCGCTCGAACTCTACGTGCGATGCCTCAAGCAGGATCGCCTGACGAAGCGCCGCATCGCGCGCACCGACGTCCTGCTGCGCACGATGCCGGACATTCGCGCGCCCGTGTTCGCGACTTGGGGCGCGGAGGACGTTCTCGCGCGCGGGCGATTCGACGTGCTGGAGGCCGGCCTTCGGCGCGCGCCGGATTTCCGCGACCTGAAACTGATCCCGCATGCCGGCCACTGGGCGCAGTTCGAGGCGCCGGACGCGTTCGACGCATTGCTGCGCGGGTGGCTGACCGCGTGAGGCGGCGGGGTTCGCCGGACGCTCAGAACTCGACGACGCCGATCTCCGTCCGGTCCAGTTCCTCCTCGACGCGATGGAAGGCGTCGTCGCCGATCTCGCCGGAATGGCGCAATTCGGAGAGACGCGTCCGCGCCGCGCCGATCGCGCGCTCGCGCAGGCGATCCTCCTCGGAGAGCGGCGGCGCATAGGCCCCCTCCTCCGCATCGGCGACCGCGATCAGGCCCGCATATTCGTCGCGCACGCGGCGGGCGGCGTCGCTGTCCTCGCCGTCGAGGCTCGCCAGCGCGGCGCGCAGCGCCTCGGTGCGCGCAAAGCCTGCTTCGCTTTCGAGCAGCTTGTCCTGCGGGAAATCGAGCAGGCGCAGCAGCGGGCCGAGCGTGAAGCCCTGCAGCACCAGCGTGCCGAGAACCACGGCGAAGGCCGTGAAAAGAATGAGATCGCGGTGCGGGAATGGATTGTCGCCGTCCGGCAGGGCGAGGGCGGCGGCGAGCGTGACGATGCCGCGCATGCCCGCCCAGGAGACGACGAGGCCGCCGCGCCAGCCGGGCCGCACGCCGGGATTGATCGGGCTGAAGCCGCGCAGGCGTCCGTAGAGCCAGACGCCGCCGCCGTTGAGGAATACCCAGGCGAAACGCACGACGATGACGGTCGCAAGCACGGCGCCGCCGACGGTCAGGTAGTGGAAGCGCGCATTGTAGTCGAGGCGCTCGAAGATCGGCTCGACCTGCAGGCCGATGAGAACGAAGGCGAGCACGTTGAGGAAGAAGATCACCGTCTCCCAGACCGCGAAGGACGGCAGGCGCAGGCGCGCGGGCGTGCGCACCGTGCGGGAGGCCGTCGCCGCAAATGCGACGAGCGTCAGCACGCCCGACAGATGCAGGCGCTCGGCGGCGAGCCAGACGCCGAAGGCGGTCAGAAACTGGAAGAGGATCGCCGTCGGGGCGTCGACGATGCGGCCGTTGAGTCGGGGCACGGTCATGCCCAGCGCCCAGCCCGCGAGCAGGGAAGCCGGCACGCTGAGCACGAGCAGCGGGATCGTCGTCGACGTCATCGCGAAAGTCGCGGCGACGATCGCGCCGCGGAAGATCACCAGCGCGCTGGCGTCGTTGAACAGGCTTTCGCCTTCGAGAATGGAGACCAGCCGGCGCGGCGGATTGATGTGGCGCAGCACGGCCGAAGCGGCGACGGCGTCCGGCGGGGCGACGATGGCGCCGAGGGCGATGGCCGGCGCCCACGCGAGATCGGGCGTCAGCCAGCGCGCCACGACGGCCACGGCGACGGTCGTGGCGACGACGGCGCCGAGAACCAGACTCGACACCGCCACCCAGTCGCGCTTCAGCTCCCGGATCGACATGTCGAAGCCCGCGTCGACCAGAACCGGCGCGAGGAACAGGGCGAGCGCGAGATCGGGCTCGAGGTCGACGCGCGGCGCGCCGGGGAGGAAGGCGACGGCCGCGCCGACCAGCGCGAGAAAGGCGGGATAGGGCGCGCCGATCTTGCGGGAGAAGGCCGCGAGAACCAGCGCGACGGCGAGCAGCAGCAATATGGATTCGAAGAGCGACAGGCGAACGGCTCCGGCATGAGGCGGCCGGCGCGCCCGACCCCTGGCGTCAAATAGGCGCTGGGGCGGCGCGCGTCCATTCCGCGCGGCGGCAAATGCCCGCCCGTCGAAATCCGCATGGCCGCGCCCACGACAAATGGCGGCGGCGGCCTATATGCTGCGCCCATACTATCCCCAACACCGGGTGGAACCGCAGATGAGCGACACGAAAGACTACACGCCGCCGAAGGTCTGGAGCTGGGACAAGTCCAGCGGGGGGCGTTTCGCCAATATCAACCGGCCGATCGCCGGCCCGACGCACGACAAGGAGCTGCCGGTCGGCAAGCATCCGTTCCAGCTCTATTCGCTCGGCACGCCGAACGGACAGAAGGTCACGATCATGTTCGAGGAGCTGCTGGCGGCCGGCCACAAAGGCGCGGAATACGACGCCTGGCTGATCAACATCGGCCAGGGCGACCAATTCGGTTCGGGCTTTGTCGCGATCAACCCGAATTCGAAAATCCCTGCGCTCGTCGACCGCAGCGAGCCCAAGCCCGTGCGGATTTTCGAATCCGGCGCGATCCTGGTCTATCTCGCCGAAAAATTCGGCGCTTTCCTGCCGACCGAGCGCGCGGCGCGCGCGGAATGCCTGTCGTGGCTGTTCTGGCAGATGGGCGCCACGCCCTTCCTCGGCGGCGGTTTCGGCCACTTCTACGCCTATGCGCCGGAGAAGATCGAATATGCGATCAACCGCTACGCCATGGAGGTGAAGCGGCAGCTCGACGTGCTCGAGCGCCGGCTGGCCGAGGTCGAATATCTCGACGGCGCCGGCTATTCGATCGCCGACATGGCGGTCTGGCCGTGGTACGGCGGCCTGGTGAAGTCGAACCAGTATGGCGCGGCGGAGTTCCTCAGCGTTCACGAATACAAGAACGTCATCCGGTGGGCGGACCAGATCGCGGCGCGGCCGGCGGTCAGGCGCGGGCGCATCGTCAACCGCACGCAGGGGGAGCTCTCGGCGCAATTGCACGAGCGCCACGACGCCTCCGACTTCGACACGAAGACGCAGGACAAGATCGCCCCCGCTCCGGCCGCGGGCGGCTGACCCCGGCCGGATGTCCCGCGATCAGGCCGACGTTTTCGCGCGCGCGCGGCGACGCGACGATGCAGTGCGCGCCGCCGTCTTCTTGGGCGACGGCGCGATCATGTCGTCGAAGGCGCGGCGCGCCGCCTCCAGGCATTGCGCGCCTGTCGCATCCGTCTCGTAGAGCGCGAGGCCAAACAGGTTTTCGCCGTCCGGCAGGCGACGAGCCTCGCGCAATGCGGCGGTCAGGCGGCGTCCGACGCTCGCCAGATCGACCTCGTCGGCGATCAGGCTGAGACAGACCACGACCTCGTTCGGGGCGAGCGACGAGACGGCGTCGCTCTTGCGGACACGCGCCGAGAGCGCGGCCGCCATGGCTGCGACAACGCGCTGCGCGGCTTCCGCGCCCTCCGCGAGAACGATGTCGTCGTAGTCCTCCAACCGAAAATAGGCGACGGCGGCCGTGCGCTGCCAGTCCCACGAGGCCTTGGCCGCAATGTCGAGACGTTCCTCGA
>DAIRCS010000028.1:0-33583 GCA_036796555.1 Rhodoblastus sp. | reverse complement strand
GGCGCGAGCACGAACCGGATCATGTCTTCCGGCGGGCGCTCCGCGCGGGTGACGATGCAGGTCCGGATCGGCCCGCGTTCCTCGTCGCCGCCCGCCGCCATCGGCCTTATTCGGCCTCCGCCTCGCCGGCTGCTTCCTCGGCGCCGGCCTCGATCCAGCCGGCATGGACGCGCGCGGCCATGATCATGGCCTCGGCCTCCTCGCGCGACAGGTCGAACCCGTCGAGAAAGCCCGTGTATTTGACCGTCTCGCCGTCCTTCTTCTCGATCCAGCCGACGAGATCGTCGGTGGCGCAGCCCGCCAGATCCTCGACCGACTTCACGTCGTTCTCGCCGAGCTTCACCAGCATGGCCGTGGTCACGCCGTCGATCTGCTTGAGGTCGTCGGACACGCCCAGCTCCTTGCGGCGCGCGTCGTGCTCGGCCTCGATCTGCTCCAGATATTCGCGGGCGCGATTCTGGATCTCGCTCGCGGTGTCCTCGTCGAAACCCTCGATCGAGGCGAGTTCGGCGGGCTCCACGTAGGCGATTTCCTCGACCGAGCGGAATCCCTCCGACGCCAGCAACTGGCCGACAACCTCGTCGACGTTCAACGCTTCCATGAAAGCATTGGTGCGCTCGACGAATTCCTTCTGGCGGCGTTCGGATTCCTCCGCTTCCGTCAGGATGTCGATATCCCAGCCGGTGAGCTGCGAGGCCAGACGCACGTTCTGGCCGCGGCGGCCGATCGCAAGGGAGAGTTGGTCATCGGGGACGACAACTTCAATACGCGAGGAATCCTCATCCAGCACGACCTTGACGACTTCCGCCGGCTGCAGCGCATTGACGATGAAGGTGGCCGCATCCGCCGACCACGGGATGATGTCGATCTTCTCGCCCTGCAATTCGTTGACGACCGCCTGCACGCGAGACCCGCGCATGCCGACGCAGGCGCCGACGGGATCGATCGAGGAATCGCGCGAGATGACCGCGATTTTCGCGCGGGAACCGGGGTCGCGGGCGACAGACTTCACCTCGATCACGCCGTCGTAGATCTCCGGCACTTCCTGGCGGAACAGCTTGGCCATCAGTTGCGGATGCGTGCGCGACAGGAAAATCTGCGGGCCACGCTGCTCGCGGCGCACGTCGTAGACATAGGCGCGCACGCGGTCGCCCGGCCGGAACATTTCGCGCGGGATCATCTCGTCGCGGCGGATGATGCCTTCGCCCCGGCCCAGATCGACGATGACATTGCCGTATTCGACGCGCTTGACGACGCCGTTGACGATGTCGCCGATGCGATCCTTGAATTCCTCGTATTGGCGGTCGCGCTCGGCCTCGCGCACTTTCTGCACGATCACCTGCTTGGCCGACTGCGCGGCGATGCGGCCGAAGTCGAAGGGCGGCAGCGTCTCGGCGATCCAGTCGCCGACCTCGGCCGCCGGATTGCGCTTGCGGGCGTCGGTCAGCGCGATCTGCGTCGCGTCGTTGTCGACCTGGTCGACGACGTTGAGCAGGCGCGAGAAGCGCACTTCGCCGGTCTTCTGGTTGATCTCGGCGCGGACTTCCGTCTCCTGCCCGTAACGCAGGCGCGCCGCCTTCTGCAGCGCATCCTCCATCGAGGCGATGACGATGCTCTTGTCGATCGACTTTTCACGCGCGACGGCGTCGGCGATCTGCAAGAGTTCGAGCCTGTTGGCGCTCACGGCCATGGCGGTTTCTCCTATTTGCCTTTCGGGGTCCCGCGCACGGGAGCAGAGGGTTTGTTGACTGGCGATTTCTTGAAGCGCGATTGCACGCCGGCCGGCAGCACCGGCTTCTGCTTCATCTGGTTCTTGGCGGCAAAGCGGCCGGGGCCGCGGCGGATCGGCGGCTCCGCCCCGGCCTCCTCGCCTTCCGGCGGCTTTTCGGCGGCGATCTTGCCGGCCTTCAACGCTTCGCGGATCAGTTCGTCGGTCAGCACGAGCCGCGCCTCGTCGAGCGCGCCGAGCGGCAGGCGCACGAGCTTTTCTTCATCGGCGCGCGCGTCGTTGCGTTCGAGCGACAGGATCGCGTCGCGGCCCTCGCCCTCGACGGAAAGGAGAATGCCGCGAAACCGCTTGCGCCCGTCGGGCTGCGGAACGCTGAGTTCGATCCGCGCCTCGTGGCCGATCGCGCGTTTGAAATCGGAGACGCGCACCAACGGCCGGTCGATGCCCGGCGAGGACATTTCCAGCCGGTAGGCCTGCGCGATGGCGTCTTCCACGTCGAGCACCGGCGAGAGCGTCTCGCTCGCCAGTTCGCAATCCTCGATATTCATCGAGCCGTCCGGCTTCTCGGCCATGATCTGCAGGGTCATGCCGTCCTGCCCGGAAATCTTCACCCGCACGAGACGGAGGCCGAGGCCCGTCAGCGTCGGGCCGGCGATATGGGCGATGCGCGCGGCAAGCCCCGTCTCGGAAACGAGGCGGGGCTCCTCGAGCGGGGCGTCGATATCGGGCGTGGTCTGCGTCAAGCGTTCCTGCGTCAGGTAATAAAAAAGAGCGGGTCCCGGCGGGGCCCACTCTCACAATGACCATCCAATGTGGTCCATGAGACTGTATGCTTGGCGTTCATATACACCCGCAGCCCCCGCGGTTCAAGGCCGCACGCCCTGATGATCGAAATCGACCGCCTCGACCATCTCGTCCTCACCGTCGCCGACATCGAGCGCGCCTGCGCGTTTTATCGGGATGCGCTCGGCATGAGCGTGGAGACGTTCGGCGCGGGCCGCGTCGCGCTGAAATTCGGGCGCCAGAAATTCAACCTGCACCAGGCCGGCCGCGAATTCCTGCCCAAGGCGCACAGGCCGACGCCGGGCTCCGCCGACTTCTGCCTCATCGCCGTTACGCCGCTCGATCAGGTCATCGCGCATCTGCAGGCGAAGGGCGTGGCGATCGAGGAAGGTCCGATCGCCCGCACCGGCGCGACGGGGCCGATTCTCTCGGTCTATTTCCGCGACCCCGACCGGAACCTGATCGAAGTGTCGAATTACGTCGGGACTTGAGCCTACTGGCTCGACCACACGATCCGCGCGATCCAGCGCAATTCGTTGAGCGGGATCGTGCGGTCGGGATGGGCGGGGTTGAGCGATTTGAGCTCGATCGTCTTGGCCGTCTGGCGCTTCAGCTCCTTCGCCAGCACTTCTCCCGCGACGGTCTTGGCCACCACGCGGTCGCCGCGCCGCACCGGCGCGCCCGGCGAGACGATCACGATGTCGCCGTCCCTGTAGGCCGGCGCCATCGAATCCCCGGAAATCTCCAGCGCATAGGCGTGCGGATCGGCGACGGCCGGGAATTCGATCTCGTCCCAGCCGGCGCCGGCCGGAAAGCCGCCATCGTCGAAAAAGCCGCCGTCGCCCGCCTGCGCCAGCCCGATCAGCGGTAGCGGCCGGCGATGCGCCGGCGCGCCGGGGCCGAGCATCGACATGAACAGGTCGATGCTCGCGCCCGTCGCCTCGAGAATCTTGGCGATCGATTCCGTCGAGGGCCAGCGCAGCCGGCCGTCGGGCGACTTGCGCTTGGACTTGTTGAACGTCGTCGGGTCGAGCCCAGCCTTCTTGGCGAGACCCGAGGGCGACATGCCGAAACGTTCGGCGAGCTGGTCGATCGCGGTCCAGACCTGGGCGTGGCTGAGCATCGGAATCTCCGGGCTTTGCGCGGCGCGTTCGATGAAAAATGTTAGGATATCTATCCTTTACATGCCCTGTGTCACGAAAACAAGCCCGCGTTTCATGCGGACTGCGGAATTTACGCCCAAATTCATCTGGTTCCTCGACCTCTCCGCCGCGCTGGCGCATAGAAGCTGCGCCATGACCCTCATCTACAAGATCATTTCGCAATCCGCCTGGCGCGCCGCCGAGGTCGCCGGCGTCTTTGCGGGCGCGCCGGTCGATCTCGCCGACGGCTTCATTCATTTCTCCACCGCCGAACAGGCCCGCGAAACCGCGATGAAGCATTTCGTCGGGCAGAGCGATCTTCTGCTCGTCGCCATCGACGCCGAGACATTGGGCGCCGCGCTGAAATGGGAGCCCTCGCGCGGGGGCGCCTTGTTTCCGCATCTCTACGCAACGCTCGATCCGCGCGCGGCCGTCTCGGTCCGCCCGCTGCCGCTCGGGCCGGACGGCGCCCACGATTTTTCGGGATTGCTCTGATGCTCGGCCTCTTCGATTCCCTCGCGCGGCCCGTGCTCCTGTCGCTCGACGCCGAAAGGGCGCATGCGGCGACCATCGCCGGGCTGAAGCTCGCGCCGATCCCGCGTTGCGCTCCGGATGACCCGCGGCTCGCTGTCGAGGCCTTCGGCCTGAAATTCCCGAATCCGATCGGCATGGCGGCGGGTTTCGACAAGAACGGCGAGGTTCCCGACGCCCTGCTGGCGCTCGGCTTCGGTTTTGCGGAAGTCGGCACGATCACGCCGCTGCCGCAACCCGGCAATCCGAAGCCGCGTCTCTTCCGCCTGCCGGCCGATCGCGGGGTGGTCAACCGCTTCGGCTTCAACAGCGAAGGCGCGGACGCCGTGCTGCGCCGGCTGCGCGCGCGGCGCGCCCGGCCCGGGGTCGTGGGCGTGAACGTCGGCGCCAACAAGGAAGCCGCCGACCGCATCGCCGATTATGCGGCGGGGGTCGCGGTTTTCGCGGATGTCGCCTCCTATTTCACGATCAACATTTCCTCGCCCAACACGCCGGGCCTGCGCGACCTTCAGCAGGCGGCCCAGCTCGACGATCTGCTCGCCCGCGCGCTCGACGCTCGCGACGCCGCGCCCGGGCGCAAACCGCTGCTGCTCAAGATCGCCCCCGATCTCGCCCTGGAAAATCTCGACGACATCGTCCGCGTCGCGCGCGACCGCGGGGTTGATGGCATGATCGTGTCCAACACGACGATCTCGCGGCCCACAACGCTGCGCGAAGCCAATGCGAAGGAGGCGGGCGGCCTTTCGGGTCGTCCGCTCTTCGACCTGTCGACGCGCATGCTGGCGCAAACGTTTCTGCGCGTCGAAGGTCAGTTCCCCATTGTCGGCGTCGGCGGGATCGATTCCGCCGAAACCGCTTTCGCCAAGGTCGAGGCCGGCGCCACGCTGCTGCAACTCTATTCGGCGCTCGTCTTCGAAGGCGTGGGTCTGGTCGGCCGCATCAAGCGCGGGCTGGTCGGGCGGCTGGCGCAGGAGGGGCTGGGGTCGCTCATGCCCGTCGTCGGCCGCAAGGCCAAGGACTGGGCGGCCAGGACAGCCTAGTCCAGATCCAGTTCTATCGCCGCCGGCACATGGCGCGGCAGGCTGCGCGGCGCGATGAACAGGGCGTCGCCGCGCAAGATGCGATTGGCCGCCCAGGGGCGCCGCGCCAGCCAGTGATGCGCGGCGCGCGACATGCGCCGGCGCTTTTGCGCGGAAATCGAGATGACGGCTTCCTCCATCGTCGGCCGCGCCTTCACCTCCACGAAGGCGATTGTCGCGCCGCGCGCGGCGATGATGTCGATTTCTCCTTCGCGGATACGATAGCGCCGCTCGAGGATGCGATAGAATTTCAGCCGCAGCCAAAGGGCGGCGATGGTCTCGGCGTTGACCCCGAAGGCGAGGGCCTGCGTGCGGTCGCGACCGCTCAAGCGTCGCGCTCGCCGGCCAGTTGCAGCGCGCGGGCATAGACGCGCCGGCGCGGCTGGCCGGTCTCGCCGGCGACGATCGCCGCGGCGTCTTTCACCGAATTCGCCTTCATCGCCGTGCGCAGCCTGTCGTCGAGCGAGGCTTCGCTGATTTCCGCCGCGCCTTCGACGGGCGGGCCGATCAGCAGCACGATCTCGCCGCGTAGCGGCTCGCCTTCGCCGATCTCGCGCGCGAGATCGGGCAGCGGCCCGCGGCGCACGCTCTCGAAATGCTTGGTGAGCTCCCGCGCCACGGCGGCCTCGCGCGCGCCGAGCACGGCGGCGCAATCGGCGAGCGTTTCGCCGACGCGCCGCGCCGATTCGAAAAAGACGAGCGTGCCGGGCACCGCCGCCAGTTCCGCGAGCCGCGCGCGCCGCGCCGCGCTTTTCGGCGGCAAGAAGCCTTCGAAGAAGAAGCGGTCGGTCGGCAGGCCCGCCACCACCAGCGCCGCCAGCACCGCGGAAGCGCCGGGGACGGATGTGACCGGAACGCCTGCCTCGAGAGCATCGGCGACCAGCTTGAAGCCGGGATCGGAGACGAGCGGCGTGCCGGCGTCCGACACCAGCGCCAGCGCCGCGCCGCCCGAAAGCCGCGCCAGCAATTGCGGGCGCATCACATGGGCGTTGTGCTCGTGATAGGCGACGAGCGGCGTCGCTATGCCGTAATGGGCGAGCAGAATCTTGGTGACGCGGGTATCCTCGGCGACGACCGCATCGGCCGCCGCCAGCGTGGCGAGCGCGCGCAGCGATATGTCGCGCAGATTGCCGATCGGCGTCGCCACCACATGCAGGCCCGGGGCGATGCGCTCGGCCTCGGCGCGCAGGCCGAACGCGGTGAAGGTCCGCGTTTCCCGGACTTTTTCGCCCTGCCTCTGCTCCCGGTCCCCGATCACGTTCGCTCGTTCGTTATTTCATTCCAGAAGTTCTTTATGTAGAACGATCCGCTGTATCCCGCAAGCGTAGCGAATTCAGCCGCATTCGTCCCGATATTAACCAAGGGTTGCAAACGGCGTATCTTTATGGCTTTCGACCGTTAAGGATAAAGCGGCGTTTCCGCGCGCGGCTGGAGGGTGACGTGAGGCTGTTTTCGAACGATCAGGCTGCGAATGCGCGAACGCGGCTGAAAATCGTCGCCGCATGCGGTCTCGCCCTCGCGCTGGCGGGCTGCGGCCCGACCCTCGGGCCCCGCGCCGATCTGCCCCCGCCGCCGACGCCCACGCCTGCGCCGGGAACGCCCGCCGCGCCGACCGGCGACACGATCGGAACCGGCCCCGTGCGCGTCGCGCTAATCGCGCCGCTGACGCAAGGATCGGGCGCCAGCGTTGTCGGCGCCTCGCTGCGCAACGCCGTCGATCTCGCCGTGGCCGAAGCCGGCGCCAACGACATCACGGTTCTGGTCAAGGACGACCACGGCTCGGCTGACGGCGCGCGCGATGCGGCGCAGGCCGCCGTCAACGAAGGCGCCGACCTCATCATCGGCCCGCTGTTCGCGGCCAGCGTGCGCGAGGCCGGGCGCGTCGCCCGCGCCGCCAACAAGCCGCTCATCGCCTTTTCGACCGACGCGTCCGTGGCGTCGCGCGGCGTCTATCTGCTCTCCTTCCTCGTCGAGAGCTATGTCGACCGCATCGTCGACTTCGCCGCGCAGAAGGGCAAGAAATCCATCGCGGTGCTGGCGCCCGAAAGCGACTATGGCAATGTCGCGACCGGCGCCGTGCAATCGGCGGCCGCCCGCGACGGCATGCGGGTGATGGCGGTCGAGCGCTACCGCCCCGGCGGCGCCGGCGACGCGGTGAAGCGCATCGCCCAGGTCGCGGGCCAGATCGACGCTTTGTTCATCCCCGATCAGGCGGAGGCCATGGGCGCGATCGGCCGGCAACTGGCGGCGGCCGGCGTCGATCCGAAGAAGGTTCAGGTGCTGGGCACCGGCCTGTGGAACGACGCCCGCGCGCTCAACGTGCCCTTCCTGCAGGGCGCCTGGTTCGCCGCGCCGGAAAACGCCGGCTTCAACGCCTTCGCGGCGCGCTATCGCACCAAATACAATTCCGATCCGACCCGTATCGCCACGCTCGCCTATGACGCGACGACGCTCGCCATCGCGCTGTCGCGCTCGGCCGGCCCGGCCCGGTTCTCGGACAGCGTGCTGACCAATCCGTCGGGTTTCAACGGCGCCGACGGCGTCTTCCGCTTCAAGCCGGACGGCCTGAACGAGCGCGGCCTGTCGGTCTTGCAGATCGGTTCGGGCACGACCACCGTCATCAGCCCTGCGCCGCGCAGCTTTGCCGGCGCGCCGACCTGACCTTCGCTCAATAATGGCTTTGCGGCGCCCGCGCGTCGGGCATGAGCGCGGCGGCTTGCGCCTCGTAGGCGCTCGCCATGCAGCGCAGCATGCGGCGGGACTGGCGCCGCTCGGTCGCGATGGCGCGGAGAACGGCGGCGAGTTCGGCGAGAACGATCGGATCGGCTGAATAGGCGCGCTTCATGAGTCGGCTCCAGCTTGGTTGCCGACTCGTTTACGGATGAAAAGCGGCTGAAGTTCGGGGTTCACGGACAGTTGATCGCGCCGCCGTCTCAGGCGGCGAGATCGGCCACCACCGCGTCCAGCACCGGAAAACCTTCGGCGCTCACCCGCAGCCGCCCCTCGCGGGTGTATTCCACCAGCCCGTCCGCGATCAGTTCCGCGACGCGCGAGGAGGCGAGCGGCTTGCCGGTCAGCAGGTGGAACCGGCCGGGGTCGATGCCCTCGGTCAGCCGCAGGCCCATCAGCAGGAACTCGTCGCCCTGCTCCTCGATCGACAGCGCCTCGTCCTCGACGAGGCCGTGGCCCTCCGTCTCGACGCAGGTGAGCCACATTTCGGGGTGCTTTTCGGTGGCGTGCGCGCGCCTTCCGTCGCGGTCCATGATCCGACCGTGCGCGCCGGGCCCCACGCCGACATATTCGCCATAGCGCCAGTAGACGAGATTGTGCCGGCTCTGCGCGCCCTCGCGCGCGTGGTTGGAAATTTCGTAGGCGGGCATGCCGGCCTTGGCCATCATGGTCTGCGTCAGGTCCCAGAGATCGCGCTGGATGTCGAGCGAGGGCATGACCAGCTTGCCCGCCCGCTCCAGCCGCTCGAACATCGTGTCGGGCTCGATGGTGAGCTGGTAGAGCGACATGTGCTCCGGCGCGCGCGCCAGCGCTTGCGTCAGCTCCGCGCGCCAGCGCTCGATGCTCTGGGCGGGCCGGCCGTAGATGAGGTCGAAGGACACGCGCTCGAACACCGACGTCGCGACGTCGAGCGCGGCCATCGCCTCGGCGGCGCTGTGCAGGCGGCCGAGCATGCGCAGATCGGAATCGTCCAGCGCCTGCACGCCGAGCGACACGCGATTGACGCCGACGGACCTGTAGCCGCGAAAGCGCTCGGCCTCGACGCTCGAAGGATTGGCCTCCAGCGTGATTTCGGCATTCGGCTCCATGGTCCAGTTGTCGGCGATCGCCTGCAAAATGGCTTCCACCGTCTGCGGCTTCATCAGCGAGGGCGTGCCGCCGCCGAAGAAGACCGAGCCGACCTTGCGGCCTTTCGTCAGTTTCGCGCGATGGGCGAGTTCGACCCGGAAGGCCTCGACATAGCGATCTTCATCGACCGGATTGCGCCGGACGTGGCTGTTGAAATCGCAATACGGGCACTTCGACAGGCAGAACGGCCAGTGGACGTAGACGCCGAAGCCCGGATCGATTCGGGGCGGTGATTTGGAGGCCATGCGGCCTTATTGCACGAAGGGGGCCGTCGGGAAATGTGCCGGAATGGGACGGATCAGGGATCGCGCGGCAGGGACCTCGCGAGCGCCTCATAGTCCAGAGGCTTTCGCGCCGACCGATAGATACGCAGAACGATGAGGCTTTCGCTGCGCACGGCGTATGGGATGAGAAAGCCGTAATGCGGCTCGACGATCTCCCGGACTTCGGGATGGGGAGAGGGGCGACCGCTGGCCGGAAAATCGAGCGCCGCCTGAATACGACGTTCGATCGCCCGCGTGACGCTGGCGAGGCCTTCCGGGCTCAGAGGCGTGAGATAGCGGCGCAGCTCTCCGAGGTCGCGGACCGCGGCGGGCGTGAATACGGCGCGCATCGCCTATTTCAGAGGGGGGACGTCGATCTCGGGCGCGGGCAATTCGCCGTCCGTGCCCCACGAGCGCATCCAGCGGAAGACGCTGTCGGCGGAATGCCCGCCCTCGGTTTCGATGCTGGCGAACGCGGCGTCAAGTTCGCCGAGGTAGCGGCCCTGATCGCGCACGTATTGCTCGACCGCCTCCTTGACGATGAACGAACGGCTGCGCCGCAGCCGATGCGCGATTTCATCGACCTTCTGTCGCGTTTCTTCGGGCAGACGGACCGAAAACGTGTCGGCCTTGGCAGGCATGAGGCGCTCTCGTGTGTTCGTTATGAACACAATGTAGTCGCGTTACCCACGCCGGTCCACTTTCAATCCAGACACCCCCGCGCCAGCGCCTGAAACGCTCGCGCCCGATGGCTCAGCGCCCGGCTTCCATCCGCCGGAATCCCGTGCTTCTCCTCGGCCGTCATTTCGCCGAAGGTGCGCTCGTGTCCGTCCGGCCGGAAGCAGGGATCGTAGCCGAAGCCGGCGGTTCCGCGCGGCGGAAAGATCAGGTCGCCGTCCACCCGGCCCTCGAACTGCTCGACATGCCCGTCCGGCCAGCACAGCGCGAGCGCGGAGATGAAATAGGCGCGCCACGGCTCTTTCGCGCCCGTCGCCAGCGCCTCGCGGCGAATTTTGTCCATTGCCGCATAAAAATCCTTCGCCTCCCCTGCCCAGCGCGCCGAATAGATGCCGGGCGCACCGCCGAGCGCTTCGACACAAAGGCCGGAATCGTCCGCGAACGCCGGCAGATTGGCTGCTTTTGCCGCCGCGTGCGCCTTGATCAGCGCGTTGCCGGCGAAATCGGACGCCGTCTCTTCCGGCTCGGGCAGGCCGAGTTCGCCGGCCGACACCGCCTCGATCCCGTAGGGCGCCAGCAGCTCGCGCATTTCGCGCAGCTTGCCCGCATTATGCGTGGCGATGACGATCTTGCCGGAGAGCTTGCGGCCCATCAGGCGACCGCCGCCTTCTGCAAATCCGCGAGTTTCGCGATGCCGGTCTTGGCGAGGCCGAGCATGGCGGCGAGCTGCGCCTCGTCGAACGTCTCGTTCTCGGCGGTCATCTGCACTTCCACGATGCCGCCCTTGCCGGTCATCACGAAATTGGCGTCGGTCTCGGCCGCCGAATCCTCGTCGTAGTCGAGGTCGAGCACGGTCGCGCCCTTGTAGATGCCGCAGGAGACGGCGGCGACGCGGTCCCTCAGCGGCATGTCCTTGATGATCGAGCGGCCCCGCATCCACTTGAGGCAATCATGCAGCGCAACCCACGCGCCGGTGATGGAAGCCGTCCGCGTGCCGCCGTCGGCCTGCAGCACGTCGCAATCCACGGTGATCTGCCGCTCGCCGAGCATTTTGAGGTCGGTGACAGCGCGCAAGGAACGGCCGATCAGCCGCTGGATTTCCTGCGTGCGGCCAGAGGGCTTGCCGGAAGAGGACTCGCGCCGCGTGCGCGTGTGCGTCGCGCGCGGCAGCATGGCGTATTCGGAGGTCACCCAGCCGCGGCCCTGGCCGCGCAGCCACATCGGCGGCTTGTCCTCGAGCGAGGCGGTGCACAGCACATGCGTATTGCCGAACTTCACCAGGCACGAGCCTTCGGCGTAGCGCGCCACGTTGCGTTCGAGCGAGACGGCGCGCATTTCGTCGGCGGCGCGTTTGGAAGGACGCATGGTCAGGACCCCGGTTGCAAAGCGCGCGCTTTGTCGCGTCGGCGCATAGCTGTGTCAACCGCGTGGCGGTTGATCGCCGGGGCCCTTTGACGGAGTCTTGGCCGCAAAGCAACCGACGCCCTTTCATTGCCCGATACGATCCCAGACCGCGCGCCCAACGCGCCCGCGCCCAACGGCGCCGGCGTCTTCCTGCGCATGTTTCCGTCCATCGTCCTGCCGATGTTCATCGCGGTCATGGATCAGACCATCGTCGCCACCGCCCTGCCGGCGATCGCGGTGGATCTGGACGATGTCGAGCGCATCGCCTGGATCGTGGTCGCCTATCTCGTGGCGACCACCATCGCCGCGCCAGTCTACGGGCGGCTCGGCGACGTCTACGGCCGCCGGCGCATGATGTTCGTCGCCCTGGGCGTGATGACGATCGGCTCGATCGCTTGCGCATTGGCGCCCACCCTGCCGGCGCTGATCGCGGCGCGCGTGTTGCAGGGGCTCGGCGGCGGCGGCCTGATGACGCTGTCGCAGGCGCTGATAAGCGAGAGCGTGCCGCCGCGCGACCGGGCGCGCTATCAGGGCTATCTCGCCTCGGTCGTGGTCTTTTCCAACAGTTTTGGCCCGGTCGCCGGCGGCTGGCTGACGAGCGGGCTCGGCTGGCGTTCCATCTTCTGGATCAACCTGCCGCTCGGCCTGCTCGCGGCGGCGCTCGTGCGGCGGCTCCCGGCCTTTGCGCCCAAGCCGGACGCCGACTGGCGCTTCGATACGCCAGGCCTCGTCTGGTTCGTGCTCTTCGTCGCGCCCGCGCTGGTCGCCATGGAGCAGATCAGACGCCTGCGGCTGGCGGATGCGCCTGTCATCCTCGCCCTCGTCGGCGTCGCGGCCGCCGCTCTCGTTCTGCTGACGCGGCGCGAACTGAAGATTTCGCAGCCGCTCTTTCCCTTCTCGCTCTTGCGCGAGAAGGCGATCTGGCGCTCCGACGCCATGGCGGCCTGCCACGGCGCGGCGCTCGTCTCGCTCATCGCCTATCTGCCGATCTATCTGCGCGTCGCGCGCGGGCTTTCGCCGGCCGAAACCGGTTATTTCCTCCTGCCCATCGCCTTCGGCATCGGCATCGGCTCGCTGGCGACGGGCAGGCTGGTCGCGCAGACCGGGCGCACGGCGATCTTTCCTTCGTTCGCGATGATTCCGGTCGTGGCGATCCTAATTTATGTCGCCTTCGGCCACGAGACGCTCGACGTTCGTTGGTTCGGCCTGATCATCGGCGTGCTCACCTTCTTCATGGGCTCGGTCATGGGCGTCGTGCAGGTGATCGTGCAGAACGCCGCCGGCCCCGGCATGCTCGGCGCGGCGGCCGGCTCCGTGCAATTTTCGCGCGCCATCGGCGCCTCCTTCGGCACGGCGCTGGTCGGCGCGATCCTGTTTGCGGTGTTCCGGAGTCGCGCGGGCGAGGCCGCGGGCGTCTTCGCCGATCTCGTCGAGCGCGGACCCGCCGCGATGGCGACGCTCGCGCCGGCCGTCCGCGCGACCGCGCAGACGGCGCTCGACGCCGGTTTCCGCGCCGTGTTTCTCACCGTCGGGGCTTTTGCGGCCCTTGCGCTCGTCTGCGCCTGGTCGATCCCCTCCCGCCGGCTCTGATCGCGCTTTCACTTCACGCCTGAACCGCGCTAGCTTCCCCGCAGGAGGCCCGCCATGAAGAACATTCTCGTCCCCATCGAGGAGCACGATTCGATCGCCGCCGTTCTGGAGACGGCCTGGCGGTTCGGCCAGGGCTTCGGCAGCCGGATCGAGGGCATCGCGCTCGGCCCCGACACCGGCGATCTCATCGCCGCGGATTTCGCGATCGCCGGCTCGATCTTCGACGAGAAGACCCGGCGCGAACTTGTCGAGCACGCGCGCCGCGTCTTCGAGGATTTCATGAACGCGCACGGCGTGGCCGCCTCCAGCGGCGACGCGACCGGCCTCAGCTTCGGCTGGGCGGGCGGCGACATGAGCACCGATTCGGGCATAGGCGCCTATGGCCGCGTCGCCGACGTCGTCGTCGTCGGCAGGCCCGGCTCCGGCCGGGGCGATCCGCGCCGCGCGACGCTGGAATCGGTCCTGTTCGAGGCCGGCCGGCCGATCCTCATCGCGCCGCGCAAGGCGCCGGCGGCCATCGGCGAGACCGTCGTGATTTCATGGAACCGGTCGACCGAAACGGCCCGCACCGTCGGCTTCGCCATGCCCGTGCTGAAAAAGGCCAAGCGGGTCGTGGTGCTGAGCGTGGCCGGCGCGCTCTCGCCGGGTCCGTCGGCCGAGGCGCTCGCCAAGGCCCTGCAGCGCCACAACATGGCGGTCGACGTCGTGAATGTGGAAAATTCGACGCTGTCGCCCGGCCGCACGATCCTCGAGCAGTGCGCGACCCTCGGCGGCGACCTGCTGGTGAAGGGCGGCTATACGCAGAGCCGGCTGCGCCAGATGATCTTCGGCGGAGCGACCGCCGACATCCTGACCTACGCCGAAATCCCGGTCTTCATGGCGCACTGAGCGCGCCATGAAGACTCAAGCCTTCGGACCGCCGCGGGAGACGCCGACCTTGGCCGGCCGCAGCACGCGGTCGCCGATCGTGTAGCCGGCCTCCACCACCTGCCGCACGGTGCCGGCGGGCACGGATTCGTCGGGAATTTCGAACAGAGCCTCGTGCTGGTTCGGATCGAACTTCTGGCCCTGCGGCTCCATTTTCTTCACGCCATGGCGCGTCAGACGCGACTGGAAATCGGCGGCGATCACGCCCACGCCCTCGATCATCGTCTTGAGCGCGCCTTCGGCGTCCTTCGGCGCGTTTTCGAGCGCGCGGCCGAGATTGTCGGCGAAGGTCAGCATGTCGCGCGCGAAATTGGCCGCGCCATAGGCGCGCGCGTCCGCAACCTCCTTCTCGGCGCGGCGGCGGACGTTCTCGACTTCCGCCATGGCGCGCAGCACGCGATCTTTCAGCGCGGCGTTTTCGGCGTAGAGATTTTCAAGTTCGGTGAAGGGTTCGGGCTCGCCGGTCGTGGCCTGTGCGGCGGCGTCGGCTAGCGCGGACGCGTGCTCGTGAGCCTCTTCCTTCGCGTTTTCGGGCTTTTCGGTCGAATTCATAATAATTCCATGGCTTCGGTCGCGTCCGATATCAGGGCGCGGCCCCCAAAAATCAAGTCGCGGCGCGTCAGCCCGCCGCCCTGGCCGGCCTGCGCTCGCCGCCCAGCGTCTCCAGCAGCCGGCGCCTGATCGCGGCCTGGCGTGCAGGGTTGGCGATCTTCGCGCCGGTCAGGTCGGTCACATAGAACACGTCGACCGCCTTTTCGCCGAAAGTGACGATGTGCGCCGAGCCGATGTTGAGGTTCAGTTTCGAAATGGCGCTGGTGAGATCGTAGAGCAGGCCCGGACGGTCGAGACCCGAAACCTCGATGACGCTCGCGCGGTTCGAAAGGCTGTTGTCGATCACGACGTCGGGCGCGACGCTGAAGGCGTCGGAACGCGCCAGCGCGGCGCCCTTGGCCGCGATCAGCTCCACGAGCTTGATTTCGCCGCGCAGCGACCGCTCGATCGATTCCGCGATCCTGTTGCCGCGCCGCAATTCGTCGGAATCCATGTCGAACTGGCGGGAAATCGAAATCGTGTCGAGCGCGAGACCGTCGGTCGTGGTGAACACCTGCGCGTCCACGATATTGGCGCCGGCCGCCGCGCAGGCGCCGGCGATGGTCGACAGAAGGTAGGGATGGTCGGGCGCGACCACCGTCAGCTCGGTCACCCCGCGGAAGGAATCCGTCGTCGCTTCGGTCGCCAGCGAGCGCATCTCGACCTCGGTCAGGCGCAGGAGCTTGGCGTGCTGGATTTTGCGCGCAAGATCCGTCTTGAGCCAGTAGGCCGGATAGTGGCGCTCCGCATAGGCGTCGAACTCCGGGTCCGACCAGCCGGGCAGCGCGCGCCGCAACTCCTCCTGCATCTGCTTGACGCGCGACTTGCGGTCGATCGCCGAATGGCCGCCGGTCAGGACGACTTCC
Source organism: Rhodoblastus sp. (assembly GCA_036796555.1). Taxonomy (GTDB): domain Bacteria; phylum Pseudomonadota; class Alphaproteobacteria; order Rhizobiales; family Beijerinckiaceae; genus JAJXWB01. The sequence continues at coordinate 18,142 of DAIRCS010000028.1, read as the reverse complement.
GTCTCCCAATAGAGGCTGCGCAGCAACTGGCCCTTCCAGCCGTTCCAGACGCCGGGCCCGACCGCGCGAATATCGCAGACGGTCAGCGCCAGCAGCAGCTTCAGCCGCTCCGGCGTTTGCACGAGCTGGGCGAAGGTCTCGATCGTCCGGCGATCCGAGAGGTCGCGGCTCTGCGCCGTGTTCGACATGTCGAGATGCTTTTCGATCAGCCAAGCGACGGTCTCGGTCTCCGCTTCCGAGAGGCCGAGCCGCGGGCAGAGTTTGCGCGCGACCTCGGCGCCGGCGATCGAATGGTCTTCGGGGCGCCCCTTGGCGATGTCGTGCAGGAAGACCGCCGTATAGAGCACGCGCCGGTTGGCGATGGTCGGAATGATCTCGCTGGTGAGCGGATGATCCTCGACCAGCCGGCCGTTCTCGATCTGCGAGAGAACGCCGACGGCGCGCAGCAGATGCTCGTCCACCGTGTAATGGTGATACATGTTGAACTGCATCATCGCCACGATGCGTCCGAAATCCGGGATGAAGCGGCCGAGCACGCCGGATTCGTTCATCTGCCTCAGCACGACCTCGGGCGAATTGCGCGAGGTCAGGATTTCCATGAACAGGCGGTTGGCTTCCGCATCGTTGCGCAGCTTCGCGTCGATCCTGCGCAGCGACCGCGTGACGAGCCGCAGCGCATCGGGATGGATCGCCAGCCCGTGCGTGTCGGACAGCCAGAAGAGGCGGATCAGGTTGACCGGGTCGCGGTCGAAGACGTCGGACTGCGCGACCGTGATGCGGTCGACCTCGACCGCGAAATCATCGGAATGCACGATCTTGCGGCGGCGGCGGAAACGCCCGACGAAACGGTCGAGCACGGCGCGCGGCTTGGCCTCCCGCTCCTCCAGCGCCGCGCAGACGATGGCGGTGAGATCGCCCACGTCCTTGGCGACCAGAAAATAGTGCTTCATGAAACGTTCCACGCCCGAAAGGCCGGCGTGCGAGACGTAGCCGAGGCGTTCGGCGATGACGCGCTGCTTGTCGAAGCTCAGCCGTTCTTCCGCGCGGCCGGCGACGAAATGCAGATGGCAGCGCACGCGCCACAGGAATTCGTCGCACCGCTCGAACAGTTTGAGTTCTTGCGGCGTGAACAGCCCGGCGCCGACCAATTCCTCGACGCGCCGCACGCGATAGACATACTTGCCGATCCAGAAGAGCGTGTTGAGATCGCGCAGGCCGCCCTTGCCCTCCTTCACGTTGGGCTCGACGAGATAGCGCGAGGCGCCGGCGCGCGCGACGCGCTGGTCGCGCTCGGCGAGCTTGGCGGCGACGAATTCGCGCGCCGTGCCGCGCACGATCTCCTTCTCGAAACGATCGCGCATTTCCTCGAACAGGGGCTCTTCGCCGAGGATGAAGCGCGCCTCGAGCAACGCGGTGCGGATCGTCATGTCGCCCTGCGCCTGGCGCAGGCATTCGTCGATCGAGCGCGTCGAATGACCGACCTTCTGCTTGAGGTCCCAGAGAATGTAGAGCGTCGCCTCGACGACGCTTTCGCCCCAGCCCGTCTGCTTGGTCGGGAACAGGAACAAGAGGTCGATGTCGGAGCCCGGCGCCAGCGTGCCGCGGCCGTAGCCGCCGACCGCGCAGACCGCCATGCGTTCGGCGGTCGAGGGATTCTGGATCGGATAGACGTGGCGCGTCACGCAATCGTAGATCGCGCGGGTCAATTCATCCTCGAGGTCGCAGAGGAAGCGTGCGCAGGCGAGGCCGCGGCCGCCGGCCTCGAGCGCCTCGCGGGCGCGGGCGTGGCCGTCCGTCAGGACTTGCTGGAACAGCGGCACGACCGCCTTGCGGAATTCGTCGCGCGAGGGGACTGCCGCCGACAGGTCGGCGATCGCTTTCGCGAGCGCGGCGCGATCGAACGGCGGGCCGGCGATGCGGCGCGTGTCGCGAACGGTCCGGGAGTTGGGCTCGGCGCTTTGATCCATCGCCCAGCATTACCACAAAAATCCGGCGGCGCGCCCGGTCCTCAGCGCCGCCGTCTGGCCTCGATCGCATCCCAGATGGCGGCCGCGAGATCGGGGCCGCCGACGCGCTGGATCGCGCGCACGCCGGTCGGCGAAGTCACGTTGATTTCCGTCAGATGGCCGTCGATGACGTCGATTCCGACGAAGATCAGGCCGCGTTTTCTCAATTCCGGACCGAGCTTGGCGCAGATTTCCTTCTCGCGCGGCGTCAGCTCCGTCTGCGCCGCCGCCCCGCCCCGCACCATGTTGGAGCGGATATCGTTGGGCGCCGGCACCCGGTTGACCGCGCCCAGCGCCTGCCCGTCGACTAGAATGATCCGCTTGTCGCCCTCCGACACGCGCGGCAGGAATTTCTGGCAGACCCAAGGCTCGCGGAACGTGGTCGCGAACATGTCGTAGAGCGAGCCGAAATTCGGATCGACGGGCGCGACCTTGAACACGCCGCCGCCGCCGAAACCGTAGAGCGGCTTCATCACGATCTCGCTGTGCTCGGCGCGAAAGGCCTCGATCGCCGCCTTGTCGCGCGTGATCAGCGTCGCCGGCATGAATTCCTGAAAATCCATGACGAACAGTTTTTCCGGCGCGTTGCGGACCTGGGCGGGGTCGTTGACGACCAGCGTCTTCGGGTGGATGCGCTCCAGCAGATGTGTGGTGGCGATATAGGCGAGGTCGAAGGGCGGATCCTGCCGCAGCAGCACGACGTCGCATTGCGACAGGTCGAGCGGGCGCTGTTCGCCCAGCGTGAAATGGTCGCCTTGCACGTCCTTCACCGTGAGGTCCTGCACATTGGCGAAGACCGTCTCGCCGCGCAGCGACAGCCGGTCGGGCGTGTAGAACACGATGTCGTGGCCCCGCTTCTGGGCTTCGAGCAGCAGCGCGAAGGTCGAATCGCCGGCGATCTTGATCCGGTCGATCGGGTCCATCTGAACGGCGACGCTAAGTTTGCTCATGTCTGATCCTTGGCTGGCGCGCTGATTTAGCGCGATTGCGGCCGGCAGACAAAGCCGTGGCGAAACAACGAGCGTTAACCCTTCCTGAATGGAGGTCGCTTATATCCGGGCTGACGTGGTCTGCGAGGGGATGATGCCCAGAATTTCGCTCGGCGGCGGCCTGGTCTTCCGCCAAAGCCTGTTCTTTCTGATCGTCGCGGCTTTCGGCTTCTACGCCTATCTCGGCGCGGGCGACGTCGTCGACCTGTCGCGGCGGGCGGCGAGCGCGCCGCAGGCGCAGGCGCACGAGATTTTCGCGCAGGCGGTGGCGGCCTCCGAAAGCCTGCAGCACCTGCTGCTCGGCAGCCTCGCCCTCGTCTGCGTTCTCGCCTTCGGCATTCTCATCCCGGCCCTGCACACGCTGGTCGCCCGCCCGATCTCGCGCATCGCCGGCCAGATGCAGGAGCTTGCCGCCGGCGACACGGAGATCGAGATCGACTTCGAGAACCGCGAGGACGAGATCGGCGAGATCGCCCGCAGCCTCGTCGCGCTGCGCGACCACGTCCGCTCCAACGTCGCGCTGGTGGAAGAGATCAAGGCGCGCGACGACCGCGAGGCGCGTCTCATGCGCGACGCGGCCGTGCGCGCCAGCGTCGAGCAATTCGTCGCCGACATGAGCAAGCTGATGGAAGGCCTCGGCGTCATGACGCGCCAGTTGTCGGAGGATACGGAGACCATGACGGCGGCCGTGCGCCACGCCAATCAGGGATCGGATTCCGCGACGCTCTCGGCGAGCGAGGCCGCGCAGAACGTGTCGGCCGTCGCCGGCGCGGCCGAGCAATTGCTCGACGCCATCGAGGAGATCAGCCGCCAGGTCGTCGATTCGACCGGCGTCGTGCGCGAAGCCGTCGTGCAGACGGAAAAATCCAATTCCGGCATTTCGCGCCTGTCGACGGCGGCTGCGCGCGTCGGCGACGTGGTCGAGCTCATTTCGCGCATCGCCGCCCAGACCAACCTGCTCGCCCTCAACGCCACCATCGAGGCGGCGCGCGCGGGCGAAGCCGGCCGCGGCTTCGCCGTCGTCGCGCAGGAGGTGAAGACGCTCGCCACCCGCACCGCCAAGGCGACGCAGGACATCGCCGCGCAGATCGCGGAAATGCAGGCGGCGACCGATCAGTCGGTCGAAGCCATCGCCGCCATTCGCGACAAGATCAGCGCGGTCGAGCGCATCTCCGCCATCATCGCCTCCGCCGTGCACGAGCAGGGCGCCTCGACGCAGGAGATCGTGCGGTCCACGCGTTCGGCGGCGGAAGGCACGACCGGCATGTCGGATCACGTCGGCGCGGTGGCCAAGGCGGTGGGCGATGTCGGCGACAGCGTCGATTCGGTCGTGCGTCTCGCTCAGGATCTCGATTCCTTCGCCAGCCGCATGCGCGCCAAGGCGACGGCTTTCGGCGCGGAACTGGAACGCGCGCACGGGTAAGGATTCAATCCTCGTCCTCATGCTGAGGAGGCGCGCAGCGCTGTCCCGAAGCAGGGCCCGCGTAACCTCAACTCCTCACCCTGAGGAGCGCCTGCAAGGCGCGTCTCGAAGGGTGGCCGAGGCGCGAATCCCTGGATCATGCTTCGAGACGGCGGCTTCGCCGCCTCCTCAGCATGAGGGGCGTGGGTTTGCAGCGAATTTCGAGTCAGACTCTCAGGATGAGGGCCTAGGCCCGGGTTGCTCCTTCTCACCCGGCTCGCCCTCGATCGGCGGGCCCTCGCTCAGCACGCTCTCCAGCTCACGCAACATGCTCTGCAATTCCGCGAGCTTTTGCGCGCCGAAGCGCCGCGTGATCTCGGCGTAGATCATTTCCGATTGCGGCGACACGCGCTCGATCAGCGCCTCGCCTTCCGTCGAGAGCGCGATGATGCTGCGGCGCTGGTCGGCCTTGTCGAGCCGCCGCGTGATCAGCCTGAGCCCCTCGAGGTCGCGCAGGATGCGCGAGACGCTGGGGCCGAGCAGGAACGTCGCCTCCGCGAGTTCCGACACTTCCATGCCTGGCCGCGTCATCAGCGCGCGCAGCACGCGCCATTGCTGCTCGGTCATGCCGTGCCGGCGCAGCGCCGGCCGGAAGTGCCGCATCACCGCCTCGCGCGCGCGCAGCAGCGACATCGGCAGGGAGCGCGAGAAGTGGCGGATGCGCACGGGGGATGTGGCGCGGGTGTCGGCGTCGCTCATGGTCCTTCCGCCCCCTCCCTGGCCCTCCCCCGCTTCGCGGGAGAGGGAACAGATGCGTGGCTTTGCGCAGGATGAGACCTGCGACGCCTGCAGCCCCCTCTCCCGCGAAGCGGGGGAGGGTCAGGGAGGGGGTCAGGCCGATGCACGAGCCTCATCCGAAATAACAGCTCACGGTTCCGTAAGCCCCATAATCCGCCACGATCGTATCGCCCTTGCGGGCTTCGATCGGACGAATGAACGATCCCGCCAGCACGATCTCGCCCGCCTTCAGCGCCCCGCCGTGCGCGGCAAGACGGTTGGCGAGCCAGGCGACGCCGTTGGCGGGATGGTTGAGCACGCCGGCGGCCAGCCCCGTCTCCTCGATCGCGCCGTTCTTCGAAACGATGGCGCCGAGCCAGCGCAGATCGGTGGCGTCGGGCCGGATCGGCCGGCCGCCCGTCACGATCCCGCAATTGGCGGCATTGTCGGCGATCGTGTCGACGATGGTGCGCGTCTTCTTCGTCTCGGGGTCCATGCGCAGGATGCGGGTATCGAGAATTTCGAGCGCCGGGATGACATAGTCCGTCGCGTTCAGCACGTCGAATATCGTGCAGTCCGGCCCCTCGAGCGGCGTCTTGAGCACGAAGGCCAGTTCCGCCTCGATGCGCGTGCCGATGAATTTGGCGGTCGGGATCGTCGCGCCGTCGGCGAAGAACATGTCGTCGAGCAGATAGCCGGAATCGGGAATATCGATGTTGAGCGCGAGCTGCATCGCCTTGGAGGTGAGGCCGATCTTGTGGCCGCGCACGGTGCGGCCGGCCTTCACCTTCATGTCGATCCACGCCTTCTGAACGGCGTAGGCGTCGGCCATGTCCATGCCGGCGTGATCGAGCGACAGCATGCGGATCTGTTTTCGCGTGCGTTCGGCCTCGTCGAGGCGGCGGGCGGCCGAGAGGATTTCGTCTGGCGTCAGCATGCGTGTTTGTCCTTACGCCCGTCATGGCCGGGCTCGTCCCGGCCATCCACGCCGCGCCAATTCTGCATTGCAACGGCGAGCGCGCGGGCTCTCGAAGCCGCGCTTTCGCAACGGCCCGGCGTGGATGCCCGTGACAAGCGCGGGCATGACGGCTGGCGTGTCGGCGGCGTCAGCATCCTAGACCTCGTCCACCACGCCGTTGGCCAGCGTGCCGATCCCCTCCGCCGTCACCTCGATGATGTCGCCGGGAACGAGGAATTTCGGCGGATCAAAGCGCGCGCCCGCGCCTGTCGGCGTGCCCGTCACGATCACGTCGCCGGGAACGAGCGTCGTGAAGGTCGAGATGTAGGAAATCAGATAGCGGAAGCCGAAGATCATGCGGCTCGTGCGGTCGTCCTGCCGGAGCTCGCCGTTGACTCGCGTCGTGAGCCTGATGTCGGCGATCTGGCTTTCGTCCTCGTAAGGCACGATCCACGGGCCGAGCGCGCCCGTGGAGTCGAAATTCTTGCCCTGCGTGACGTTGAATTTGGCGTGGCGCACCCAGTTGCGGATCGTGCCTTCGTTGCACAGGCTCAACGCCGCGATATGCGAGAGCGCGTCGCGCTCCTCGATATGCCGGCCGCCCTTGCCGATCACGATCACGACCTCGCCCTCGTAGTCGAGCTGCGGCGAGGCCTTCGGCCGCACCAGCGATGCGCCGTGGCCGACGAACGAGCGCGGAAAGCGGATGAACATGGAGGGATATTTCGGCGCGGCCTGCCCGTCCTTGTATTCCTCGTTGCGGTCCGGATAGTTGACGCCGATGCAGATGATCTTTTCCGGCGCGGGAATCGGCGGCAGAAGCTCGATCGTGTCGAGCGCATGGTCGGCGGCCGCGGTCGCGCCGGCGTCGCAGAGTTTCTGGAGCGCGCCCTCCTCGGCGATCGCTTCGCGCAGCGTCGGCCAGCGGTCGGAAAAATGTGCGGAGAGTTCGACGGCCCCGTCAGGACGCACGAGGCCGTAGACGGGGTCGCGGCCGGGAATCCGGAAGGTCGCGAGCTTCGGGCGTGTGGACATGGCGGCGCTCCGACGAATTATATAACATGTAAAATATCAACGTGGACGGGTCAAACGCCCGCGCGAAATCGGAGGAAATGATGGCCGGACGGCTCGCGAACAAGAAAGTCCTGCTGCTCGGCGCGGGCTCGGTCGGCGCCGGGATCGGCAACGGCCGCGCCATGGCGATCCTTTTCGCGCGCGAGGGCGCGGAGATCGTCGGCGTCGATCTCAACCGCGCGGCGGCGGAAGAGACGGCGCGGCTCGTCAAGGCGGAAGGTCGGGAGATGGCGGTCATATCCGGCGACGTGACCGACGCCGTCGACCTCGCCCGCATCATCGACGCAGCCGAGAAAAAACTCGGCCGCATCGACATCCTCGTCAACAATGTCGGCGGCTCGATCCCCGGCGGCCCCGAGGAAATCACGCCCGAACAATGGGACGCGCAGTTCCGCTTCAACGTCGACTACGTCCACCTTTCCACGCGCATCCTCGCGCCGCGCATGGCGAAGCAGGGCGGCGGGTCGATCGTCAACATTTCCTCGATCGCCGGCGTGCGGCATCTCGGCCACGATCTCGCGGCCTACGCCGCCTCCAAGGCCGCCTTGCAGCAATATTCCAAGGTCGCCGCGGTGCGCTATGCGCCGCAGAACGTCCGCATCAACACGGTCATCCCGGGCCTGATGTTCACGCCGCTCGTCACCGTGCGTCTCGCCAGGCAGCAGGCCGGCGGCGACGCCGAGGCGCTGATCGCCAAACGCCACGCCAAGCCGCCGATGGGCCGCATGGGCGACGCATGGGATGTCGCCTGGGCGGCGCTCTATCTGGCGTCGGACGAGGCGAAATACGTGACGGGCGCGGAAATTATGGTGGATGGCGGGCTGTCGAACACGGTGCGCTGAAGCCGCGCGCGATTTCGTGATCGGACGCGCTCTTGGCCGACAGGGCGGCGCCTTCCTAGATAGACGCCAGTTTCATCGCTCCGGTTCCGCCTGATGACCTGGCACGCCATCCTCACGCTTCTCCTCGCCGTCTTCACCGGCATGGCGCTGGCGCGCGCCAACATGTGTTTCATGAAGGCCTCCAAGGCCATGGCCGACGGGCGTTTCGAGCCGCTCGCGGCCATGGTGATCGTCATGGCGAGCGCGACGCTCGCCTTCACCCTCTGGGGCTATTTCGGCCTGCGCGATCCCGCGCCCTGGGCGCCGCCGACGGCTTGGAGCCTCGTTGGCGCGATTCTGTTCGGCATCGGCGCCCGCGTCAACGGCGCCTGCACGATTGGCACGATGGGACGCCTCGCCAACGGCGACATGGGGGCTCTGGCCACGATCGCCGGCGGCGCGGCCGCCCTTCTGCTGGTCCCCCACGCGGCCCGGGCGGAAAACCGGCCGCGCCTCTCGATGACCTACGAGGCCGGATGGACGGCGATCGTTCTCGCCGCCGCCGCCTTCGCCCTCGTCATGCTCGCGCGCAGCCGCAAGCGGCTCGAGCGCGCCCGCGACATCGTCCTGCTCGGCGCGGTCGCGGCCTCGCTTTATGGCCTGCGCGGCGAAACGAGCCTGATGGACGCCGCGAGTTCGCTTGCGCCCCGCAGCGGCGAGGCCGTCTCGATCGCGCTCGTGCTGGCCGGCCTGCTGGTCGGCGTTCTGGCCGCAGCCGCCTGGCGCGGCCATTTTCGTCCCCATCTGCCGGACAAGGCGCGCATCCCCTTCGAATTCGCGGGCGGCGCGCTGATGACGACGGGCGCTCTCGCCATTCCCGGCGCGAGCGACGTCGTCGCCTTCTACGGCGTGCCGAGCGGCAGTCCGCACGCGGTCGTCGCTTGGCTCGTCATGCTGGCGACCGTCGTTCTTTCTTTCCGCGTCACCCGCACCCGGCTTTGGCGGGGCGCTTTCGCGCGCAACGTCGCTTGAGCGACTGGCGGACAATCCCTTAACATGTTAATGGATACGCCCAGGGCCGGCGATCTTGCGCGGCGGCCCGCGGCGGCCTAGGCGTATCTGTCGGATGCGACGGTCAGAACCCGGCAAACGGGTCGCGCGCGGATTTAAGGGAGGGACGAATGCGGAAACTGGCGACGGTTGCGGGTATTCTGGCGGCTCTGGGCTGCGGCGCGGCTCAGGCGCAGGACAAGCAGATCAATCTCAAGATTTCCTTCTGGGTGCCGGCGCAGCATCCGCTCGTGCCTGCGACCAAGGTCTGGGCCGACGACATCGAGAAGGAATCGGGCGGCACGATCAAGGCGACGCTCTTCCCCTCCGAGCAACTCGGTAAGGCCTTCGACCATTACGACATGGCGCGCGACGGCATCGCCGATGTCACCTACGTCAATCCCGGCTACCAGCCCGGCCGTTTCCCGATCGTCTCGCTCGGCCAGGTTCCCTTCATCTTCGGCGACGGCCACAAGGGCACGCAGGCCTTCGACGCCTGGTATCGCAAATACGCCGCCAAGGAGATGAAGGACACGCACTACTGCTTCGGCTTCATCCACGATCCCGGCGCGATCCATTCGCGCTCGAAGAAGGTCATGGTTCCAGGCGACATCGCCGGCATGAAGATCCGTCCGGCCCAATCGACCATCGGGCAGATGGTGAAGGCGCTCGGCGGCACCAACGTGCAGGCCTCCGCGCCCGAATCGCGGGACGCGCTGGAGCGCGGCGTCGCTGACGCCATCACCTTCCCCTGGGGCTCCGTCTTCCTGTTCGGCATCGACAAGGTGACGAAGTATCACATGGACGTGCCGCTCTACACGACCGTCTTCACCTATTCGATGAACAAGGCGCTCTACGATTCCATGTCCGCGGCGCAGAAGAAGGTGATCGACAATCACTGCACGACCGAATGGGCCGAGAAGGTCGCCGGCCCCTGGGCCGACTTCGAGGCGAACGGCCGCGAGAAGATGAAGAAGGCCGAGGGCCACGAGGTCTACAAGATCACGGACGCCCAGCTCGCCGAATGGAAGAAGGTCGTCGCGCCGCTCGAGAAGGACTGGGCGGATGCGGTGAATAAGGCGGGCGGCGACGCGACCGCCATCAAGGCCGACCTCGACGCCACCATCAAGAAATACGGCGCGGGTCTGTAGACGACGGTCATCCGACGCAACCCCTCTCCCGCAAGGCGGGAGAGGGTCGGGTGAGGGCGCCGCGTTCATCGAACTTTTCTTGGTGTCGTATCTCCCTCATCCGTCGCGCTGCGCGCGCCACCTTCTCCCGCAAGCGGGAGAAGGAAGATCACGGCAAGAGCTACAATCCCATGCAACGCAGCCTGATGGACCGGTTCATCGACGGGATCGAATGGGTCGCCGCGATCTTCGTCGGCATCGTCGCCGCCGACATTTTCATCTCCGTTCTGCTTCGTAAATTCTTCTCGGCCTCGATTCCGGACAGCTACGATTTCGGCCGCCTGCTGCTCGGCATCCTCATCTTCTGGGGCATCGCCGCGAACAGCTATCGCGGCACCCACATCACCGTCGACCTGCTCTATTCGTCCTCCGGTCCCCGCGCGCAGCGGCTGATGGACGTGTTCGCCACTTCGGTGCTTCTCTTCGTCGTCACGGTCCAGACCTACACGCTCTACGACAAGGTCCAGCAGACCCGCATCGACAACGTGCTGACCTACGATCTCAACTGGCCGACCTGGCCGTTCTTCGCGGTCGCCTGGATCGGCGACGTCTCCGCCGTGCTGCTGATCGCCATCCGCACATACCGCCTCATCTTCCATCCGGAAGAGATGGAGCGCGGACATCCCCATTCCTCCGAAGCCGCGTCTCATGAATCCTGATCTCATCGCCATAGGCGGCTTCGTCCTCCTGTTCGTGCTGATGCTGCTGCGCGTGCCGGTCGGCATGGCCATGGCGCTGGTCGGCGTCGGCGGCTACGCCATGCTGGTCAACAGCACGGCCGCGCTGAAACTGATCGGCCAGACCTCGATGCGCACGGTCACCGACTACACGTTCGGCGTCATTCCGATGTTCCTGCTCATGGGCGCCTTCGTGTCGACCTCGGGCATCAGCAAGGAATTGTTTCGCGCCGCCAACACGTTTCTCGGCCACAGGCGCGGTGGCCTCGGCATCGCCACCATCGCCGCCTGCGGCGGCTTCGCCGCCATCTCGGGTTCCTCTGTGGCGACCGCCGCCACCTTCTCGACCGTCGCCTATCCCGAAATGCGCCGCTTCGGCTATCCGCAGAGCTTCGCCACCGGCGTGATCGCGGCCGGCGGCACGCTCGGCGCCATGCTGCCGCCCTCCACCGTGCTCGCCGTCTACGCCATCATCACGCAGCAGGACATCGGCAAGCTCTTCGTCGCCGGCGTGCTGCCGGGCCTGCTCGCGATCTGCATGCACATGATCACGATCGCGATCATCGCCTATGTGAAGCCCGATTTCCTGCCCGCCGCGCCGCGCGCGAGCTGGGCCGAGCGCGTCGAGGCGCTGAAGAACGTCTGGGCGCCGCTGCTGCTCTTCATCTTCGTCATCGGCGGCCTTTACGGCGGCTTGTTCACGCCGACCGAAGCCGGCGGCATGGGCGCGGGCGGCGCTTTCCTGATCGGCGTGCTGCGCGGCCGCCTGTCGCGCGAGGGCATCCGCAATTCGCTGCTGCAGGCCACGCGCACGGCGGCGGCGGTCTTCACCGTGCTGATCGGCGCGCTTCTGTTCGGCTATTTCCTGACGATCACGCAGACGCCGCAGAAGGTCACGGAATTCCTGACCTCGCTCGGCCTCGGCCGCTACGGCGTGCTGATTCTCATCATGCTCATGTATCTCGTCCTCGGCTGCCTCATGGACGCCATGGCGATGATCATCCTGACCGTGCCGATCATCTTCCCTGTCATCACGCATCTGGGCTTCGATCCCATCTGGTTCGGCGTCATCATCGTCATGACCGTGGAGCTCGGCCTCATCCATCCGCCCGTGGGCATGAACGTCTTCGTCATCAAATCGGTCATTCCGGAAGTGTCGTTCTCGACGATCTTCAAGGGCGTCATCCCCTTCATCTGCGCCGACCTCGTGCGACTGGCTATCCTGATCGCCTTCCCGATCATCGCGCTTTACCTGCCCTCGCGCATGTGAGGTCATCCGTCCTGGCCGGTTATCATTCCCGCTCGCTCCGCGAGCATCGGGAATGACAGAGCCGAATGTGGCTGGACGCGGAACCTCGGCCGCGCCATATCGTTTTGGCGTGAGCGAGAGGGACAGATGGGCGACGTGATCGACAACAAGGCCGAGAGCCGTTTCGAACTTGCCGTGGACGGTTCGCTGGCGATCGCCGAATATCGCGTCGTCGGCGACACCATCTATTTCACGCATACCGAAACGCCCACCGCGTTGCAGGGCAAGGGCGTCGCCAGCGCGCTCGTCCGCGGCGCGCTGACGAGCGCGAAGGAACGCGGCTTCAAGATCGCGCCGCGCTGCTCCTTCGTCGCGAACTATATCGCCAAGCATCCCGAATTCCGGTCGTAAGCCGCGATGAGCGGCGCCGCGCTCGCGACGCTCGGCATCGTCGTCGCGACGATTCTCGGCGTGCTGGCGCGCCCGTTTCGTCTGCCCGAATATGTCTTCGCGATCGTCGGCGCCGCCGCGCTGCTCGCCTTCGGCCTGCTCTCGCCGGCCGCCGCTTGGTCTGCGGCGGCGAAAGGCTACGACGTCTATCTCTTTCTCGTCGGCATGATGCTGCTTGCGGAGGTCGCGCGGCAGGAAGGCCTGTTCGACTGGATCGCCGGCCACGCGGCGCATGCCGCGCGCGGCTCGGCGCGCCGGCTCTTCGCGCTCGTCTACGGCGTCGGCGTTCTCGTCACCGTGTTTCTCTCCAACGACGCCACCGCCGTCGTGCTCACCCCGGCAGTCTATGCCGTCGCGCGCGCCGCGGGCGTCGAGCCGTTGCCCTATCTCTTCATCTGCGCCTTCATCGCCAATGCGGCGAGCTTCGTCTTGCCGATTTCCAACCCCGCCAACCTCGTCGTCTATGGCGAGCGATTGCCGGCCCTGCTGCCGTGGATCAGGACCTTCGCGCTGCCCTCGCTCGTCGCCATCGCGGCGACCTATGCGGCGCTGCGCTGGACGCAGCGCCGCGCGCTTGCCAAGCCGCTGGCGCCTGCGCCGGAAGTCGAGCCGCTGTCGCCGGCCGGCCGCGCGGCGGGCGTCACGCTGGCGCTGGCGGCGCTCATTCTCGTCGGCGCCTCGGCGCTCGGCTGCGATCTCGGCCTGCCGACGTTGGCCTGCGGCATCGTCTCCATGCTGGCGGCATCGCTCATCGCCCTGCGCTCGCCGCTCCCCGTCTTGCGCCACGTCGCCTGGGGCGTGCTGCCGCTGGTCGCCGGGCTCTTCGTCCTCGTCGCGGGGCTCGAACATGTCGGCGGCATTCGCCTGATCGCTGACTGGCTTTCGGCGCATGACAAGGCCGCGCCCGGTCAGACGGCATTTTTCGCGGGGCTCGCGGCCGGCTTCGGCGCCAACGTCGTCAACAACCTGCCGCTCGGCCTGCTCGCTGGCGCGGCGGGGCAGGCGGCGCAGGCGCCGGACAAGGTGGTGGCGGGCCTGCTGATCGGCGTCGATCTCGGGCCGAACCTCTCCGTGACCGGTTCGCTCGCCACGTTGCTCTGGCTGCTCGCCATCCGTCGCGAGGGCGAGCATGTCGGCGCGCTGCGCTTTCTCGGACTGGGCGCGCTGGCGATGCCGCCGGCGCTTCTCCTGTCGCTCGCGGCGCTCGTTCTCCTCTGAGCTACAACATGCCCATGACGCGCGGCAGCCAGAGCGACAGGCCGGGCCAGTAGGTGACGATCACGAGGAAGACCAGCATGGTCAGCAGCCACGGCATCACCGCCTTGGTCAGTTCCGTAATGCCCATGCCGGCGATGCCCGCCGCGACATAGAGATTGAGCCCGACCGGCGGATGGCACAGGCCGACCTCCATGTTCACGTCGATCAGGATGCCGAAATGCACGGGATCGACGCCGAGCTTCACGGCGGCCGGATAGAGCATCGGCGCCATGATCAGGATGATCGAGGACGGGTCCATCACATTGCCGGCGAGCAGCAGCAATACGTTGACGAGCGCCAGGAACGACACCCAGCCGAAGCCCGAATCCGTGATCCACGAGGCCATCGCCTGCGGGATGTTCTCGTAGGTCATGAGATAGGAGAACAGCGCGGCGTTGGTGATGATGTAGAGCAGCATGGCGCTGAGATTGGCCGAGGCCAGCAGCACCTTCGGCGCGTCGCGAATCGTCATGTCCTTGTAGACGAAGGTCGAGACGAAGAAGGAATAGACGGCGGCCACGGCGGCCGCTTCCGTCGCCGTGAAGGCGCCGGAATAGATGCCACCGATGATGATGACGACGAGCATCAGGCCCCAGATGCTCTCGCGAAACGTGCGCCAGCGTTCGGCCCAGCTCGCCTTCGGCAGGCGCGGGTAATCGTTCTTGCGTGCGATCCACCATGTCACCACGCACAGCATGAAGGTGAGCATGATCCCCGGCAGCACGCCCGCGACGAACAGCGCGCCGATCGATGTGTTGGTCGAGATCGCGTAGATCACCTTGGGGATCGACGGCAGCATCAGGATGCCGAGCGAGCCGGCGACCGTGATGACGCCCGCGCCGAAGCGCATGGGATAGCCGTAGCGCACCATGGCCGGCAGGATGATCGAGCCGATGGCGAGCACAGTGGCGACGGACGAGCCGCAGACCAGCGCGAACATGGCGCAGGCGACGATGCCGGCGAGCGCGAGGCCGCCATGCAGATGGCCGACCATGGACGTCGCGAAATCGATCATGCGGCGCGCGACGCCGCCATGCGTGAGAAAATTGCCGGCGAGGATGAAGAACGGGATCGACATGATCTCGAACTTCTCGATGCCGGTGAAGAGTTTCAGCGCGACGGAATCGAGCGGCACCGTCGTCAGCGTGAAGAGATAGGTGAGAACCGTCAGGCCGAGCGTGATCGAGACCGGAATGCCGGTCATCATCAGCGCCAGCAGCAACGCGAAGATCAGCGTCACGCGCACGCCGTGCGGCAGGTCGATGAGGCCGAACTTGGAGGCGAAGCACAGGGCGACGAGCGCGACCGGCAGCGCGATCAGCACGAGTCCCCAGCGGCCGGGGCCTTCCTTGTCCGGCGGCGCGCCGATCGCCTCGGCGGGCAGCGCGGCGGCATGCGCGCTCATGGCCGGCCTCCCGAGGGAATGGGCTGCGTTACCGGCGCGAGCGCGGCTTCCTCGATGCCCTCGACCTTCGATTCGTCATGCTTGGGCAGATGTCCTGTGCGCGCAAATGTCCAGGCGACCTGCAGGAAGCGGAAGCACATCAGCCACGAGCCGGCGGGCACGGCGAGATAGACCAGCCATTTCGGAACTTCGAGGTCCGGCGAGATTTCGCCGGTGTGGGCGATGTGCCAGACGAAGCGCACGCCGAACGCGCCGACGATCGCGGTGAACAGCGCCCCGCACATCAGCGCGAACAGGATCACGCGATAGCGCGACTTGGGGTCGATCTGCACGAGCAGCACGTCGACGCCGACGTGGATGCCCGTGCGCACGCCGTAGGCCGCGCCGAACTTGGCCATCCACACGAACATGTAGATGCACAATTCCTGCGCCCAGGTGAGATTGATCTGCTTGAGAATGTTGAACACGTCGCGCCCGAGCTCGAACGCCCAGGGCATTTCGTGCGCGCGCCCCCATTTCGCGAAATTGACCGCGCCGGTCATGGAATAACGGTGGGCGACGGCGAAGAAGATCAGCGCCGTCGCGGCGGCCATCAGCAGGCCGATGAGGGTTTCCTCCAGCCGGTCGAGTATGCGCAGCAGCATCGGAAGCTCCAGGCTGGCGGGGACAGGAGGCGCGTCAGTGCGACGCGCCGACCGTCGCGCGGATGCTTTCGATCAGGTCCTTGCCGACGCGCGAGGCCATCTCGTCCTGCACGGGCTTGGCTGCGGCCGCCCATTGCTTCATCTCGGCGGCGGTCGGCGTGTAGAACTGGATGCGGCCGCTCTTCTTCATCGCCTCCATGGCGTCGTCGTTTTCCTTTTGCGAAATGTCGTTGGAATATTCGGTCGCCTCCGCCATCGCCTTGTCGAGCTGGCCGCGGATGTCCGCCGGCAGGCCTTCCCAGAACTTCTTGTTCACGATCACCGCATAGCCGATGTAGCCGTGGTTGGTGACGACGCCGTATTTCTGCACTTCGTGCATCTTCTGCGTGTACATGTTCGAGGGCGTGTTCTCCTGGCCGTCGACGACGCCGGTCTGCAGCGCCTGGTAGACTTCCGAGAAGGCCAGCACCTGCGGCACGCCGCCGAACGCCTTGATCTCGGCTTCGAGGACCTTCGACGACTGGATGCGGATCTTGAGGCCGAGCATGTCGTCGGGCGTCTTGAGCGGGTGATTGGCGGAGAAGATCTTGAAGCCGTTGTCCCAGTACGCGAGGCCGAGAATGCCCTTGCTGTCGAGCTTCTTGAACAGGCCCTGGCCGATGGGGCCGGTCGTCACCTTGTGCAGCGCGTCCTTGCTCGGGAACAGGAAGGGCAGGTCGAACACCTCGAATTCCTTAGCGCCGAGCGGGCCGAACTTGGCGAGCGAGGGGGCCAGCATCTGCACGGCGCCGAGCTGCAGCGCCTCGACTTCCTCATTGTCCTTGTAGAGCGTCGAGTTCGGATAGACTTCGATCTTCACCTTGCCGTTGGTGTATTTCTCGGCAAGCTCCTTGAACTTTTCAGCGCCCTTGCCCTTCGGCGTGTTGGTCGCGACCACGTGGCTGAACTTGATGACGATGGGTTCGTCGGCGACCGCAGGCGCGCTTGCGCCGAAAACGCCGGTAGCGAAAACCGCCGCGCAGGCGGCGGCAATAAGGTAACGCATCCTTCCCTCCCTGGATTGTCGTTGACGCGACTCTTGCAGAAAATCGACGCCGTGGGAATGCGGCGCAAACGTCGCATCGCCGGCAAAGGTCAAGCCGTTCCGCCCTTGCGCCGGCTCAGACCTTCACGCCCGCCGACACCTTCTGGTCCTTCAGCGCCTGTTCCTGCACGGCGAGCGCCCGCGCATAGGACGGCCGCTGCTTCAGCCGCGCCCAGTAGGCCGCGACATTGGGTCCGAAGTCGCCGCTCATTTTCAGGATTTCCGCCAGCATCAGCGCATAGCCGACCGCGACGTCGGCGACCGTGAAGCGGCCAGCGGCGAGATATTCGACCTTGCCCGTCGCCTCCTCGACGATGCGCAGGCGGCCCAAAAACCATTTCCTGTAATCCTCCGCCGCTTGCGGCAGCCGGCGCTCCGGCGGCTCGAGCTGCGAATAGCGCAGCACCAGCGTCTGCGGGAAGGTGAGGGTGGCGTCCGACATGTAGAGCCAGTTGAGCCAGCGGCCGTAATCCGGATCGGCCATGTCGACGGCGAGTGGCGAAGGCCCGTGCTTCGTCGCCAGGTAATGGCAGATGCCGGCCGATTCGGTCATGCGCATGTCGCCGTCGAACAGCGTCGGGATCGTGCCGAGCGGATTGATCGCGAGATAGTCTTTCGCGAAGACGCGCGGCGGAAACGGCAGCATGACGAGTTCGTAGGGCAGGCCCATTTCCTCGAGCGTCCAGAGCGGACGGAACGAACGCGCGCTGATGCAATGATAGAGCTTGAGCATGTGTTTCCTGCCTGAACCGCGAGCCTTCAGGCTCGCTTGCGAATGCACGATAGCGAGCCTGAAGGCTCGCGGTCCAGTAGCTACAGCCCCAACTGGCTGCGCACGAACGCGTCGCGCGCCGCAAGCTCGTCTGTCGGGCCGTCGAACACGACCTCGCCCTTCACGAGAATGACGTGGCGGCGACAGAGTTTTTTCAGGTCGTCGAGATTCTTGTCGACGACGACGATGGCGACGCCCCGCTCCGCGATCAGCCGCAGCGTGCGCCAGATGTCCTCGCGCACCATGGGCGCGAGCCCCTCTGTCGCCTCGTCCACCATCAGCAGCGTCGGATTGCTCATCAGCGCGCGGCCGATGGTCAGCATCTGCTGCTCGCCGC
>DAIRCS010000027.1:0-33680 GCA_036796555.1 Rhodoblastus sp. | reverse complement strand
GATCATCGGGCAGGCGTCCGGCTCGGTTGCGTCGCCGCTCTGTCTAGAACATGCCCGATGGGCGCGAAACCGGAATTTGTCGGCCTGTGGATGGATCGGTCAGGCGAACTGGCGGCCCTCGTCGACTTCCTCGAATTCGTTCGCCGCGACGCCCCACATTACGGACGTCTCGGAAAACTTGACGTCGACACGGTCCGGCGAGCCCGTCCGGGCGCGGACCTTGTAGCAGCAGAGCACGGTTCCGACGGCGTTGGGGGCCACATCGTCGCGCTTGGCGATCGGCGAAGCCGCCCTGACCCGAACCCGCTGACCCGCTTTCATGGCAGCCCCCTTATCAAGGACTCGACTTTTGTTGCGATGCAGCAGTGTCGCGCCGCGCACGGGCGGTCGGCAAGCGCAAAATGGCGAAAATGCGCTCGACCTGTGGGCGGATTGCTCATTCTTCAGTCAGTTCGCACGGCGCTCGCAGCAAGGGCGCCATGCGCGGCCGATCACGGCGACAGGAATTCGCGCGGGCCATTGACGCGGGCGAGCTGATCGCCTATCTTGGCGTTGCTGCATCGCAGCAACAGCGCTCCGGTCGCGTAGGCCGCCTCGAAAGGCGGCGCATCGTCGAGCGCATCGGATGACTTTTCGCGGTCCATTTACGCGGGACCGCGCCACATCGGACCTCGCTGCGATCATCCGCGCTGAAGCCAGGTTCGCGATCTGAAAGACTACATGACCGACTTTGCAGGCCTCGGCGTCGCCGAGACCATCCTTCGCGCCCTCCGCGACGAAGGCTATTCGACTCCCACCCCCATTCAGGCCCGTGCGATCCCGGCGCTGCTCGAAGGCCGCGACCTTCTCGGCATCGCCCAGACCGGCACCGGCAAGACCTGCGCCTTCGCCGTCCCGATCATCCAGCGCCTCATCGCAAATCCGCGCCGCCCCGCGCCGGGAACGGTGCGCGCGCTCATCCTCGCCCCCACGCGCGAACTCGCCGTCCAGATCAACGACAGCTTCCGCGCTTACGGGCGACATGCGCGCCTGCGCACGGCCGTCATCGTCGGCGGCGTCGGCATGGGCCCGCAGATTCAGGCGCTGGCGGGCGGGCTCGACGTCCTCGTCGCGACGCCCGGCCGTCTCATCGACCACATGGAGCAGCGCCGCCTGCGCCTCGACGGCGTCGAGGTCTTCGTCCTCGACGAGGCCGATCACATGCTCGACCTCGGCTTCATCATCCCGATCCGACGCATCGTCGCCAAATTGCCGAAGGCGCGCCAGACGCTGCTCTTCTCGGCGACCATGCCGAACGAGATCGCGAAACTCGCGGCCGAGATGCTGCACAATCCCACGCGCGTCGAAGTGACCCCGGTCGCCACGACAGCCGAACGCATCGCCCAGCGCGCTTATCTGGTGGACGCCAAGAGCAAGCGCGATCTGCTGGTCGGCATCCTGAGCGACGCCGCGGTCAAGCGCGCGCTTGTCTTCACGCGCACCAAGCGCGGCGCGGATCGCGTGGCGAAGATTCTCGACGAGACCGGCATCGCGTCGGGCGCCATCCACGGCAACAAGAGCCAGGGCCATCGCCAGCGCACGCTGGGCGACTTCAAGGCCGGCAGGACGCGCGTGCTCGTCGCCACCGACATCGCCGCGCGCGGCATCGACGTCGACGGCGTGACGCATGTCGTCAATTTCGAATTGCCGGAAGTGCCGGAAACCTACGTCCATCGCATCGGCCGCACCGCGCGCGCCGGCGCCGAGGGCATAGCGATCTCGCTCTGCGATAATGCCGAGCGTCCGCTGCTGCGCGCGATCGAGAAGACGACGCGCCAGCAGATCCCGACCGAGGATCGCCGCGATCCGGCGGCGCGCGGCGAGCGTGCCGACGTGGGCGGGGAAGCGTCCGAAAACCGTCGCGGACCGCCGCGTCCGCGCCGCCAGCACGCCAAGCCGCAGGCGGCCTCGCCGCGCCCGAACGCCGAGAGCAGGGCCGCGCACCGTCCCGCCGCGCCGCGAGGGGAAGCGGCTGCGACGGCCAAGCCTCAAGGCGCGCCGAAGAATCGTTGGCGTCGCCGGCGCGGGCCGGCGGGCGGACGCGCCTGAGGCGCCGGTTCGCAGATATTGGGGTCAAGGCCATCCACTTTCGCCTGTCTCGCGCTAACTGGGCGGGGAGCGGATCGGCCTGCACGGATTGTGGCGGCCTCGCGGCAATCCGTCGGTCGTGTTCGCGCTTCAGGGAGCAGCGAACATGTCGACTTTTCACGTCTACGCCCGTGGCGAGCATGCCCGCGGCGTCACCAGTGTCGGCGCCATCAGCGTCGGCGACGTCCGGGCGGCGGTCGTCGCGGGATGGCGGGACTTTCTGACCATGCGCTCGGACCTCGCGCTCGTGGGGCTGATCTATCCTGTGCTGGGGCTTGCGCTGGCCTTGTGGTCGTCCGGCTTCAACGTGCTCTATCTCGCCTATCCCATGATGGCGGGATTCGCGCTCGTCGGCCCGGTCGCCGCAATCGGGCTCTATGAGATCAGCCGGCGCCGCGAGGCGGGCGAGACGGCGCGGGCGGGCGACGCCATGCGCGTCCTGCATTCGCCGGCGCTTGCCTCGATCATCGCGCTCGGAATCATTCTCGCGCTGGTCTTCGTCGCATGGCTTGCGACCGCGCAGGCGCTCTACGTCTGGCTCATCGGTCCGCGCGCGCCGGCGTCGCTCGCGCAATTGGTCGCCGACATCGAGAATTCCGGCCACGGCTGGGAACTCGCCATTCTCGGCAATGCGACAGGCTTCATTTTCGCGGCGGTCGTCTATTGCACGACCGTGATCGCCTTTCCTCTGATGCTCGACCGCGACGTAGGCATGGCTGAAGCGGTGCTGGTCTCCGTCGAGGCCGTGCTGCGAAATCCGGTCCCGATGGCGGTGTGGGCCGTCACGATCGCGATCGCGCTGGCGCTCGGCTTCGCGACGTTGCTGGTCGGGCTTGCGGTGATCATGCCCGTTCTCGGCCACGCGTCCTGGCGGCTCTATCGCGCGCTCGTGCCGGCCAGGACTTGAGGCCGGCGCCGCCTCAGCGCTTCACCACGGACGCATCCTGGCCGAAGAGCATGCCTTTCTCTTCGGCCGTCAGCTCCTCGGGCCGGCGCATCCGCAGGCTCTTGCCGGCCTCGTAGGCGCGTTGCGTGGCCGGCCGCGCCTTGATCGCCTCGAACCAGCGTTTCAGGCTGGGAAAATCGTCGAGGCTCTGCCCCTGCCGCTTGTGCGGAACGATCCAGGGATAGGACGCCATGTCGGCGATCGAATAATCGCCGGCGACGAATTCATGATCGGTGAGCCGCTTGTCGAGCACGCCATAGAGACGGTTAGTCTCCTTCACGTAGCGGTCGACGGCGTAGGGGATGCGCTCGGGCGCGTAGAGCGCGAAATGATGGTTCTGCCCGGCCATCGGCCCGAGCCCGCCGACCTGCCAGAACAGCCATTCGAGCGTCTGCGCCCGTTTGCGCAGGTCGCTCGACAGAAAGCGTCCGGTCTTCTCGGCGAGATAGACGAGGATGGCGCCGGATTCGAACACGGAGACAGGCGCCCTGCCATCGGCCGGCATGTGATCGACGATCGCCGGCATGCGATTGTTGGGCGCGATTTTCAGAAAGTCGGGTCTGAACTGGTCGCCCTCGACGATGTTGACCGGCCGTATCGTGTAGGCGAGGCCGGCTTCCTCCAGGAACATCGCGATCTTGTGGCCGTTGGGCGTCGGCCAATAGTGCAGGTCGATCATCAAGAATTCCGCCGGGCGAGTGTCTTTCGCCCGGCAGTTTCATCGCATGTCCGTAGGCGCGCAACCCGCGCGAAAACTCACCAGCTCGAGGTGAACAGGCCCGGACGGTTGTAGATGACGCCGTGGCCGGCGCCGACGCCCGCATAACCGCCGGCGCAGGGCACTTCCTGCGTCACGCCGTTGATCGTGCAGGAGCAGGTCTTGGTCACGCGATTGTAGACCGTGGTCGGCACATAGGCCGTGCTCTGCACCGTGCGATAGGTCGTGACCGGCACGACCTGCGTGCGCACGACCGGCTGCATCACGGTGTGCGGCACGAGATAGGTCTTCGACCAGGTCTGCGCCGGCTGGGCGTAGCCATAGCTCGGCTGCGCGTAGCCATAAGCCGGGGCCGGCGCCGCATAGCCTTCGTCGCCGCCATAGGCATAGCCGCCCGCGGCCGCATAACCGGCCGAAGCCGCGATGGCCGCCCCCGCGGCGTAGCCGATCCCGCGACCGCGCCAGCCGCGGTGATAGGCGTGGCGATAGCCGCCGCCCCAGCCGCGCTGCGCGAAGGCCGGACGCGCGAAGCCGCGATGGGCGAAGGCAGGACGCCCGAAGCCGCCGCGCGCGAAGCCCTGGTGATGGAAGGCGGGGCTGCCATGCATGGCCGGGCCGCGGAAGCCGCCACGATTGCCCGCCTCGGCCGCCGAAGACGCGACGAGCGCGGCGCAAGCGGTGGCCGCCGCGAGACTCAGGATCGAAATGGAACGCATACTATACTCCTGTCTCGTTTCGCGCCGGTCGCGATCGGAAACGGCGCATGATGCAACGACGCCGGGCGCCGTTGCCGCGTTCCCGCAAGGATCGATCCAGAAGAAGGAGTTGGTTAACCGTGGCGGTCCCGCGGCCTATTGCGCGCGGTCCATGTGTTCGAGCGCCGCGCGCATCGAGATGCTCGGCAGGTCGAGCGCGCCCGACAGGGCGCCGCTGTAGTTCAGGATCAGATAGAGCGGCGACGCGATGGCGAGCGCCGACAGGACGATGACGACATAGACGAGTTCGTCGCGCGGGGCCGTCAGCGCGAAAATGCCGAAGACGATGGCCAGCCAGGCGGTCAGGATGAGCAGGAACGGCCACGACAGGGTCGAGCGCGCCGACAGCACGAGGCGCCAGCGCGTCTGGATCGTCTCGGCGACGCGGTTGCTCAGGCGATCGGCGATCCGCCGGTGGAATTCGTCCTGCGGAGCGAGGCGCTGGACGCCGAGGTCCACCTCCGCCAGCAGGCTGCCGAGCCCGGAGGATTCGACGCCCGAGGCGCCCGGCGCATGCCGCACCGACGGATAGACGCCGGACGGACGGGGCTCGCCGGGCCAGGTGTCGGCGATGGCGGCGGCCGTGTAGGCGCGCAGCAGGGCGCGCAGCGCGTCGGCCTCCGGGCCATAGACGCGCAGGCGGTGATCCAGCTCGATCAGATCGGCGGAATAATCGCTGAGCAGCTTGCTGAATCCGTCATAGCGCTCTTTCGCCGACGAGGTCAGCAAGCCGAGCACGAGCGCGGTGAAGGTGATCAGCATGCCCATCTGCAGCCGGATGCTGTCGAACGTCTCCCGCGAGATGTGGCGCGGGTGGAGACGGCGCTGCGCCACGAATCCGATCGCGGCCGCACACAGGAGAACGAGAAAGAGGGACGCCGTGAGCAGCAGGTCCATGCGCGCCCCGATCTATCCGGCCCAATCCATCGAGCGCGCGACCGCCTTGTTCCATTTGGCGTAGAGGGCCGCGCGCCGTTCCGTCTCCATCGTCGGCCGCCAGAGCTTGTCGGCGCGCCAGTTGGCGACGATGTCGTCCGTCGAACTCCAGTAGCCTGTCGCAAGCCCCGCGGCGTAGGCCGCGCCCAGCGCCGTCGTTTCGATCACCTTCGGCCGCACGACGGGCGCGCCCAGCATGTCGGCCTGGAACTGCATCAGCAATTCGTTGACGACCATGCCGCCGTCGACGCGCAGTTCCGAAATGGCGACGCCCGAATCGGCGACCATCGCGTCGAGCACCTCGCGCGTCTGATAGGCGGTCGCCTCCAGCGCGGCGCGCGCGATATGGGCCCTGTTGGCGTAGCGCGTCAGCCCGGCGATCACGCCGCGTGCGGACTCCTTCCAGTGCGGCGCATAGAGACCGGAGAAGGCCGGCACGAAATAGACGTCGCCATTATCGTCCACGCTCCGGGCCAGCGCCTCGATCTCGGGCGCGCTTTTCACGATGCCGAGATTGTCGCGCAGCCATTGCACCAGCGCCCCGGCGATCGCGATCGAACCTTCGAGCGCGTAGACCGCCGGCCGGTCGCCGAGCTTGTAGCCGAGCGTGGTCAACAGCCCGCAGGTCGAGGGAAACGGCTTTTCGCCGGTGTTCATCAGCATGAAGCAGCCGGTGCCATAAGTGTTCTTCGCCTGTCCCGGTTGCAGGCAGGCCTGTCCGAACAGCGCCGCCTGCTGGTCGCCGAGAACGCCGGCGAGGGGAACGCCGTCGAGCGCGCCCCCGCAGACGCCGTAGACCTCGCTCGACGAGCGGATGGCCGGCAGGCACGCGCGCGGAATATCGAACAGGGCGAGGATCTCGTCGTCCCAGTCGAGCGTCGCGAGATTCATCAATTGCGTGCGCGAGGCGTTGGTGACGTCGGTGACGTGGAGTCCGCCCGTGAGGCCGCCCGTCAGGTTCCACGTCAGCCACGCGTCGATCGTGCCGAACAGCAAGTCGCCCCGCGCGGCCTTTTCGCGCGCGCCGTCCACATGGTCGAGCAGCCAGCGCAGCTTGAGTCCGGAGAAATAGGTGGTGAGCGGCAGTCCGGTCTTTTCGCGCAGGCGGTCCTTGCCGCCGTCGCGCTCGAAAGCCGCAACGAGCGCATCGGTGCGCGTGTCCATCCACACCAGCGCATTGTGCGCGGGCGCGCCGGTCGCCCGGTCCCACAGCACGCTCGTCTCGCGCTGGTTGGTGATGCCGACGGCGACGAGATCGCGCGTCGTCAGGCCGGCCTTCCGGAGCGCGCCCGCGATCACGTCCCGCGTGTTGCGCCAGATTTCGGCCGGATCGTGCTCCACCCAGCCGGGCTTCGGGTAAATCTGGACGTGTTCCTTCTGGTCGAGCGCGACGATGTCGCCATGCCGGTCGAACACGATGAAGCGCGAGCTCGTCGTGCCCTGGTCGATGGCGCCGACATATTTTGTCATGACATCCTCGTTGTCGCAGGCGTCTGTCGCGTCGCGAGATAGGCCTCGATCTGCGGCGTCTGGTCGGCGGCGCCGTGCAGGCCGAGCTTCGTCCGCCGCCATAAAATGTCCTCGGCCGTCTCCGCCCATTCGCGCGCGGCGAGATAATCGATTTCCGCCGCCGTCAGCCCCGCGCCGAAATCGCGGCCGAGATCGTCGAGCGCGCGCGCCTCGCCCAGAAGATCGAGCGCGCGCGTGCCGTAGGATCGCGCGAGCCGCTGCGCCAGCGGCGCGGGCAGGAAGGGCTTGCGGCTCATCAGGTCGCGCGTGAAGGCGGCGAGATCGCCGCCCTCGAACTCGCCGCCGGGCAGGGGGGCGTTCGCGGTCCAGGGCGCGCCGCGCGCGCCGAGGCGGTCGCCGATCTTGTCGAGCACCGCTTCGGCGAGCCGGCGATAGGTCGTGATCTTGCCGCCGAAGATGCTGATGAGCGGGGCGTCTTCGATCGTCTCGTCGTGGAGCACGTAGTCGCGCGTCGCCTCCTGCGCGGCGCTTGCGTGATCGTCGTAGAGCGGGCGCACGCCCGAATAGGCCCAGACGACGTCAGACGGCGCGATCTGGTGGCGGAAATATTCGTTGGCCGCCGCGCAGAGATAGGCGATCTCCTCGTCCGTGATCTCGACCTTGGCGGGGTCGCCCTTGTAGTCGCGATCCGTCGTGCCGATCAGCGTGAACTGGTCTTCGTAGGGGATGGCGAAGACGATCCGTCCGTCGGCGTTCTGGAAGATGTAGCAGCGGTCGTGCTCGTAGAGGCGCGGCACGACGATGTGGCTGCCCTGCACGAGCCGCACGTGATGCGGCGCCTTGTGCGCCAGCGGGCCCTGCAGCACGCGGTCGACCCAGGGGCCGGCGGCGTTGACCAGCAGCCGCGCCGTCGCCTCGCTCTCCTGGCCGGTGCGCGCATCGCGCATGCGCACGCGCCACACGCCGTCCGCGCTCGTGGCGGCCACGACCGGGCGGCGCGTGCGCACGATCGCGCCGCGGTCGGCGGCGTCGCGCGCGTTCAGAACGACGAGCCGCGCATCGTCGACCCAGCAGTCGGAATATTCGAACCCCTTCGAGAACAGCGGCTTCAGCGGCTGGCCGGCGACGCCCGCCGCCAGATCGACCGTCCGCGTCGGCGGCAGTTTCTGTCGGCCGCCCAGATGATCGTAGATGAACAGGCCCGCGCGCAGCATCCATGCCGGCCGCAACCCTGTGGCGTAGGGCAGGACGAAGCGTAGGGGATGGACGATATGCGGCGCGTTGCGCCAGACGATCTCGCGTTCGCCCAGCGCCTCGCGCACCAGCCGGAACTCGTAATATTCGAGATAACGCAGCCCGCCGTGGATCAGCTTGGTCGCCCTGGACGACGTGCCGGACGCCAGATCGTCCATTTCCGCCAGCACGACGCTGTAGCCGCGCCCCACGGCGTCGCGGGCGACGCCGCAACCGTTGATCCCGCCGCCGATGACGAAGACATCGACCGGCGCCGTCATGCCCGCCAAATCCGAAATCGCATGCCCGACCTGCATTCCGCTCCGATGTTTGGAGCTAAACTATAGCCTGGGTCGGCAAGCGCAAACGCCGCCCGTTCAGGCGGCCGAGGCGATACGCGTCTCGACCAGCGTGGCCGAGGCCTCGATCAGCACGCGCCCGTAGCTTCGCGTGTCGCTCGACGAGCCCCGGAACCGGGCCGCCATCACGTCGACCAGTTCGTCGAGCACGAGCCGGTCGATGGCGTCGAGCGCCTCTCCGCCCATCCGGCATGTGCGCGCGAGCCGCAGCAGGTCGCGGCGCGCTTCGGCCGCCCTTTTCTTGTCGCCGCTGATGATGAGCCGCCACACCCGCGCATGCTGGCGCGACATGGGCCGGCTCAGGTCGTCGTTGCCGCCGAAGCAGGCGTCATAGGCTTCGAAGAGGCAATCGCCGACGACGGGGTCGCTCCAGTCGAGAATGTCCCGTCGCATATCGTTCGTGTCGTCCAGACGCATGCCTGTCCCCGTGCGGAAGGTCGAATCGCCGTAACGAACGCAACTGGGCCGATCTTCGCATTTTCGCCATGTTTCGCAACGGCGCCCGCGGACGAAATGCCGATCGTGAGGACGTCGATCGCGAGGATGCCGATCACATGGCCGTGAATCCCGGCGCCCCGGTCTTGGCGCGGGGCGCTGCGTCGCGGAAAACTGCGGCATGAATTTCCGCTCCGCCAGTCCGCTCGTTCTCACCGGCCCGATCATCGTCTTCGGCGGTCCCTATTCGAACCTGCATGCGCTGGACGCCCTGCTCGCGGAGGCGCAACGGCTGGGCGTGGCTCCCTCCGCCATGATCTCGACCGGCGATCTCGTCGCCTATTGCGCGGATGCGCGGGGCGTCGTCGACCGGTTCCGCGAGACTGGCATGCGGTTCATCCGCGGCAATTGCGAGGACCAGATCGCGGCCGGCGCGGCCGATTGCGGCTGCGGTTTCGCGCCGGGCGGGGAGTGCGACCGGCTGTCGAGCGACTGGTTCGCCCACGCCCTGCGCGAACTCGACGACGGGCGCCGCGCCTTTCTGGGCGCCGCGCCCGAGCGGCTCGACATCGCGCTCAACGGCTTGCGCATCGCGGTCATTCACGGCGCGGCCACGCAGCAGAACAGATTCGTCTTCGCCTCGACGCCCGCGCGCGTAAAGGCGCATGATCTCGATTTGCTCGGGGTCGACGCCATCTTCGCCGGCCACAGCGGCCTGCCGTTCTCCCAATCGATCGACGGCCGGCTTTGGCACAATGCGGGCGCTCTCGGCATGCCCGCCAACGAGGGCGATCCGCGCGTCTGGTTCAGTCTCGTGTCCGCGGGCGAGGCGCCGGGAACGCTCGTCGTCGAGCATCGCGCGCTCGCCTACGATCATGCAGGCGCGGCCGCGGCGATGACTCGCGCGGGCCTCGCCGCCGAATATGCGCGCACGCTGGTGGACGGGCTCTGGCCGAATTGCGACGCGCTCGCCGGGCCCGAGGCCGCCGCCCAAGGGCGCAGGCTGGCGCCGGCGCGGCTCCTGTTTTCGCGGGATGGCGCCTGCGACTGGCCGAAGCCGGAGCCCGCTCGGCCCGAGGCAAGCGGCGGCCCGCCCGCTCGTGTGGAACTCGCGGCGCTCGAGACGCTGTGGATCAACACGGGCTCGCGCTGCAATCTCGCCTGCGCCGCCTGCTTCATGGAATCGACGCCGCGCAACGACGCGCTCGCCTACATGTCGGCGCGCGACGTGTCGAACTTTCTCGACGAGATCGCGCGCGAAAAACTCGGCGCGCGGACCATCGGCTTCACCGGCGGCGAGCCGTTTCTCAACCGCGATCTTCCAAAGATGCTGGAAGACGTTCTCGCCCGCGGGCACGAGGCGCTGGCGCTCACCAACGCCATGAAGCCGATGCGGCGGCGCGAAGCTGCGCTGCGCGCCCTGCGCGAGACATACGGCGCGCGCCTCGCGCTACGCGTCTCGCTCGATCATTACAGCCGCGACCTGCACGAACTGGAGCGCGGTCCGGACAGTTTTGCGCCGACGCTTGACGGTCTTGCATGGCTGGCGCGCGAAAATTTCGCCGTCTCCGTCGCCGGCCGTCTCTATTCCGGCGAGCCGGAGGCGATCGTGCGGGCAGGCTACGCCCGCCTGTTCGCGGAATGCGGGTTGGCGCTCGACGCCCATGACCCGGCCGCGCTCCTCCTGTTCCCGGAAATGGGCGCCGCCGCCACGCCCGTGCGGATCACCGACGCGACCTTGGAAAATATGGGGAAATCCAGGAACGACCTGATGTGCGCGGGCGCGCGCATGGCGATCCGGCGCAAGGGCGCGGATGCGCCGGTCATCGTCGCCTGCACGCTCTTGCCGTATGACAGCGCGTTCGAGATGGGCGAAACCCTGGCGGCGGCGCGCGGTCCCGTCGAACTGACCCACGCCCATTGCGCGACCTTCTGCGTTTTCGGCGGCGCCAGCTGCGCGTGAGCCGGGCTTGCGCCCGTCCCTGGGCCGTTCGAAAATGGCGCAAGGGCCGGACGAAAGGCCCGGCGGGGTCTGGGAGCAGGGTGTGCGTGCGTTTCTGTTCATTGCCGCGGCGCTGGCGTTGGCGCTGATGATGAGCGGCTGCGACCGCTGCGGCGATCCGATGAAATTCAACCTGCCGGGCGTGAACGCCTGCAGCGACGCCAGATAACAAGGCTTCGGAGGAAACATGGTGGAGACATCGCGGCGGGCGTTCATGCTCGCAACCGCCGGCGCGACCCTGGCGGCCGGAATGACGTCCGCGCGAGCTGCGGGGGAGGGCGGCCTGCGGCTCGTCGCCTTCGAGCGCAAGAACCAGCCGGGCATGCGCGTCGGCGTCGTTCTGGCCGGCGACACGGTCGTCGATTTCGTCGATGCGAAGAAGGCGGGCGCCGCGCTCGATTTCGACCCCTCCAGCATGATCGCGCTGATCGCCGCCGGCGCGCCGGCGCTGGCGCAGGTTCGGGCGCTGGCGGCAAAGCCCGGCGCGACGCTGGCGCTCGCCGATCTCCGCCTGCATTCGCCCATCCCGCGGCCCCCGCGCAACATATTCGCCGTCGGCTGGAACTATCTCGAACATTTCAACGAGAGCGAGACCGCGCAGAAGACGGCGCAGCAGAATTATCCCGAACATCCCGTCTTCTTTTCGAAGGCGTCGCATTCCATGAACGGGCCGTTCGATCCCATTCCCTTCGATCCCGCTGTTTCGACGCTGATCGACTGGGAGGGCGAACTCGCCGTGGTCATCGGCAAGGGCGGGCGCAACATCAAGGAAGCCGACGCGATGGACCACGTCTTCGGCTATTCCGTCATCAACGACACGACCGCGCGCGACGTGCAGGCCAAAAAGCACGGCGGACAATGGTTCAAGGGCAAGAGCCTCGACGGCCACGGCCCGATGGGTCCGTGGATCGTGACGGCGGATGCGCTCGATCCCGACAAGCTGCATCTGCAGACGCGCGTGAACGGCGTCGTCAAGCAGGACGCCATGACCACGCAGATGTATTTCAAGATTCCGCGCATCATCGCCGAACTGTCGCTCGGCCTCACGCTCGAGCCCGGCGACGTGATCGCCACCGGCACGCCGCCCGGCGTCGGCAATGCGCGCAAGCCCCCGGAATATCTCAAGCCCGGCGACGTCATGGAGACGGAGATCGAGGGCATCGGCATCATCCGCAACACGATCACGCAGGTCGCCTGACCCGCCTCTCAGGGAGTTGAATCAATGCTCGCAATGGAACCGTCGGCGTCGAAGGAAATCGCGACGCCGCGCCCCGCCTCGACCGTGCTGCTGGTGCGCGACAGCGCGGACGGCATGGAGGTCTTCATGGTGGTGCGCCACCACCAGATCGACTTCGCCTCCGGCGCGCTCGTCTTCCCGGGCGGCAGCATCGACAAGGAGGATTTTGTGATCGCCGCCGATCACGCCTGCTGCGGCGGCGATCACGGTCTGGACGACAGGGCGCGCGCTTTTCGCGTCGCGGCCGTGCGCGAGACGTTTGAGGAATGCGGCGTGCTGCTCGCGCGTCCGCGCGGGTCGAAGGCGCTTGTCTCCGGCGCGCACGTCGTGGAGATCGCGAAGAGGGCCGCCGGCAAGACGTTCGGCGAATTGATCGCGGCCGAGGATCTGGAACTGGCGCTTGACCAGCTCACGCCGTTCGCGCACTGGATCACGCCGACGCCGCTGCCCAAGCGCTTCGACACGCATTTCTTCATCGCCGCGGCGCCGGAAGACCAGCTTGCCGTCCACGACGGTTCGGAATCCGTCGATTCCATCTGGATCAATCCGACGCGCGCGCTGGCCGACGCGCAGACCGGCAAATACACGATCATTTTCGCCACCCGCCTCAACGTCGAGATGCTCGGACGCCAGAACGACGCGGCTTCGGCCATCGAAGCCGCGCGCACGCGAAAAATCGTCACCGTGCAGCCCGAAGTGCTGCGCCGCGACGACAAGAGCGTGAAGCTGAAGATTCCGCTCGAGGCGGATTACGGTGGGGACGTGTTCGAGTCGTAAAACCGGGACCGCCGGCCTCCGGCCGGCTCTTGCGAAACGCGGAAAGCCGGCCGGAGGCCGGCGATCCCGGGCGCTGTCAATGCGCCATGAACACCGGCAGCGTCATCGAGCCGAGGATGGTGCGCGTGGCGCCGCCCAGCACGAATTCGCGCAGCCGCGAATGGCCGTAGCCGCCCATGACCAGCATGTCGGCGTTTTCGTCCGCCGCATAGGACAGGATCAGCGCGCCGACGTCCTCGCCCTTCGGTAGGGTCTTCAGCTCGGCGTTGATGCCGTGCCGCGCGAGGTTGCGCGTGATGTCGAAGCCCGGCAGATCGCTGGTCGCGCGCTTGCCGTTGACCATGGTCACGATCTCGACCCGTCCGGCGCGCTTCAGCAGCGGCATGGCGCTGGAAACCGCGCGCGCGGCCGCCGCGCCGCCGTCCCAGGCGACGATCACGCGGCCGAGCTTCGCCGGCCCGCGATAGATGTAGGGCAGGATGAGCAGCGGTCGGCCCGAATGGAACAGGACGCCCTCGAGCAGAGCGCTGCTGGCGCTCTGGTCCGAACCGCTCGGCTGCACGCCGATCGTGAGATCGAAATTGCGGGCGAGGCGCGCGACCGCGCTTGGGGCGTTGCCGGGCGCGGGCTCGATCCTGGCGAGCTCGCAGGCCCCGGGCCGGGTCGCCGCCTTCTCGAAACGGGCGTAGCCCTCCGAGATTTCGCGGTTTCCCGCCTCCAGCGCGCTCTGCACGAGCTCATAAGGGAATTCGCCCATGAAGGCGGGCGCCGGCGGCAATTGCTGGATCACGCCCACGACGGTCGTGTGCGCATCCATTCCTTCCGCCAGACTGTGTGTGAACGTCGCAAGCGCGTCGGCGTCCGCGGCGCGCTCCATGACGACCATGATGTCTTTCACGACAATTCTCCTCGATCGATCCGCCCCGTTGATAGGCGCGCCGCAGCGCCCCCGCGTTGCGCAGGATCAACGTCGGCCCGCGCGAGCGCAAGGTGGTCGGTCGAATTGCAGCTATTTGCGGAGCGCGCCGTTCACCGCGCGGCGCGAAAGCCCGGCGCAGGCCGGCGGCTTTAACCTCCCGGTCCGGGAAGGGGCGCTTTCATGGCGCGTCCACCGGGAGAATTCCATGTATCGGCCCGAACTGCATCAGAGCCGCCGTATGCCCGACGCCCTGTCGCGTCCGCCGGCGCGCCCGCGTCTGGACGCCGTCGCCTGGAACGCATCGCAGGCGCTCGACCGCAATATCGCGCTCTTGCGCGAGAAGCTCGCGGAGGCGAACCGCGAGCGCCCGGAGATCAGAAAAGACGAAAAAGCGGCGTAAGGCCGCTCACCACATGCGCTCGAGCATGGTCCGGCGCTCGGCCTTGCGGGCCTTGCGGGCGGCGTAGCGGGCGTCGCGCTCGGCCTTCTTCTCGGCCTCGAGCATCGCCTTGAGCTGGGCGTCTTCCTCGCGCTTCCTGGCCTCTTCGGCCTCCATGCGCAGCCGCTCCTCCTCGCGTAGCCGAGCTTCCTCGGCCTCACGGGCGAGACGTTCGGCTTCCTCGCGGGCGCGCTGGGCGGCGCGTTCGGCGTCTTCCTTGGCCTTGCGCTCGGCCCGTTCGGCCTCGCGAATCTTGCGGGCCTCGAGAATAGCCTGCCTCTCGGCGGCGCGCGCCTGCACGGCAGGATCGTCCTGGCCCGGGCGGTTCTGGAATTTTTCGATGAGAGCCTTGCGGGCGTCTGCGGCGGCGGTCTGACGGTCCTGGAAACGGGACCCGTTGAATGAGCGCATTGTGCCTTTGATCGGTGTTTCGACGGATGTCTTGGCTGGGGGCTTTGCTGGCGCGAAAGCCGCGCCGGTTCAATGCCAGAGCGAAGGCCTCCCCGCAACCCTTCGCGCTGCAAAAAGGGTTTGCAATTCCGGCATGTGTCGACGGCGGTTTTGTCCCGCGCGCTGGCATGCTACGTCGGCTGCGACCGCAGACAAGGAGCCATCATGCCGCTCGACGCCCAGGCAATCGCCACGCTGAAGACCGTTTCGACCGCCACGATCACGACGGTCCTGCTGAAAAAAGGCCTGCGCAACGTGTGGATTCGCGGCGCGAAGCCCATTCGGACCGGCCAGCCGCGCCTCGTCGGCCCGGCCTTCACGCTGCGC
Source organism: Rhodoblastus sp. (assembly GCA_036796555.1). Classification (GTDB taxonomy): domain Bacteria; phylum Pseudomonadota; class Alphaproteobacteria; order Rhizobiales; family Beijerinckiaceae; genus JAJXWB01. The sequence goes on along the minus strand of DAIRCS010000027.1, from coordinate 18,550 downwards.
TTCGTCCCGGCGCGCGAGGATCTGGCGACGCCGGAATCCTGGGGCAATCCGATTTCCACCCGCGCCGCCATCGAGGCCATGCCCGAGGGCGTGATCGCGGTCATCGACGCCATGGGCGTGCAGGACGCCGGCGTCTTCGGCGACATTCTCTGCGCCCGCATGGCGAAGAAGAACGTGGCGGCGATGGTGACCGACGGCGTGGTGCGCGATCTGGCCGGGGTTCTGTCCACCAATCTGCCGATCTGGTGCTCGGGCGTCGCCGCGCCCTCGTCGGTGACCGGCCTGACCTTCGTGAACTGGGCCGAGCCGATCGGCTGCGGCGGCGTCGCGGTCTTCCCGGACGACGTAATCGTCGCCGACGACGACGGTTGCGTCCTGATTCCGCAAGGCCTGCTCGACCATGTGCTCGCGACCGCGCCGGAGCAGGAACGCATGGAAGGCTGGATCATGGAGGAGGTCGGCCGCGGCGAGAAACTGCCGGGCCTCTATCCGATGAACGAAGCCACCAAGGCGCGCTACGAAGCGTGGAAGAAGAAGTGAAACTCACCCCCGCCGCCGCCGGCGTCTTCCCCATCGCTCCCACGCCGTTTGCGCCCGACGGCGCGATCGACTGGGCGAGCGTCGACCGCCTCTTTGATTTCTATGCGCGCATCGGTTCGGATGGCGTCACCGTTCTCGGCATCATGGGCGAGGCGCCGAAGCTCGAGCCGCAGGAATCTTTGGCCATCGTCAAGCGCGCGGTGGCGTTCATGGACGGCAAGCCGATCGTCGTCGGCGTGTCGGCGCCGGGCTTCGCCGCGATGCGCGCGCTCGCCCGCGAGGCGATGGAGGCGGGCGCGGCGGGCGTGATGATCGCCCCGCCGAACACGCTGCGCACCGACGACCAGATCGTGACCTATTACGCGCAGGCCGCCGACGCGATCGGCGCCGACGTTCCCTTCGTCGTTCAGGACTACCCGCTCATCACCGGCGTCATCATGACGCCGGGCGTCATCCGCCGCATCGCGACCGACAACGCGAATTGCGTGATGCTGAAGGCGGAGGACTGGCCGGGACTCGAAAAGATTTCGACGCTGCGCAAATGGCAGGCCGAAGGGGCGTTGAAGCCGCTGTCGATCCTCGTCGCCAATGGCGGATTGTTCCTCGATTTCGAGATGGAGCGCGGCGCCGACGGCTCCAACACCGGCTACGCCTTCCCGGAAATGCTGATCGACGTCGTGCGCTGGTCGAAAGCCGGCGAGCGCGACCGCGCCCATGATCTCTTCGACGCGCACCTGCCGCTGCTGCGCTACGAGCAGCAGCCCGGCGTCGGGTTGGCGGTCCGCAAATACGTGCTGATGAAGCGCGGCGTTCTCGCGCACGACGCGCAGCGCAAGCCCGGCGCGGGGCTGAGCGCGGCGGCGAAGGCGGAAGTGGATTACCTGCTGGCGCGGCTTGCGCGGGCGGATTCGCGCGCGGTTGTATAGCCGGGACCGCCGGCCTCCGGCCGGCAAAAAACAGGCAGCCGGCCGGAGGCCGGCGGTCCCGGCTACGGCACGGTCCGCGTGATCTCCGGAATGCAGAAATCGAAATCGCAGCCTTGTCCGGCCTGCGTCACCGTCTCGAAGTAGAGCTTTTCGTATCCGCGCTTGCCCTTGCCATCCGGCAGCGGCGCCAGCGCGGCGCGCCGCTTTGCGAGTTCCTCGTCGCTGACGAGCAAGTCGATGCGTCGTCCCGCCGTGTCGAGCCGGATGCGGTCGCCGTCGCGCGCCAGCGCAAGCGGCCCGCCGTCCGCCGATTCCGGCGCGATGTGCAGGACGATCGAGCCGAAGGCCGTGCCGCTCATGCGCGCGTCGGAAATCCGCACCATGTCCTTCACGCCTGCCGCCGCGAGCTTCTTCGGGATCGGAATGTAGCCCGCTTCCGGCATGCCCGGCGCGCCCTTGGGACCGGCGTTGCGCAGGACGAGAACGTCGTCGGCGCGCACGTCGAGCGCGGGATCGTCGAGCCGCGCCGCGAGATCGGCGAGGCCGTCGAACACGACCGCGCGGCCCTCGTGCTGCAGCAGAGAAGCCGTCGCGGCGGATTGCTTGATGATGGCGCCGTCGGGCGCGAGATTGCCGCGCAGCACGGCGATGCCGCCGCCGGAATGGATCGGGTTTTGGCGCGGCCGCACGACGTCCTGCGGCCAGACAGGCGCCGCATCGATCTGATCGCCGAGCGTCTTGCCTGAAATGGTCATGGAGTCGAGCGCCATCTGATCGCGGATTTCGCGCAGGATGGTCGCAAGACCGCCGGCCTTGTGCAGATCCTCGAGGTAATGCGCCCCTGTCGGCTTCATGTCGACGAGCACCGGCGTCTCGCGGCCGAGCGCATCGAATTTTTCGAGATCGACGCCGATGCCGAGACGCCCCGCCATCGCGGTCAGGTGGACAATCGCGTTGGTCGAGCCGCCGGCCGCCAGCACGACGCGCAGCGCATTCACGAAGGCGGCCGGCGTCATGATCTGCGACGGCTTGATTTTCTCGGCGGCGATCGCGACCGCCCGTGCGCCCGTCTGTTCCGCGAGCCTGCGCCGCTCGGCGGAGACGGCCGGCGCGGAAGCCGCGCCCGGCAGCATCATGCCGAGCGCTTCCACCGCCAGCGCCATGGTGGACGCCGTGCCCATGACCGAACACGTGCCGACCGTCGGCGCGAGTTCCGAATTGGCGGCCTCGATCATCGCTGCGTCGATCTCGCCGGCGCGAAATCGCGCCCAGAACCGGCGGCAATCGGTGCAGGCGCCGATGCGCTCGCCGCGGAACGAGCCCGCGAGCATCGGGCCGGTGACAAGCATGATCGCGGGAACGTCCGCGCTCGCCGCGCCCATCAGCAGCGCCGGAACCGTCTTGTCGCAACCGCCGATCAGGATCACGGAATCCATCGGCTGCGCGCGAATCATCTCTTCCGTATCCATCGCCATGAGATTGCGCAGATACATCGAGGTCGGATTGGCGAAACTCTCCTGAATCGAAATGACGGGGAAGGGCACGGGAACGCCGCCCGCCAGCATGACGCCGCGGCTCGCGGCCGCGATCAGGTCGGGAGCGTTGGCGTGGCAGGCGTTGTAGCCGGAATCCGTGTTCACGATGCCGACGATCGGCCGCGACAGCGCCTCGTCCGTGTAGCCCAGCGCCTTGATGAAGGCCTTGCGCAGAAAGAGCGAGAACTCGGCGTCGCCGTAATTGGCGAGGCTTTTGCGCATGCCGCCCATCATCGCCTATTCCTTGAACCAGGTGATCTGCACGCCGTTGGCGAGGAGTCGGCCGTCCTCGCTCCACAAGGCGCACGTCTGGTCGGCGAAGCAGTCGTGGAACACGTCGGCGTTGGCGTCGCCGAGCACGGGCGCCGCGCCGAGGCGCGCAAGTTCCTCGCCGCCGACATGGAAGTAGGTCGTCATCGACACCGTCGCCATCGGCTGGAACGTGCCGCGCACCAGCATGATGCGCACGAGAAACGTGTCGGAGAGCGCCGCGAGCGACAGGAAATCGAGCGGCCGCGCCGGCGCGTCCTGCAGCCAGAGCAGCGAGCGCGCCGGTCGCAGAACGCCGTCGTTGCGCGGAAACTTGCCGAGATCGCCGTCGATGAAGCGCATGTCGTAGCGCTGCACCCAGGCGATGGGGCGGGGGATGTCCGGCGGCTTCACCTCCGCGAAGGCGGGCGCTTTCGGCGCGGCCGTCGGCAGATGCGTCCATGTCGGGCGCCGCGCGCCGCACACCACGCTCGCCGTCGCGGCGATGGCGCCGTTCTGCGAAAGCTCGACCGACCAGTGCTGCGTATTCCGGCCGCCGCGAATGAGGCGCGTCGCGATCTCGAACGCGCCATCGGCGATCGCGCCGCAGAAATTGACGGTCAGCGCGATCGGATCGGCGAGCCGCCGCTCGTCGATCATCACCGCGTTGAGCAGCGCGGCGGCGGTCACGCCGCCGAACGGTCCCGCCATGTTCGCATATGCCGGGCTCGTCGCGCCGCGCAGAATGTCGCCGTCGCGCTCGAGCCGGATCGCCAGGTCGAGCGGGTGCAGTTCGGTCATCGTATCGTCCATTGTCGTGCGCTCAGCCGGCGAAGCCGATTTCGGCTTCCATCGCGAGTCCGCCCTGCGCGTTGCGCGCCCAGAGCCTTGCCGACTTGCCGTCGGCGGACGGCGCGCCGTGCACGGAGAACGGCGCGATGTCGAACAGCGGGCTCATGGCGCGAAACCGGAACGAGGTAAGCGCGCGCGGATCGTTGCGGCGCGCGAGGTCGACGAGCAGCGTCGCGATCAGCGGTCCGTGCACGATCAGGCCCGGATAGCCCTCGACCTCCGTCACATAGCGGCGGTCGTAATGGATGCGGTGCCCGTTGAAGGTCAGCGCCGAATAGCGAAACAGCAGAACCTCGTCGGGATGAATGTCGCGCGACCACGCGGCGCCGTCCGGCGCGGGTTTCGGCGGCGGCGGCCGGTCGCCCGGCGCGGGCAGGTCGCGATAGACGATATCGTGCTCTTCGGTGAAGGCGCCGCCCGAGGAGCCGGTGATTTCATGCCGCACGAGCACGAACACGAGCGGTCCCGTCGCGCCGGATTTCGCGGTCACGTCGACAATGGTGGAGGTCCGTCGGATCGTGTCGCCGACGCGCAGGGGCGCGTGAAAGTCGAAGCGGCTGCCCGCCCACATGCGGCGCGGCAATTCCACCGGCGGCAGGAATCCGCCGCGCTTGGCGTGACCGTCCGGCCCGATCTCGGATTCGCGATGCACGGGCAAAAAATAGAGCCAGTGCCAGAGGTCGGGCAGGATGTCGCCGGTCTTCGGCTTCGGGTCGTCGCGGTCGAGCGTCGCCGACAGCGCGGCGACGGGATAGGCCGTTGCCACATCCTCGACCGTCTCGGATCGCCCCTTCCAGGCCGCCAGTTTCTCGATATCGACCTTCGCCGCCATGCGCCTCGCCTTTTCGCCGGGCCGCGAATGTAAGCCGCCGCCGCGCGCGGCGCCAAATGCGCCCCGCGACCGGCCGCCATGCGCGGCCGACCGGGGCGCGCGTGCAGAATTCGTTAGGGAAGTCTCGATATTCATCTTGTCGTAACGATTGGGCGCGCCGCCGCCCGGAGCGGGGAATCTCTGGCGAATGACCGATGTGGGGCATTTTCTGCCGCCGATGTCGCTGGCGGCCGCCTTCTTCGTCTACGCGCTGAGCGTCGAGGAACTGACGGCCTGGTGCCATCAGGTCGAGAACCTGTCGTGCCGGGCGCCGCCGCGCTTCTGGGCTTTCGTCAGCGTGCCGGCGGGTCTCGGCGGCCTCTTCATGTATGCGCTGGTCGCGCTGGCCGGCTTCCGCCTCGGCCTCGCGCCCGCGCTCGTTCTGCTCGGCGTCTGCCTGCTGGCCGTGGCGATCGACACGGTCGTGTTCGACGTGCTGTTTCGCCGCAAGCGCTACTGGACGCGGCCGGTCTTCCTCGCGCTGTTCTATGGCGACGCGGCTTATGTCTTCGCCAGTTTCGTCATCGGCGCCGGCCTGCTGCCCGGCATGTCCGTCCATTGGGCGTAAGACGGCGCTCTCCGCGTCGTCGTTTCGGCCTGTCCGCCCGTCGCTATTTCTTCGCCCGGGAAATCGAGCGCTTCAGGCCCTCGGCCATGGAGATCTGCGGCGTAAAGCCGAGCAGGTCCCGCGCCGCGCGCGTGTCGTAGCGCGCCGTGCGGGCGAAAAGGCCGAGTTCGCCGCCGGTCGGGATCAGCGCCTGCTTTTCGAAACCTGGCAGTCCGATGCGGCGCCAGACTTTCGCGGCGAGCGCAACCGGCGCGCGGCGCGCGAGAACGGCGGCGTCGAGGGTCGGAAGCGCCGGCGCGCCGAGAGCTTCGGCCAGCGCTACAAAATAGGCGTTCCACCGCGGCGTCTCCGGCCCGACCACGTTGAGAGCGGCGGCGCGGGGAAGGGAGGCGCGATCCTCGCCCGTAAGACGCTGCGCCGCGCGGATCACGAGGTCGGCGAGATCGTCGACGTGAACGAGGGCGGCGATCCCGTCGCCCGTCGCGCCGAAATCGCCCCACACGCCGGCGCGGATGCGCCGGGCGAGGCGGTCGATCCAGTATCGGCTGCCGGCGCCGTAGACGATCCCGGGCCGCAGGATGATCGCGCGACGTTCGGGATGGGCGGGATCGTCGGCCCAGGCGCGCACGAGGTCTTCGCAGGCGATCTTGCCGGCCGCATAGGCGTCGAGCGCGCCGACGGGGCCGTCGGTTTCGACGATGTCGCCCTCCCGCGCGCCATAGACGGCGATCGAGCTGAAATAGACGAGATTGTCGACGCTTGCGTCCTCCATGGCCGCGAGCAGGGTGGCGCATTGCCGCCGCATCGCGCCGGGATCGCCGTAGGCCGTATGCGCCACGAGCGCCGCGCCCTCCACCGCCGCCCGCGTCTGGCCGGCGTCGTCGAGGTCGCAGGCGGCGTCCGTCGCCGAAGCCGGCGGTCTGCGCACGCCGGCGCGCGCCGCGAATCCGGCCTTGCCGAGCGCGGCGACGAGCGCCGCGCCGATGAAGCCCCGCCCGCCGGTGACGAGAATGCGTTGCGAGACGTCGGTCATTGCATGGGGCCGTTCGGTCGGGACGCGCGACACCGGCAGGCGAGAGATCGGACAGGCCTCCTGGCGCCGCGCGAACAGGGCGGGAAGGGCGCAATAGACGACGCCGATGGCGACGCCGTCAATTTCGCGTCGGCGCCCTCGGCGTCCATTCGCCAAACTCATGCGCCGGTTCCGAAAACTGGTCTTTTCGCGCGACGGGGATAGGTATTCGGGGAATTGCCGCGTAGCATCGCGATGCGCCGGATGCGCGACGCCGGCGGCGCCAGAAGGGGACGGGATGAAAAGACCGACAGGCTGATTTGACCCGGAACGAGATGAGCCCCCACGCCCCTTCCGCGCCGCCCGCGGCCCTGCGCCGCCGACTGACGATCCTGTTTACGGACCTCGTCGGCTCGACGACGCTCGGCCGCGAGATGGAAACCGAGGAATTTTCGGTCCTTTTGCACGACCTGCGCGAAATCTGCCGGGCGGCGACCGTAAGCCGCGGCGGCCGGATCGCCCGCATGCAGGGCGATGGCGCGACGATCGTCTTCGGCTATCCGGAATCGGGGGAAGACGACGGGCGCCGCGCGGCGGACGCGGCCCTGGAGATTCACGAGAAGGTTTCAGCGTTGCGGCCGGTCGGCCTGCCGCCGCGCCTTGCGCCGTTGCGCATGCATTCCGGCATTCACGCCGGCACGGCGCTGATCGCTGCGGGCGATATCGAAAAAGGCGTCTTCGATCTGGTCGGCGACGTGCCGAATGTCGCGGCCCGATTGTCGCAGCGCGCCGCGCCCGGCCAGGTCCTGGCGAGCGATGACGCGCTCGGCCCCAACGCGCATTTCTTCACGCTCGGCGCGCCCCCGGAGGCTGTCGGGAGCCTCGACCTGCCCATCCACGTGGTGCTCGGCCGCAGCGCGGCGGCGAGCCGCTTCGAATCGACGGCGAGCCGCGGCCTGACGCCGTTCATCGGGCGCAGCGAGATCGTCGGCCAGTTGCGCGGCTTCGTGCTCGACCCCGAAAATGCGCCGCGCGCGATGGTGATCCTTGGCGGCGCGGGGCTCGGCAAGACGCGGCTGGTCGAGGAAGTGCTCGCCGCGCTCGACCGCGACGACGGGCTCGTCCTGCGCGGCGGCTGTGAGAACTATCTCGGCGCCGAGATTCTCCAACCCTTCCTGCAGATGATGCGCGGCTTTATCGGCTTGCGCGACGGACGATCCGCGGAAGAGGCGACCGCCCTGGCGCGCGAGGCGCTGGAGCCCTGGCGCGGCAAGCTGGGGCCCCGCATCGATTCGGTCCGCGGTCTCGTCGCGGCGAGCCCGGACATCCGGCCGGCGGAAGCAGCGACCCGCGCGGTCGACGACCTCGCCGCCTTCATTCAGGCGCTCGCCGGCGTGCGACGCGTGACGCTCGTCGTCGACGACTGGCAATGGGCGGACGACGCGACGCGTCGGCTGATGTCCACGCTGCTTCAGTCGGACAGCCGCCTTCGCGTCCTGCTGACGAGCCGCACGCGCAACGAGGGCGCCGATCTCGGCGCCGGCGCGCCGCACATCGAGCTAAAACCTTTCGACGGCGCGGAAACGGCGCGCGCCGTGCGTCGCTGGCTGCCGCAGGCCGATCCTTTCCTGATCGCGCGCATTCACGATTACGCCGGCGGCGTGCCGCTCTACATCGAGGAATTGTGCCATCTCGCCTCCGCCGAAAAGCTGTCGCAGGCCCTGGCTTCACGCGGCCGCAGCGGCTGGATCGGCGCGCTCGTGACCTCGCGCCTGCAGCGCCTGCCGGAAGATCAGGCCGATGTCGTGCGCGCCGCCGCCGTCGTCGGCAATGTCGCGCATTATCGTTCGTTGATCGCGGCCTGCGGCCGCGCGCCGGACCAGGCGACGCTGCGCGCGCTCGCCGAAGCCGATTTTCTCTTCGTCGACGCCGCAAGCGGCGGTCTGCGGTTCAAGCACGGCGTCACGCGCGACGCCGTCTACGAGTCGATCGGCCTGGCGACACGACGCCTGCTGCACCGGCGCGTCGCGGCGGCGCATGCGGGAACTGCGCATCCTGGCGGCGCGGCGCTCGAGCACGACGATGCGCTGGAGGCGCTGGCCTATCACAGTTTCGGCGCGGGCGATTGGGACAACGCCGCCCGCTTTTCGGAGCAGGCCGGCGACAAGGCGACCTCGGCCTTCGCGCTCGATCGCGCGCGCGCGCAATACAAGGCCGCGCTCGACGCGATGGACAATCTCGCCGATCGCGGGCGCGATCTCGACCTGCGCTGGTGTCTCGTCGTCAACAAGCTCGGCATGGCGAGCATCTTCGACCCGCTGTCGCTGCGCAACGACGTGAGCCTGTTCGAGCGCGCCGCCGATCTGGCGCGCGGGCTGGGCAATATCGACGCCGAGGCGCACGCGATATATTGGCTCGGCTACATGTGCTACGGTTTCGGGCGTTTTCGCGAAGGCGTCGTTCACGCGCGGCATGCCGCGGACCTCGCGCGCAGGACCGGCGACGCGCGGTTGATCGCGCAGGTCGACGCCACGCTCGGACAAATTCTGGCGGCCGCCGGCCGCTACGACGAGGCGCTCGCGCTCATCGACGAAGCCGTCGTCACCAAAAAGCGTTCGGCGCGTCCGGGCGGCGGCGTCGCCATCGGTTCCGCCTATGCGCTGTCCTGCGAGGCGAGCATTCTCGCCGACCGCGGCGATTTCGCCGGCGCCGACGCGCGCTTCGACGAGGCGAGGATATTGCTCGGCGGCTCCAATCACCCGGTCGCCAATTCGATGCGCAACTGGCGCGTCGTGTCGCTTATCTGGCGCGGCGCGTGGGCGGAAGCCGAGGCCATGGCCATCGAGAACGGCCGCGTCGCCGAGGACATGCGCGGTCTGTTGCTGCTGGCGGCCTCCCGCGCGGCTGCGGGCTACGCGCGCTGGCGGCGCGCCGGCGAACCGGAAGCTCTCCGGCAATTGCGCGACGCCATCCGCTGGATGGAAGGCCGCGACTTCAAGTTCTTCGTCTCGGTGCAATATAGCTGGCTGGTCGAGGCCTGCGCCGAGACCGGCGACGTCGAAAATGCGCGGTTCTACGCGACTCATGTTCTTCGGCGCGCCCGCAACGGCGAGCGTCTCGGCGAAGCCGCGATCAGCCGGGCGCTCGCGACGATCGCAGCGAAGCGCGGCCACGACGGCGACGCCGCGCGCTGGATGAAGCGCGCGGCTCTCTCGGCGCGCCTGCGCGGCTCGCGGCGCGAAGCCGCGCTCAACGCCGCGGCCGGCGCCGCGTTGAGGGGAAGCCCATCCGACGCCGAAGCGGCTCGCGCGGAGCTTCGTGCGATGGGAATGGACTGGTATGCGGAGCGCCTCGCCTCCGCGCCCTGACCGCGGATGCTACGCCCGAACGGCCGGCTGCCCGATGCCCAGGGCCTGAAGCGCCGTCGCCATCCTGTCGGCGAGCAGGGCGTAGCCGTCGCGCGTCGGATGCAGCTCGTTCGACCATAGGCCGGCGTCCTTCGCCAGCGTTCCGGTGAGGTTCACATGCGTGACCTTCTGCGCATTGGCCGCCGCGACGCGCGCGGCCGCGCCGTTGAGCCGGTCGATAAGGGCCTTCATGACGCTCGTATTCGTCGCCAGATCGCTCATGTGCCGGTAATCGAAGATCGGCTTCAGCCAGGGCCCGCCGAGCCAGAAGCCGCTTCCGTTCGGAATCGGATGATCGTAGGCGTGGATCAAAATCGGGATGTCGGTCATCTGCTGCAGTTTTTCGACGACGGTCGCCAGATAGCCGTGCAATTCGTCGTCGATGAATTTCGCGACCTGCTCCTCGATCAGCGTTTCGCCGCTCTGTCCGCCATGGTCGAGCGTCATGCGATAGAGCGCCGTCAGCGGAATGTTCGACACCGGCTGGCACACGTCGTTGCCGCCGCCGCCGAGGACGATGCAGGCGGGCGAAGCTTCGCCCGGCCCGATATTGTCGAAGAAGCGCGCGATCTGATCGAGCGCCGCGGAATCCGCCATGTCGCGCAGGAAGCGGCCGAGGCTCGCGAAATCCTGGTCGAACACGTCGACATAGCCGCGCTCGGCGAGCGCGCCGCGCAGGCTGGGGTAGGGGGCTGTGTCCGACAGCCAGGAATCGCCGATCACGAGGATGGGCGTCGTTCCGTCGCTTGCGGCGGCGGCCGTGAAATGACGCGCGGACGCGACAGGCCTGCGCACGGCCGGCGTCGCCAGCACGGCGCCGTCCGCCGAGATCGTCAGCGGGCCGGGTCCCGGCCGCAGCGGCAGCGGCGTCTCGACCAGCGCGCTGAAGAAGCCGATCATTAGCGCCACGGCCGGATCGGCGCCCGGGCAGGCGTGCGTCGGATGATCCTTCGCGCGGCGGTTGCCGCCGAAGGCGTGGTGATATTCGCTGCTTCCCTCGGTCAGGCATTGCTGCGTCGCCGACACCGCGCCCGCCACGATCACGTCGCCCGGCTTGATCCGGATCAGGTGCTCGCCGGCGCCGAGCGTCGTCGACGTGACGGCGGTGCGCCAGATCAGCTCCGGAACGGCCCGCAACTGGAAGGCGGGAATGAAGTCGCCAACCAGTCTGTTGCAGGCTTCGGTAAAGTCCTTCGACGGCGCGCCGGCGTAGCGCGCGCGCAATTTCCAGAGCGTCCCGTCGCGCAGCCATTCGTTGAGAATGCGGCGCAGATTGCCGTCGACCGTCGGAATGAAGCCCATCATCGCGCCCGCGATCGTCTGCGCGCAGAAATCGATATCGTTCGCGCCTTCGGGGCAGTCGAGCACGGCGCGTGAGACCGGCGCCGTGATCTCGTTCCGGAATTGGGTGAGATAATTCTCCATGGCGCTGCGCACCGACTGTCCGTGCGCGGCGCCGTAGCGCTCGACGCTGCGGCCGGGGTGCGGCTGGAAGATGTAGCGCGAGGGCGAAAGGAAATGGCCCGGATAATTCGCGGGCTCCTCCACCGTCCAGTCCCAGCGATAGCCGGCGCGCCGGAAATGCCTGCCCTTCTCGGTGACGCCGAACCATTCCTCGCAGAAATGCGCGAGAAGCGGCTCGATGAGCTCGCGCGACTCGACGGTCAACTCCCAGCGCTTCTCGTGATCGTAGAGCGCATCGGCCTTTTCCTGATCGGCCAGCGTCTGCAGCGCCTCCAGCACGGCGGCGCGCGCGTCGAGGAACGCCTGGTGCGGATCGATCGCCATGATCGCTTCGTTGCAGGCGCGCGACCACGTCTCGTAGGCCTTGTCCTCCTGATTGGGGTCGAGGCCGAGATAGAGCACGCCGAACGATCTGTGCATGCGCGGCAGATAGCCGGTGATGGTCAGCGCTTCGTCCGCATCGACGAACACGTCGCGCACCATGTCCTTGTCGGCGACGAGGACGCCGAAGGGCGTGCGCAGCAATCCGCCGTGATTTTCGCGGATGGCCGCCCATACCGAAGCGCTCGTGTAGTCCGCCGCGAAGTCGGGATCCTCGAGGACGGCCTTCCACGCCTCGAGCGCAGCTTCCGCGCCGTGCGCGCGTTCGAATTCGCGCAATTCGGCGATCGTCTTCTCGCCGGCTTCCACCGTCCACGGCAGCAATGGCTTCAGGTCGCGCGCGGCGGCGCGTTCCTTCAGCAGGCCGAGCGCCTTGATGGATGGCGTGAAGAGATATGCGCCCCATTCGAGCCGAACGAAGGGCCTGGGCTCGACATGCAGCCTGTCCTCGCCGTCGAGCGGCATGTGCACGACCTTGCCCTCGTGCTCGAAACGGTAGAAGCGCTTCTTGCCCGGTTCCGCCAGACCCAGCAGCGGGTCGCTGACGCCGGAATAGCTTCCAGAGCTGTTTGCGCCGGCGATCCAGCTCTGGATCACTTCGAATTGCTCGCCCAGGCTGGCGTTGTAGGCCATGAAGACGAGCCCGCGCTCAATCGCGAGGCTCTCCTTTTTCTTGGCGTCGTCGGTCTCGGCGCGATTGTGTAGCGGTCCGTAGGACATGCCGCGCCGTGCGATGCGCGGCGGTCGCTGGCCGCTTTCCGGCTGCGTGAAGCGCGGATTGGTGCGGCGGATATGCGCATGCATCGGGCACATGGCGCCGTTGGGGTCCTTGTCGAAATGAAAATCGTTCGACAGCGGATCGGCGCCGATGACGGTCGCGAGCGGCTGCCCGGCCTTTTCATGATCGGCCGGCCAGCGTCCCAGCATCTTCGCCATGAGGTCTTCGCGGCCGAGATTGGCGCCTTGCCCGCCCACGGCCTCGACAGCGCTCTGCAGCGTGGTCTCGAACGCTTCGACGTCCTGCCGCAACTTGCGCACGGCCAGGAAGCTCCCGTCCTTGAGCAGCGGATGCAGCCGTTCCGATGCGCCGCTGTAGAAGTCCGACTTGTCGGCGAGGTTCGGATAGCCGCACAGCATTTCGCCGAGATGAATCTGGTTGGAATAGCGCCGGCCGGCGTCCGCCTTCCTGAGCACGGGTTCCGAATTGCCCTCGGTGAAACCGAAATGCTCCTCGACGACCTTGTTCGCGTTGCGCAGGCGATGCATCCATTGCAGCGACAGCGGAATGACCCCTTCGTCCGCGGCTATCAGCGTTTTCATCGCCGCCATCAGCGGCGCGCGCGCGGTCGGCGTATCCTCGTCCGAACTCTCCGCGCTCGCGCGCCGGCGCAATTGCACGATCGCATGCACGGCGTTGAGATCGATGCGCGGCGTCTCCTGCGAGTCGCCTGGCTCCTCTGCGTAGACGCCCTCCGCCCAGTTGGCGATCGGCAGGCGCCAGCGCTGCGGATGGTTGATGCGCACGTCGCCGAGAACGCCGGCGCGCATCGCCATGCCCTGGAGGAATTCTTCTGGCAATTCGCGGATCTCGTCGTCGGCGAGCCCCGCCATCCGCAGCCCCTCGACCGTGAAGCCGACATTGGTCGCGATCGCGCCGGGCGCGAGCGTGTCGGCCTCCGTCGTCGTCTGCAGCGCGCCGAGAAATGCGGCGACGGCGGCCGGCGTTTCGAACTGGACCAGAAGCATGCAGCCGTGGTCGATGTCGGGGTAGGGCGTGAGGATGCCGCCCTGGATGTTGGCGGGATCTGCGAGCGGCGGGACGTCCGGAAGCGGGTTCGGCAGAAACTGCCGGACCGCCGGCTCCTCCACCTTGCGCTGAATCCACAGGACGGCTTCCTCGAACCGGCGCTTGGCGCGCTGCACGCCGGTCTGGTAGGTCGCGCCTGCCACCATTGGCGCGAATTCCGGCAGCAGCTCGTGCGCGGCGCGCAGCAGGATGTCGCCGTCGTGGGTCTGCGGCAGATAGACGTCCGACAGCCTGTGGATGCCCGCGAGAACGCGCACGCCATGCCGGAACGGCGCCTTGCCGGCGTCTTCCACGGTCATCTTCTGCTCGAAACCCGCGCTCGTCGGATCGCCGGGCACGAAGCCTCGGGACTCGAAGATCGATCTTGCGGCGATGTCTTCGGCCGAAGGAATGCGGATGCGCGTCGTGATGAGTTGCGCCTCGTCGGCGGCGGCCCGGCGATGCACGCGCTCGGACATTTTGAGATAGCGGATGTCGTCCACCGTCACGTTCGGCGTCGCGTAGAGGAAAGCGGCCTCGCTCTGGGCGGATTTCAGCCACTCGCCCCATTTCTCGTAAGAGTTCTCATAGCCGACGACGTAGTTCTCGGTATTGCAGAACACGAGGTCCAGGAGCCGCGTCACCTTCTGCCAGATCACCCGCACATAGGCCTCCCAGGAGCCGTCGAAGGTGACGGTCAGGAGAACCTTGTCCTCGGGCTCGAGCACGACGATGCCGACCGAATGGATGCGCCCAACGCGCTCCACCGCATCGGAAAGCACGCGAAACAATTCGTGTTCGTGGGAATCCGACCGGCCGATGTGAAGCGCGCGCAGCACGCGCTTGACGCGGGTCTTGTAGGTCACGGCGTCCAGCGCCGGCACGAAGCCGCTCTTGATCTTCGCCAGCACCCTGAAATCGGATGTGCCCGCGAGGCCGCCGGTTTTGATGGTGAGATCGCGGCGCATGTCGTCCCCCGGAATATTCTCGTCCCGACAGGGCGCCGCGCAAAACGCGCGGTCCCGGCGCCGATACTGGCTTGAGACGCGTCGGCTGAACTGTGAGACGGCTCACTGTCGCGCGCGGGGCGCGGAGCCGGTCAGCGCGACGCGATTTCGGCGAGCGTGTCGGGCCGCAAAACAGTAAGGCGACGACGCGCCAGCGTGAGGACGCCCTCGCGCGACCACACCTGAAGCTGGCGGTTGATCATCTCACGCGACATTCCGACGCGCTGGCTCAGTTCGCTCTGCGAAAGCTCGGCGGAATGGCTCTCGGCGCCCTCGGTCAGCCGCAGCAACGTTTTCGCCAGACGCCCGCGCAGGTCCATGAACAGCAGTTCCTCGACCTGCTCGGTCGTGCGGCGCAACCGGCCGGACAGGATTTCGAGGAGCTTGATCGCGATCTCCGGCTTCTTCGTGAGGATCGGGATGAAGTCGCGGCGCTCCAGCGCCAGCAGGCAGCAGTCGGTCAGGGCCGTCGCGTCGCCGGTCCGGGGGCGGCCGTCGAGCAGCGCGATCTCGCCGAATATGTCGCCCTTGTCGAACTGGTTGAGGACCGCACATTTGCCTTCGCTCGACGAGGTCGTGACGAGAACGCTCCCGCGCACCACCGCGAACAGGCAAAATCCGGGGTCGCCCTTCGAGAAGATCGTGGCGTCGCGCTTGAACTCCCGGACCTTGGCGTAGGCTGCGATCTGGTCGCAGGATTCCTTGTCGATCTCGCGGAACAATTCGTGCTGACGCAGAATTGCAGCCTTGTCGACGGCCGGCGCGCGTCGCCCGGAATTGACGAGAAGGGACATGCCCAGGCCCGAGCTTCGTAATATCTCCGCGCAGCCTAGAGCGCGCGCGTCGAAAGTGGAAGCCGGTTTTTCGAAGGGAGGCCGCCCACGCATTTGAAACCGATCAGCTTTTCGCGCGGGATGGAAGGGTTGCGGCGCAGGTCGAGCTGACGTGGCCGAAAGCCGCGGTTCCGAACGGCTAGATCGCCAGCATTTTGAGGCCGACGATCGCGAGCACGGCCGCCAGAAGCATGCGCAGAAACCGCTCGTGGACGCGCGGCGCGAGCCGGCTCCCGATCACGATGCCCGGTATCGAACCCAGAAGCAGCGAAAGCAGCATGTGCAGATCGACCGATCCGATCAGCCAATGGCCGGCGCCGGCGACGAACGTCAGAGGCACGGCATGGGCGATATCCGTGCCGATGATGCGAACGACCGGCGTTGCGGGATAGAGCATCAGGAGCGCCGTCACGCCGAGCGCGCCCGCGCCGACCGAGGAGGCCGAAACGAGGACGCCGAGCGTCAGGCCGACGGCGAACGTCGTCCAGTCCAGCCGGCGTTGCGGCATCGGCGGTCTGTCGCCCCGGATTTTCAGCAGCCATGGCCGGAACAGGATCGACAGCGCCGTCAGGAGCAGCGCGACGCCCAGCGCCGCGCCGATCAGCTTGGTCGTGTCGGCGGAATTTGCGCCGCTCCAGGACATGGCGAGCAGCGTTGCCGCGGAGGCGGGCACGCTGCCTGCGGCGAGCAGCCGAACCACTCGCCAGTCCACGTTCTGCCGCGAGCCGTGCGCGAAAGTGCCGGCGCCCTTGGTGACCGCCGCATAGAGCAGGTCCGTTCCGACCGCGGTCGCCGGATGCACGCCGAACAGCAAGACGAGCAGCGGCGTCATCAGCGAGCCGCCGCCGACGCCCGTAAGGCCGACGATCAGGCCGACGACGGCGCCGGACAGCGAATAGAGAGGATCTATCATCATCGTCCCGGGCGCCGGCCGCGCTGGCGTCAGATGCCGCCGCCGTCGGTCGTCAGCTCGGATTCGGACCTCGCCTTCCGCCGCGTCGCGAACCAGGAGCCGGCGCCGCGCAGCGCGACGCCGAGCGCCGGCCGCAGAACGATATCGGCCAAGGTCGCCGCGAGCGCAAGCCCGATGCGCTGCGTGAGCGCCAGCGCGATCAGGCCGGTGAGCGCGGCGCCCGCGGCGATCTCGATCGCGCGGCGGCGCAGGTCGCCCGGCGTCGCGTTGCGCTCGATCACGCCGATGTTCGCGAGCGTCGCGACGACCTGTTCGCCTGCGTCGTGCGTCTCGCCGTCATGATCGGCGTGGGGCTCGACGACGCCGAGGGCGATCGTGTCGTTGGTGTGCGGGTCGATCACCAGAAATCCGCCGAGCGTCTGGCAGGCCGCGTAATTGGCCGCGACGACGTCGGTCTCGAAACGCAGGGTCGCCAGCCCGATGCCGTTCATCGGCAGCGTCGCCGCGGGCGTCGGTTGGTAGGTGTGCACGTCGACCGCGTGATGCAGCTCGACGATCCGCGCGGCCGCGACAGCCGTTCCGATCTTGACGAGATAATTGCGGCCCGGCGCCACCGGCGTCTCGGTCAGGGCGAGCAGGCGCGCGTCGAGATGGCGGCGCGGCCGCACGCGCGACCCGGCGCTGACGATGACATCGCCGCGCGAAATGTCGATTTCGTCGAAGAGCGTGAGCGTGATCGCCTCGCCCGCGCTCGCGCTCTCCTGCGGACCCGCGGGCCCGAGAATGCCCGATACGCGCGTGGTCTTGCCGCGCGGAAGCGCGACGATCGCATCGCCGACGGCGATCTCGCCCGACGCGATCGTGCCGGAGAAGCCGCGGAAGTCGAGATTCGGCCGGTTGACCCATTGCACGGGCAGGCGAAACTCGGAATCGCCCGCCGGCGCCCCGGCGATCGTCTCGAGCAATTCGAGCAGCGAGCGTCCCCGGCGCCAGGGCGTCCTCGGAGATTGCGAGACGACGTTGTCGCCGTAGCGCGCGGAGACCGGAATGATATTGGTCTCGACGAAGCCGAGGCCCGCCGCCAGCACGCTGTAGTCTTCCTCGATCTTGCGGAACACCTGTTCGTCGTAGCCGACGAGATCGATCTTGTTGACGGCGACGATCACGCGGCGCACGCCGAGCATCGAGACGATGTAGGAGTGGCGGCGCGTCTGCGGCAGGATGCCCTTGCGCGCGTCGACGAGAATGATCGCGACATCGGCGGTCGAGGCGCCGGTCGCCATGTTGCGGGTGTATTGCTCGTGGCCGGGCGTGTCGGCGGCGATGAAGGCGCGGTTGCCGGTCTGGAAATAGCGATAGGCGACGTCGATGGTGATGCCCTGTTCGCGCTCGGCGGACAGGCCGTCGACGAGTAGCGCGAAATCGACATCCTCGCCCGTGGTGCCGAAGCGCGCGCTGTCGCGATTCAACGCCTCAAGCTGGTCGTCGAAGACGGAGCCGGTCTCGAACAGGAGGCGGCCGAGCAGCGTCGACTTGCCGTCGTCCACCGAACCGCAGGTGATGAAGCGCAGGAGGGAGCGCTGCGGCGCCGCGACAGGCGCGACGGCGTTCACGCCGGTCCTCTCTTCCGCGGCGTTGACGAGCTTCAACTTCGGCCTCATCAAAAATAGCCTTCCTGTTTCTTCAGCTCCATCGAGCTCGCCCCGTCATGGTCGATGACGCGGCCCTGTCGCTCGGAGGAGCGCGAGGCGCGCATCTCGGCGATGATCTCGGGAAGGCTAGCCGCGGCGCTCTCGACAGCTCCGGTCAGCGGGTAGCAGCCGAGCGTGCGGAAGCGCACGAGCTTCATCTGCGGGACCTCGCCGGGCAGCAACGGCAGCCGCTCGTCGTCGCGCATGATCAGCGCGCCGCTGCGCTCGACCACCGGCCTGCGCTTGGCGAAATAGAGGGGAACGACGGGGATGCTCTCGAGCGCGATGTAATCCCACACGTCCGCCTCGGTCCAGTTGGACAGCGGGAAGACGCGAAAGCTCTCGCCCTTGCGCTTGCGCGTGTTGAAGGCGCGCCAGGGCTCCGGCCGCTGCGCTTTCGGGTCCCAGCGATGGTCGGGGGTGCGCAGCGAGAAGATGCGCTCCTTGGCGCGGCTCTTCTCCTCGTCGCGGCGCGCGCCGCCGAAGGCGGCGTCGAAACCGTATTTGTCGAGCGC
>DAIRCS010000026.1:0-34405 GCA_036796555.1 Rhodoblastus sp. | reverse complement strand
GCGACGGTGAGCGCGTTCTTCTGATCGAGCTTGCCGCTCATATCGAGCGCCCGCGCGATCTCCGTGAACCCCGTCGTCTTGTCGACGACGATCATGTAGGGCTCGAACGTCTTCAGAGGCAGCAACATGACGAGCGCTGCGAGCGCGAGGACCGCAAGCGTCAGCGCCGCCGCCGCTACGCCCCAAGCGCCGGCGCGGGAACGTCGCATCCGGCCATAGACGTCATCGTCCCATCTGCTGCCCTCGACATAGAAGCGCTCTGCGTCGACGCCTTGTTCTGTGACTGCCGCTACAACCGGCTCCGTCGTCCTTGCGAACCAACCCCGTATCATCCTTCAGCTCCATCCTGTGATTTCATGGTCATGGCTTGTTCGGCCTGGCGTTGGGCGGCCGCCTCCTGTGCGGCGACGTCCATGCCGCTCCCGCGCCATTGCGCCGTGGTCGGGCCGCCGCGGTTCGTCCCATAGCCGCTCAACTCTGGTCGCCGGCTCGCAAGGGCGTCGCGCGCCCGAAAACCTGCAGCCGCTACTGGTGCGCTGGCCGCGCGGCTCAAGCCCATTGCCGCGGAGACGCCGCCATAGACGCCGCCCGCGATCGAGCCGGAGATCGCATTGGCGACCGTCTGGATCTGGATGATGATGTAGAAGCCGACGAGGCAGACGAAGACGAACGGCAAGATCTGACCGACGCGCGTCTGTACGCTCGCATCCGACGAGGGCGCGGCGAACGCCACGACTTTCTGGACCGCCTGCGCGTAGAAGCCGAGGAAGCCGTAGGTGATGATCATCGCGATCATGAAACCGACGACGACCTTCACGAACCCGTGGGTGTAGGGAACGCTGACCTTGAACAGCGCCAGGATCACGAATACGGGCGCGAGCGACAGGACGATGAACATCAGGATTTTCGACGCCATGATGATCCCGGCGGCGACGACCGTGAAGCAGAACATGGCGACGACGACGACGATCGCGAACAGGGCGCCGATGATGTCGAACATCGAGCCGACATAGATCTGTCCGGCAAGCTTCTCGCCGGCGTCGTAGATTACGTCGAGCGAGGCCGCGAGTGCGGACACGCCGGAGCCGCTGACGGCTGCTCCGCCGCCGGCCGATTGCATGATCGCAAGCCCGACGCTTTCAGGGATCTTGGTCGCGCCGTCATAGACGAGCGTCGAAAACGTGCCCCATTGCGTCGCGAGCACATAGATGAACAGCGCGCGACCCAGCCGCTTGGCCGCTTCGAGCGGCAGGATCGAGGCTTGGCCGAACAGGACCTCGTAGCCCCACCAGACGACGTAGACGAGCAGCATCGCACGGAACAGGCCGGTTACTTCGCCGGCAAGCTTTTGATAGACCGTCTGGACGAAATTGAGCCCGAGCTGGTCGATCATTTGCAGGAATGTCGAGATGATCTGTCGCGTGTTCATTCCGCGTTCCCATCGTCCGGGTTGACTGGCCGGGTCGGGCCGCAGGGATCGGATTTCACTGCGGTCCAGGGGCCTGCCGTCACGACTTCCGACGGCGCGTAAGACAACGGCGAACAAGGCGCGGTCTTTTCCCGATGCGCGCAGCCGGTCAGACCGGAGACCAGCGTCGCGGCCAACGCCATCGCGATATAGATGTGACTTCTCATTGCATTGCTCCCTGAACGTTCATCTGAACGGCGACGCGCCGTCCTGGTACTGCAGCATCTGCGCGACCATGGATTGCTGGGTGATCTTGCGGACCTGTTCGGCGTTGAGGGCTGCGACCGCGCCATTCGTCACGCCGATCAGCTCGTTGGTCGTCTGTGCGTGTTGCAAAGAAATCTGCGAGTTCTGATCGATCGATCCCTTCACGTCGTTCGACGTGCCGATCAGGTTGGCGGCGCCCGAGAACGTGCCCGATCGCTGCTGGACGCCTTGCGAGGCCTGAGCGGTTAGAGCTGCGAGCGCCGCGGCGGTGTTGACCGAACCGCTGAAGGCCGTGTCGATCGGCGACGTCCCCTTGGCGCCGCCGTTGAACAGCGAGGCGATCTTCTTTGCGAGATTCAGCCCGTTGATGATGTCGGAGGCGAGCCCTGTCGCCTGCGATCCGAGACCGCCGAACGATTGCACGCCGCTCATCAGGGAGCCCCACGAAGGCGCGTTGGCGATCGAATTGCCGCCGCCGAGGCCTGCCGACAGGAGCCCGCCGGCGCCTGCGTCGCTCGTACGCTGCCCGGTCACGGCCTGCAGGATCTGATTCGACAGGTTCTTGATTTCCGTGTTCGAATTCATGATCGACGCGGTATTCGCGGCGTTCTGTGTCGCGACCACGAGGTTCTGACCGTCGATGACCGGAATTTGCGCGCGCGCAGGCATAGCGCCGAACGCGATCGCACTGAAAATGATTGTCGCCGCAAATATGAGCTGCCGTATCATCGTCGCTGATCTCCTATTGGGCGCCGCCGTCGGCAGACGTGTCCGGGCCGCCGGGAGCGGGATCGGTTGTCTTCAGTTCCAGTGCTTTTTTCTGCGCAGCCAGAGCGGCTGCTGCTTGCACAGCGGCGATCGCCCTAGCCGCCGTGCAGGCTGCGTCGCAGGCGATTGCGGTTCCTGAGAAGGGATTGAGGACGCCGGGCGCCATGAACTGCGCCCCGCCGTTCTGCTGAACCAGGTCCTGTTGCCCGCGAAGGCCGAGCAGCTGAACCATCAGGTTGACGGCCGACAGAGCCTGATTGGTGAGCTGTGCGCCTTGCGTACGAACGGCCTGATTGGAGCCCCAGGCGGCGATGAAGAGAGCATCTGTTCCGAGCGCCGGCGCATTCGCCTGCAGGAGGCCCGTGGAAGCTTCCGTCGCCGACGACAACCCGCCCGAATATCCGGCGACGCCAGAGGCGACCGTTCCGCCGACGCTCGTGATGACGGGAGTCGCGGTCGGGAGCGCGGCGACGGCGGTCTTGACGCTGTTGGAGCTCTCAGTACCCGCCGAACCCGCCTGCCCGCGCGCCTTGGCCGGCGCGCCGCCCTGCTGCGTAAAATTGCAGCGAACGCCCTTCTTCGCCTTCTGCTGCTGCGTCTTGGAGTCGACATCGGTTGTCGAATGGTCCTTGTCCTCGCCGCGCTTCTGGTTGGTCAGGCCGTCCACGACCGGAACCTGCGCCCACGCCGCGGGCGCCCATAGCGCGACGCCGAGCGTCGCCGCTGAAACGACCCTACGCATTGGCCGCGTCCCATCCGCAGAAGATCGGGAGCCAGGCGGCTGGATCGTCGCCATGAACGGCGATCAGCCGTTCCATCTCCTCGACCGTCTCCGGCCGGCCCGACAGAACTTTCAGAAGATCGGCCGCGCCATTGAGATCGAGCCGCACGACTGCGGAGCCGACGCCCTCTCTCACGAGGAATTGGCGGGTTTGAACCGGCGTCGTCTTGATGACGGCCATTTCCTTGACCGAGAGCCCGAAGAGACCGCGATAGACGTCGTCGTCCGCCTTCGGGTTCGGCAGGAAAATGTTGAGGGTCGTCTGTTGAACGAGGGTCGAGGAGATGGCCGACTTGCCCATGTCCTCGGCTTCCTGCGTGCCGATGCCGATGATCCCGTTCTTCTTGCGAATGGTCTTCATCGTGTCCTTGATGAAATATTCGAACACGCGATCGTCGAGCAACTTCCAGGCTTCATCGAGAAAGATGAGGGTGGGCGCGCCGTCCAGCACCTCCTCAATCCGGTGGAAGATGTAGAAGAGCGCCGCCGTTCTCAGACGCGGCGCGTCGAGAATCTCGGTCATGTCGAAACCGACAACGTTCGTTTGCGACCAGTCGAGCAGATCGATCGTGTTGTTGAACAGCCAGCCGTCGGCCTTTTCGTCGATCCACGGCGCGAGGCGCGCGCCGAGGCCTTCGAGCCCGCCTTTCAACTGTCCGCCCAGCAATTCGCGAAACGCCTTTAGGGTGCGGTTATGTGCGGCGTTCTCGAAGAGGTGGTCGACGGCCTGCGCGATGACGGATCGTTCCGTCTGCGATAGGTCTTCCGTGGCCGGCCGCAGCAGGATCGCGGCGAATTCCTTCAGGAATTCACGGTTGGCGCGCGTATCCGGCAGGCCGAACGGATTGAAGCCGGTCGGTTTGTTCGGTTTCAGCTCCTCGAAGCGGCCGCCGAGCGCCTTGATCGTGATCGCCGCTGACCGGTCCTTGTCGACGAAGATGCAGCGTGGTTTCGGGCGCACGCGCAGAGACTGGGCGAGCAGGAAGTTCAGGAGCGCGGTCTTGCCGGAGCCGGAGGGGCCGACGACCGAGAAATTGCCGAAATCGCCCCTGTGGAACTGAAACCAGTAGGGCGTATCGGCGCTCGACATGAGCAGCGAGATAGGCCCGCCCCAGTGACCGCCCTTCTCGCGGCCGACGGGCAGATTGTGCCCGGAAAAGAAGCCGGCGAAATTAGCCGTGTCCATCATGGCGCTGCGCGCGATGTAGCTGAAATTGCCGGGCAGTTGCGCCCAGAAGGCAGCCTCGGTGTTCAAATCCTCGCGCACGCCGATCATGCCGAGGCCGTTCAAAGCGGCGACCGCGTCGCCGACGCCGCGGCGCACGCCTTCGAGCTCGTCGCTCTGCATCAGGATTGACAGGTGGCCGTCGCCGAAGGTGACGGCGTTGTCGGCGAGCCTGTCGGCGGCTGACGCGAGGCTCGCAGCGGTCGCCTGCGCCGCGTCGTCCGATTTGGCGGTCTGGCGCGTGTAGCGGGCCATTCGCGTTTGCGCTGCACGCCGGTCCATGGGCTGGAAGGATTGCGTCAGGATCAGTTCGTGCGGCATGCGCAGGAAGGCGTTGAGCAGGCCGGGGCCGGTCGCGGCCGGATATTCCTTGACCGAGACCATCGCTCCGTAGCGTCGGCTTCCGTCGGGCGCCCGGAATTCCAGGGAATTGCGACCGAAGAAGATGCGGTGCGAGGGCAGGTACGTGTCGAGCGGCGAACGGGCTACGGCGACGGGGCGATGCCGCCCTCCGTTCAACAACCGCGATACGAATTCGCAGGGCTCAGAAAACGGCTTGTTTTCGCGTACGGCGACCTTGAGCAGGCGCGCGCCATATGCGCCGAGCATTTTTGCGACCTCGGCGCATATTTCCTCGAGGTCGCGGATCATCTCGACCTCAGGCTCTTCGCCGCCGCTCGTGACGCCGAGCGCGCCGAACATCCGGTCCACCAATCCGATATTGCCGCGTAAAAACGGGCGACGGACGATGGTGATGAAGATTTCGTTCTGGAAGAGGCGCACGTCTGCTATCGAGGACATGTAGCGGCGATCGAGCTCTTCTGCGAAGGGCTCGTCGAATTCGCCGGCGATGACGGGCGCGACGCGGCGCCGGACGATATGTCCGTAGACCGCATAGCGAGACGACAGGCCCTGCCAGAGCTTGTCCCGCGCCGAGTGCCAGCTGTTGACGATCGCCTGGTCGGCCGTCTCGAAATACGCTCCGTCCAATTGAAGGACGGCCATGATTTCTCCGCCCTTCAATCTGATGATGCTGTCCGTCACGTGCCGGACGAAGGGGATATGATCGCTTATCCGCTTGTCGCGGCGCAGTTCGCGGCCGAACGCGAGTTCTCCTGATGACGCCATATCGATTCACGGCCCGTAGGACCGAGCTCCCCAGAATTGCAGGTTCGCGATGGCTCGCTTGTGATTGGCGAGCGTTTCGAGGATTTTCAGGAAGTAGGGATCGCGGGCGCACAGATATGCGCCCACGAAATGCAGTGGCAGAACCAGCAGGAAGGATGCGAAGCGCGAAGTGGCGATGAAGAGGATCGTCACGATCAACCCGTTGATCGCGAAATATTCGTACTGGACGCCCATCACGGTCGGCGGCCGCGTCAACGGCACGCAGAGTTCGTCGACGATCGGTCTCGCCGCTTCACCGCTCGCCATCAGCCGGCCGCTCCCTTGACTGCGTCGACAATGGTCGCTGCGCCAAAGATCAGAACGATGCCGCCGATGATGGTTCCGGCGAGGTACCAGGACATGTGCCCGAACAGCGCGCGATAGCCGAAGAAACAGACGGCGATGATCGCGAGCGATCGGGCGATCGTTCCCTGCAGAGCCTGCACGAGCTGCGACAGGATATTGTCGACGGGCGTCAGCAGGCTTCCGGCGGTCTGCGCCAGCGCTGGCTCGCTCGCCAGCATGAGCAGCGCGCTCCCAGCCGCAATCGCGACAAGCGGCGCATACAAAGTGGTCCAGTCGGTCGACCGGTAAGTCATCGTGCAATCCTTCTGTGGTTGTGCTGTTTCCGTGATTTCAGGGTTTTGACGCGACCGACCTTGCAGGTCTGATCTTGTCACCCTTGGCCGTCGCCGGTTGGGCGGTCGCTGTGCCCGGTTCCCTGGGCATCACGACGACGGGCGCGCCTGCGTCTCTGGTCCCGATGCCCTGGACGGCTTCCTTGAAGCCGGCCATCGCTATGACCGCGCGTTCGCGTTTGCCGCCGCGGTCGAAAGACACGGTGACGGAAGAGGCTCCGGCGACGAGTTCGACGAGCTTGCCCTCGAACAACGATCCGCTCGCGCATCCCGTGGCGTCGCAGCCGTCAATTTGTCCCGGCCGTTCCAGCCCTTCGACACCGATGCTGACGCCGCCCTCGGACCGGGCGTCCCTGGGGATCCGCAACAGGGAGAGCGGACGTTCGATCGCCTCGCCCTTCGGACCGGTCGCTTTGACCGGTGCGATGTCCCAGGTTACGACGCCGCCCTGATCGGTTCGCGCCGATGTCTGCAACTGGCAGACACGCTTACGACCGAGCAATTGATCGCAGATGAGCGACCAGCCGTTGAAAGGTCGGATCGTCCGCACGAGGTCGCCCGGCGCGACCTTGTCGCCCGGCTGAACCGCGCTCACAAACTCCAGACGGCTCTGAGCGTTTGGTGCGGTCGAGGTGGTCGATGCGCTCGCCGTCACGGCTGAGTCCTGCGCATGCGCGACGGCAACTGCTCCGGTCAGCAGACCGGCAATCAAGAATCGTTTCATGGTCTCCGCTCGAAATTTGTCTTGGCGATGGCTAAGAGAGCGCGGACAGGCGCCCGCGCTCTCCTGTCGATCACCAGAACGTGTAGGTGGCGCCGAGACCGAAGCCGACGTTGCGCGTATTCGGCACGTAGGCCGCATTGGCGTTGACGCGCAGAGCTTCCGTCACGTTGTAGTTGAGGCCGGTCGCGAGTGCGGTCGCTCCCGAAAAATTGCCGAGGCCGAACCCGACGGAGCCGCGGCCGACCCGGTCGTCGTAACGAAGAGAAGCCGTCGCCATCGCGACCGCTCCCGCGCCGCGCGCGAGAGACTTCGCGTTGTAGATTTCCCTCTCGTCCTGCGCGAGACGCGAGTTGATCGCGGCGCCCATCTGGTTGAGCTGTCCGATCGTCGCTGCGTCCGAGGCCGCAACGCCCGGCGCGACATTGTGAATCGCGACGGGACCTGCGCCGTTCGGGCTTGCGAGCGTGACCGAGGGCTGTGCGTCCTGTGTCGTGGCGTCGTACTTCACTGTCATCGCGCCGAGGTTCGCGATCGCCTGGCTGGCCGCATAGGCCTGCGCGGCGGCCGTCGAGGCGGTGGGCGGCCCGCTCGTGACCGGACCCGTCGTGGTCACGGTCGTCGTGCCCGTGGAAGGAGAGCCCGTCACGAGATTGACGGTCGCGGTCGGATTGCCGTTCGCGCCCGGCGTGTACTGGATAGGGAGATCGACCGGCGTCGGAACGGGCCTCAAGATCCGATACGGCGGCCGATCGTAGCGGGTCCTGACGCCGACGACGGAATCGCGCTCCGACCTTTGATGCTCCATGTGGCGATCCGCTGTGCCGCGCTCTGTGCCGAAATCGTCGTGGTCCCGACCCTCTTGCCCGTGACGCGCCGGACTCATGCGCTCGTTCGGCATGCCCGGCGACTCGCCGCGAAATCCTGCGAAAAGCCCGCCGTCTGCGGTCATCGGGCCGGCGTCGGCGACAAGCATCGATTGGCCAAGAGAGGGTAGAGAACCGCCGCCGACGCGTTGCGGAATGCCAGTGACCGTCCCGGTTGTGGAATCGTAGATGGCGCCGGCGCCGATGCCCGGCGCAAGCGGCGTCCCCTGCATGACGCCGTACGTTTGCGGCCCACTTGCAACAACTGCGGGCAACAACGGGGTGTTCATGACCGGGCCGCCCACCATGGCGCCATGTCCCGCGACTTCGGGCTGCGGCGAGCTGATCGTCGGCTGGAGCGGGCTCGTCAGGGCGTAGGCCACGCCGGCGCATGCAACCGATGTCGCGTTGAACCCGGTCGATGCCTCCGACACGCCTGCAGCAGTGGTCGCAACGGAACCGAGTACGCTGCTCGTCACGTTGATCAGGCAGCCCGCATTGCTGCTTGCCATCTGCGCGGAGGCGGCGTCGACGCCGGTGAACGCAAACCCCGCACAAAGTGCGAGAGCAAATCTGCTTCCGCTGATCAAAAGAGTCTTTTTCAACATGCCTGCTTCCTGTTAAGATGCAGCCCCCTCACAGGGCTTGGGTTGCTCCAAGAAGACGGCGGCGCCGGTGCAACGGCGTCGTCGTCCAACCCACCGCTCGGAGCCAAGAGGCGGCGGGAATCTCGCGTGTTCAGTACGTGACGATCAGGCCGAGGCTTCCGGACTGGCTCACTGCATTCGTGCTCTTGAGCCCGATGCCGACGCCGACAGTCGACGGAAGTTTCGATTCGCTGCTGCTGTATTCCGCGCGCAGCCGCACATGCTGCGTGATCTGCGCTTCCGCGCCGCCGCCGATTGTCCAGCCGGGGTTGACGCTCGCGTTCGACGCGAAGCCGGCCGCGCCGGAGGCCGATTGACGGAACGACGTCAGACGCGCGCCGCCAAAGCCATAGAACATCACGCTTTCATGCGGGCTCACGCCGAGCCGGACGCGCGCGTCGCCCGACCAGGCTTCTCGCGCGTGTCCTTGGAGACCGCGACCGGCAAGCAGTTGAGCGTTGCCGCTTCCGACCGTTCCGCCGGCTTCGAGGCCCGCGTAGAAGGCCTGGGTCAGTCTCCAGTTGTAGCCGCCAAAGAGCCGCGCCTGCGGGCGCGCCGATCCCTCATCGACGTAGAAGGCGCTGATCGCGCCGAATGGCGAAGCCGTCGCGACGCCCTGCGGCGCGCGAATCCATCCGGCGCCCAGCGAGGCGCCGGCATAGGCGCCCGCCCATCCGATCTTCGCCGCCGCGGTCGGCTCGGGGGGCGGAGGCGATCGTCGCACCGGCAAATCGGCCGCGACAGCCGCTGACGACGCCAGCGCCGCTGCAACCAGGAACACCCATTTCATCTCGAAACTCCTATCGTTCGTTCGTGCTCTCTCGCTCGTCTGCGAGATTGAGCACCTGCCCCCCGGTCCACCCGGAGGCTGCAGCGATGTCGGAAGCGGGCGCATCGACGCCCGCAGCCGTCGCGGCCTTGCCGCGGAACGTCTTGGTCCTGTTCATGATGGAGACGACGTAGAGCGCCGTTTCCCTGAATGGCGGCACGCCCTTGTGCCGATAGACGGCTTGCGGCCCGGCATTGAATGCGGCGAGCGCATTCATCTCGTCGCCGCCGAACTCGCCAAGCAAATCCCTGAGGTATCGAACGCCGCCGCGAATGTTCTGCGCGGGGTCGCAGATGTCGGCGACTTCATAGGCGCGCGCCGTCTCCGGCATCAGCTGCATCGGGCCGAGCGCGCCCTTGGGCGACGTCTGATATCGCCCCGCCCTGCTCTCCGCGTTCACGACGCTGACCACGAGATCTGGCCTGACGCCCTCGCCGCTGGCGATTTCTCGCGCGAGCCGCTCGATCTGCGCCGGCGGCATGGCGGACGGCGCGCAGGCAGCCGGATATCCGCTGATCCCCACATCGCCCTGCCCTGCATGAGCAAACGAAATCGGTAGAGCGATCAGGACGAAAGCGAGCGGCGCGCGATTCATGTTTGGTTAACCTCTGTTATCGCTCTACCGATAACAACTCTGAGGGTCAACGTAGGGAAATGCCGAAATCAGGCATTTCGCGCTTTGGTGTTGCCGAAAAGTCGCAGTTGTGCGCGAGGACAAGGTTTCCCGGAATGCAAAGAGACGGGTCAAGGGCTGCGTCGATCTTGCCTTCTGGTTCTGCCGCGCGATTCCGTGTTATCGGTAAAACGATCACTATATGAAAGGCCCGCCATGCGATTGTTTCTTGCTCTCCTCGTCGCCGCTTCGGCTTCGTCCGCTCAGGCCCAACAGGCGCCGGTGACCGTCCGAAAACCCATCCAGTTCGAGACGGGGGACACCTTCACGTCCGGCGGCCAGCGGCTTCGCCTCTACGGCGTCCAGGCCTGTCTTCGCGACACGTCTGTTCGCAGCGGCGCCGGCGCCGGCGATTGCGGCGTCGCCTCGATCGACATGCTGGCGGGTCTCATCGCCTCGTCGTCGTCGATCGCATGTCAGCCGATCGTCGCCGGCGTCTCGCCGACGCCAGTCGTCTGCGCGCTGTCCTATGGCGACAGGCTGCTCGATCTCGGCGCGGCGATGATTGTTGCGGGATATGCGTTCGCGGCCGTGAAGCCGGACGGTTCTCCCGTTCATGCGCCCTATCTCGTCGCCGAACTGGCCGCGAGCGAGAAGAAGGCAGGTCTCTGGTCTGCTTCCTTCACCCATCCCATTCCCAGACTTCTCAGAAACGAGGCGCCTCAATGAGGCGGGTGCTGCAAGATCGCTACGTCGACAACAACCTCGAACGTGCGATGTTCGGAAGGCGCGGCCGTCTCGCTGAATCTGCATTTCCGGTTGGGCCGGTTCTCTTCTTCGGCTTACTCGTTCTCGCGGTATTCGCGCATTTTGCCGGCTGATGCGCCGGTACGGTTTTCTGCGTTGAGTGTGCGCGGAAGATGATCGGGCGTCGCCCCTGCGGGGCCGGGCTCTCGGCTGCGCGGAAGCCCTCCGGTCTTCCCCCGGTCGGGCGACGATCCCTGACGCTGCAATGTCGAAGGCTGGTAGGTGGGGCTCGATTGCCGCTTGCGCCTGGCTGCATGCAAGGGGAGCTGCGCCGCGCTCAGCGTTCGCCACGCCAAATTTCGCGTGAGCGCGCCCTTGCATTCAGCAGGCTTCGCTCTTGTCGGGCGGTATCCCCCGGAAATGTCGGGCAACGAATTGAACGCGAGAAGGAGGCGGAGCGCTGATGGCGCGCCGCGGATGGCATGATGGAAAAGAGAGAAATCGAGGAATTGCGGGACAAGGTCTCTTGCGCCGCTCTCCTGGAAAGCGACGGCTGGAAGCTCGACCGCAAGGAGAGCACGCGGCGCGCGCTAAAATATCGCCGCGACGAGGGCCAGATCGTCATCGTCATTCATGCCGGCCGCGGTTGGTTCGATCCGCTCTCGGACGCCAAGGGCGACGTGTTCGGTCTTGCCGAACATCTTGGCGCCGACGGGTTCGTTTCGGCGGCGGCCCATGTCGCCGATCACGTCGGTTTCGTGTTCTCGCAACCGGAATGGGTTCGGCCGGTTCGTACGATCGCGCTCGCGCCGCTCGACAAGAGATGGCGTTCGCGTCGGCGTCTGTCGTCCGGATCGTCATGCTGGCGATATCTCTCGGAAGTTCGCGCGCTGCCGCCGGCCGTTCTCCGCCACGCCGTGGATTTCGATCTCCTGCGCGAGGGGCAGAAGGGCAGCATGTGGGCGCGCCACACCGACGACGCTGGCGTCACCGTCGGCTGGGAAGAGCGCGGCCCGCATTGGCGCGGGTTCGCAACAGGCGGGGCCAAAACCCTGTTTCGGCTCGGCGCGCCAGGCGCGAGACGCTTTGCCGTCACGGAGGCCGCGATCGACGCGATGAGCCTTGCGGCGTTCGAGGCGTTACGCTGCGACACGCTCTACCTCAGCACTGGCGGCGGCTGGTCGCCCACAACGGAAGCAGCTCTCGGCGCGCTCGCCGCAAGACCCGGCGCAGAACTCGTGGCCGCGACCGACAACAACGCTCAAGGAGAAAGCTTCGCGCGTCGCCTGCGTGAGATTGCAGAGAATGCGGGTTGCGCGTGGCGACGTTTGACCCCTTCAGCGGACGACTGGAACGAACAGCTCAGGGTCAAGACAAGCGAAGCAGAAGGAAAAGGGAGAAAAGGCGGCTGCCGCATGCCCGCCGTCCGCATCAAGGGTGAAGCTTCGCCCGGCTGCGCCGGCCCTTGACCCGGCCGGACGGAGAGGCGGCCGCGCGGGAGGGGTCAAGCAGGGCTGAACAGAAAGAGCGTCAGCGAGAATGCGATGCGCTCCGGCCCGCTGAACCGAAAGGAGCAAGCCCCGTGAACCTCTCCCCTATCCGCAAGGTCTACCAAGGCGTCGCCGATCGCCGCCAGATGTTCCGCATGTTCGACCGTCATGCGCAGCGGCCCGATCGTAGCGAGGCCGAAAGCGGCGCTCTCTATCGTGGCGAGTGGTTCGAGATCGGCGAGGTCGAGCACGACTATATGCTCGACATATTGCCGCCGCTCTGGATGCGCACGGGCATGTTCGCGATGCGTGAGTTCATGACGGGCGACGTCACCAGCGTCTTCTTTGCCCTGTCGATCGACGGTCGCAAGCGCTTCTTCCACGCCTATTGCGACCTCGCCGATTGCAGGTCGCCCGAACGTACGCGAGCTGCAATCGTCGAGCGTGAGTCTCGACCCGTTCGCGCCATGTCGCGCGCCGAGCGACTGGAGCATGTCTGGTCGATCACCCACGACGACTACCGCGGCTACGCCGGCGCGCGCTGGCCCGAGCATATCAGGGGATTGCGCACGATCATGTGTTACGGCGGTCGACACGGCTCGACCCTGAAGATTCTCGATCACCTCACGGACGAGGAGATTTCCGCCAAGCTGCCGGTGCAGCTTCGCCATCTGCCCGACGTTTTGGCGGCGTGACCAAGCAGCCTTTCCTTTTCTCCAGGCGCAGTCCCGTCGCCCCCTGATCGGGTGACCAGTCTGCCGCCTCCCCTTCGATATCCAGCGACCTCTCCCGCGCTTTTCGCGCGCGAGATGGTGCGCGCCCTCAGGACGAAATCCAATGCCGCACGACGATCCCTTTACTCTCGACCTCTTCGGTACGACCACGCTGTCGGCCGGCCTCGGCCTCGGCGTCACCGCCTTCGGTTGCAACCTCTCGGGCGATCCGGATGACGAACCGGACCCGCCGAACCCGACGCCGGCGCGGGCGACAGTTTCGTCCGCGAGCCGAACCCCGGCGAACCCGGAACGTGCCGAGAATTTCGTTCTGGACGGGGATCGCGGCCTCGCGGCCAATTGGAAGGAGCGCGCGAGAGACAATATCGCGGCGATCCGTCTCGCAGCCGAAATCGAAGAGCGGCAACGTCTGGCTTCGACTGACGAGCAGGCCCGTCTCATCCGGTTCACCGGCTTCGGCGCCAGCGAACTCGCCAATGGCGTTTTTCGGCGGCCGGGCGAGGCGAAT
Organism: Rhodoblastus sp.; assembly: GCA_036796555.1. Lineage (GTDB taxonomy): Bacteria > Pseudomonadota > Alphaproteobacteria > Rhizobiales > Beijerinckiaceae > JAJXWB01. The sequence goes on along the minus strand of DAIRCS010000026.1, from coordinate 20,996 downwards.
TTTCGGAGGGGTTTCGAGGCGCTCGGAGCCGAGCTGCAGGACGTCGTCGGCGATGCGGACTACGCCTCGCTCGCGCGTTCGACGCAATATGCCCACTTCACCCCGGAATTCATCATCCGCGCGATCTGGGCTGGCCTCCAGCGGCTCGGTTGGCGCGGCGGCCGCGTGCTGGAGCCGGGTATCGGGACGGGTCTGTTTCCCGCGCTGATGCCCGAAGACTTTCGCGACTGCGCGCATGTTACCGGCGTCGAACTCGATCCCGTCACCGCGCGCATCGTTCGGTTGCTGCAGCCTCGCGCGCGCATTCTCGCCGGCGATTTTGCGCGTACAGAGCTCCCCGCGAATTTCGACCTCGCGATCGGAAATCCACCCTTCTCCGATCGGACAGTCCGGTCGGATCGGGCCTATCGTTCGCTCGGTCTCCGTCTCCACGACTACTTCATCGCGCGCTCGATCGATCTGCTGAAGCCCGGCGCGCTCGCGGCCTTCGTCACCTCGCATGGGACGCTGGACAAATCTGACCGCTCCGCGCGCGAACATATTGCCAGATCAGCCGATCTTGTCGCCGCCATCCGTCTGCCCGAGGGGAGTTTTCGCGAGGGCGCGGGCACTGACGTTGTGGTCGATATTTTGCTTTTCCGGAAGCGGAAGATCGGCGAGCCCGAGGGCGATCTCGCCTGGCTCGATCTCGAGGAAATTCGCGCAGCGACAGCTGAGGAGGGGGCGATCCGCGTCAACCGCTGGTTCGCAGGCCATCCGGACTTCGTGCTGGGCGAACACGCCCTTTGTGTCGGGCCGTTTGGCGAAACCTATACCTGCCTGCCGAAAGCCAGCGTCGTCCTCGAGCAGGCGTTGAACGGCGCCATCGGCCTCTTGCCTGAAGCTTTGTACAACGGCGAGCCCGACGCGATCGATTTTGACGAGGACGAGGCGATCGCGTCCCGACTTCCCGATTGCTCGGAGCACTCGCGTGTGCGCGAGGGAAGCTTTTTCTTCGACCCGAAGAAGGGGCTGATGCAGATCGTCGAGGGCAAGCCGGTGTCTCTGAAGACCCGGAAAGGCCGTGGCGCCGATGGCGTCCCCGAAAAGCATGTTCGCATCATCCGCAAACTTATACCGATCCGCGACGCCGTGCGTGACGTGCTCAAGGCCCAGGAACAGGATCGGCCCTGGAAAGACGCGCAGGTCCGTCTGCGCATAGCATGGAGCGCTTTCGTCCGTGACTTCGGTCCGATCAACCACACCAAGGTGTCGATATCAGAGGACGATACGACCGGCGAGGTCCGCGAGACGCACCGCCGTCCGAACCTCTCGCCGTTTCTCGACGATCCCGATTGCTGGCTCGTCGCCTCGATCGAAGACTACGATCTCGATACCGACACCGCCCGCCCCGGGCCGATCTTCACCGAGCGGGTGATTGCCCCGCCGGCGGCGCCCGTGATCGCCAGTGCGGCTGATGCGCTCGCCGTCGTGCTCAACGAGCGCGGTCGCGTCGACCTCGACCATATCGCAGAGCTGTTGCACCGGGATGCGCCTGAAGTGATCGCAGAGCTCGGTGACGCGATCTTTCAGGATCCAGCCGACGGCGCCTGGCGGACGGCTGACGCCTATCTGTCAGGCGCAGTGCGCGACAAGCTCAGGGTCGCCGAAGCCTCCGCGGTTATCGATCCGGCCTTCGAGCGGAACGTGCGCGCGCTTGCCGCCGTGCAGCCAGCCGATCTCGGTCCTTCCGACATTACCGCGCGTCTGGGCTCGCCCTGGATTCCGGCCTCGGACGTGGTCGCTTTCGTGAGGGAAACGATGGAAACGGAAATCCGCATCCATCACTTGCCGGAACTCGCCTCATGGACGGTCGAGGCGCGTCAGCTCGCCTGGATGGCGGCGGGCACATCGGATTGGGGCACCGAGCGCCGGCACGCCGGCGAATTGCTGGCCGACGCTCTCAACAGCCGCATTCCCCAGATCTTCGACACGATCAGGGACGGCGCAACCGAACGGCGCGTCCTCAATGTCGTCGACACCGAGGCTGCCAAGGAGAAGCTGCAAAAGATCAAAAGCGCTTTCCAGACTTGGGTCTGGTCCGACCCCGATCGTACCGACCGCCTCGCGCGGGTGTACAATGATCGTTTCAACAATATCGCGCCGCGCGCCTTCGACGGGGCGCATCTCGAGCTGCCGGGCGCAAGCTGCGCCTTCACCCTCTACCCGCATCAAAAACGCGGCATCTGGCGGATCATCGCCGCCGGCTCGACCTATCTTGCGCATGCCGTCGGCGCCGGAAAGACGATGACGATGGCCGCCGCCGTCATGGAGCAGCGCCGACTCGGACTGATCGCCAAGGCGATGCTCGTCGTCCCCGGCCATTGCCTCGCACAGGCCGCCCGCGAGTTTCTGGCCCTCTATCCGGGCGCGCGCATTCTCGTCGCCGACGAGACGAATTTCACCGGGGATAAGAGGCATCGCTTCCTGTCGCGCGCGGCGACCGCGACCTGGGATGCGATCATCATCACCCACTCGGCTTTCCGCTTCATCGACGTGCCCGGCGCCTTCGAACAGGAGATGATCCAGGACGAGCTGGACCTTTACGAGAACCTGTTGGGCAAGGTCGAGCGCGACGATCGCGTTTCTCGCAAGCGGCTCGAGCGATTGAAGGAGGGATTGAGGGAGCGGCTCGAAGCGCTTTCGACGCGCAAGGACGATCTGCTGACGATTTCCGAAATCGGCATCGACCAGATCATCGTCGACGAGGCGCAGGAATTCCGGAAGCTGTCGTTCGCCACCAACATGTCGACGTTGAAAGGCGTCGATCCCAACGGTTCGCAGCGCGCCTGGGATCTCTATGTGAAGTCCCGGTTCGTCGAGATGAAGAACCCCGGCCGCGCGCTCGTTCTGGCGTCAGGCACGCCGATCACCAACACGCTTGGCGAAATGTTCTCGGTGCAACGCCTGATGGATCATGCGGCGCTCATGCAACGCGGCCTTCATGAATTCGACGCCTGGGCCTCGACCTTCGGCGACACTACGACCGAACTCGAGCTGCAGCCTTCGGGCAAGTACAAGCCGGTCTCGCGTTTCGCCAGTTTCGTCAACGTGCCGGAACTGATCGCCATGTTCCGCAGCTTCGCGGACGTCGTCCTGCCCGCTGACCTCCGCCAATATGTGAAGGTCCCTGCGATCTCGACCGGGCGGCGCCAGATCCTCACCGCCAAGCCGACGGCGGCCTTCAAGGGCTATCAGGCGACGCTCGACCAGCGCATCAAGGCGATCGAGCAGCGCGACCGTGCGCCTCAGGCCGGCGACGACATTCTGCTGTCTGTCATCACCGACGGTCGCCACGCCGCGATCGATCTGCGCCTCGTCGATCCGGACAATGACAACGAGCCCGACAACAAGCTGAACCTCCTGATCGACACGGCTTTCCGCATCTGGAACGAGACGGCCGGACGGGCCTATACGCAGCCCGACGGTCGGCCCTACGAGATGCCGGGCGCGGCGCAGATGATCTTCTCCGATCTCGGCACGATCTCGGTCGAGAAGACACGCGGCTTCTCGGCCTATCGCTGGATCCGCGACGAGCTCATCCGACGTGGCGTCCCGGCGTCTGAAGTCGCGTTCATGCAGGACTTCAGGAAGACGGAGGCCAAGCAGCGCTTGTTCGCCGACGTCCGCGCCGGAAAGGTGCGATTCCTGATCGGCTCGTCCGATACGATGGGGACTGGCGTCAACGCCCAGCTCCGTCTGAAGGCGCTGCATCATCTCGATGTGCCCTGGCTCCCCTCCCAGATCGAGCAGCGCGAGGGCCGCATCGTCAGACAAGGCAACCAGCACGACGAAGTGGATATTTTCGCCTACGCGACCGAAGGGTCGCTCGACGCCACCATGTGGCAGAACAATGAGCGCAAGGCCCGGTTCATTGCAGCCGCGCTGTCGGGCGACGCCTCGATACGCCGTCTGGAAGATTTGGGCGAGGGACAGGCGAACCAGTTCGCTATGGCCAAGGCGATTGCGAGCGGCGATCAGCGTCTGATGCAGAAAGCCGGATTGGAGGCGGAGATAGCGCGTCTTGAACGGCTCCGTGCGGCACACCAGGACGATCAGTTCGCAATCCGCCGACAGATCAGGGACGCCGAGCGCGACATCGAATATGCGACCCGTCGCATCGAGGAAGTCGGCAGGGATATCGATCGCCTCGTTTCGACCGCTGGCGACGCGTTTGCCATGCGCGTGAGAGGGAATCCTTACGTCGAACGAAAGCTCGCGGGCCGCGCGCTCCTCAAGGAGATTCTGACGCTGGTGCAACATCGTCAGGCGGGCAAGACCGCAATTGCTGAAATCGGGGGCTTCGATCTGGCCTACGAAGGCGAGCGCGTCGGTCGTGACGGCTACCATTACGCGACCGTGCTCCGGCGCACTGAGGCAGACTACGAGATCGACCTGCCCATGACCGTCACCCCGCTCGGGGCCGTGGCGCGCCTCGAACATGCGCTCGACGGGTTCGATGGGGAATGCGAGCGTTATCGCCAGCGGCTCGACGATGCGCGGCGGCGCCTTGCCTCCTATCGATCGCGCCAGGGAGAGGAGTTCTCATTCTCCGGCGAACTTGCCGACAAGCGCCGCCAGCTCGCGGAGATCGAAAGGGCGTTGGCAGCCGACGTCGCTTTCCCGGCGCAGGCCGCCGCTTAGCGCGACGCGACGCGCAACTCTTCGACCAGCTCGGGATGCCGATCGAGCAAACGCAGCAATTGGCTGGTTGGACCGCTCGGCTCCACCAGTCCCCGCTCATATTTGTCGAAGGCGGCTTCCCCGACCTTGAGCAGGCCGCCGGCCTCGCGTTGCGACAACTTCAATTTCTTGCGCACGCGCCTGATCGTAGCCGGGGTCGGAATGCCTTCGACCTCTTCCTTCAAGGCGCGCAGAGCAGCATCGGTCACGGCCATGTCTTCACCGACGTGGACGCCGTCCTCACCGCTCTCCGGATAGTAGCCCGGCAGATCCACCGTCGCTGTTCTGCCCTTGTAGGTGACGACAAACGGCCGGACGCCCCGGCGCAACTGCTTGCCGGTCTGCGGAGAGACCATCGTGTCAGGCAGATCTTTTACCACCATCGCCATCGTCATTTCTCCTTGAACGCCATGACCGTGAATTCGGTAATGACGTCCGCCTGGAATTTTACGTAGAGAAGCAGGCCCCGCGCCGGCACATGGTAGACGTCTTGCCAGACACGGTGATCGGCGAAGGTCGTCATCGACTTGTAGAACATGCGTCGGTCGATCCCTGCGATCGTTTCGACGATTCCCGCCCGATCGAAGCCCAACCCTATTGCGTCGCGCAGAGCTGACGACGTCATTGCCAGCGTCTCCGCTGACCCAAAGGCGGTCTTGATCGCCTCCAGATCGTAGGTCGGCCGCTTTTTCTCCACGGCCAAATATGCCACCTTTATGGTGTCAAATCAAGACCCCAAGAAGGGACAGTCGCGAGGCCGGGCTGGAGATGGAAACTGTGCCGGGGAGCCTCGCTGTTGACGAAATCGACGGCGAAAGCGCAGCCTCGATTGGTTCGATTCGAGAGCGGAGCGTCTCCTACATGCCGATCGCCCGCATTGAGAGGGGCGACGAGATGGCTGGCATGACCGCGTTGAGAGTCTCGAAAGGCGCTGGCGTATTTGATCACGGCGACGATTATGACGAAATCGTCGAGGAGCTCGACGAAGCTCTCGACAGGCGCGGCGCAGGCGAGCTTACACCCGCAAAATACATCACGGTTCTAAAGACGCTCGTCGAGCATCATCCGCATTTCATCGATGGTCATGCGCATCTCGGCTACGCCCTCTTGGACGAAGGTAAGCCGAAGCTCGCCTTTCAGGCCTGCCTGCGCGGCTTCGAGATTGGCGAACGTGCAATTCCAAAGGGTTTCGCCGGGCGAATCGAATGGGGTTTCCTGGAAAATCGCCCGTTTCTGCGGGCCGCGCATGGCGTGGTGCTAGGTCATCTTCGATTGGGCCAGCGCCGCGAGGCTATAGCGCTCATGGAAAGGATGCTGGCGTGGAATCCTGACGACAATCAGGGCATCCGCTATCTGATTGGTTCGGAATATCTGCGCGTTGGTGAGACGGCGAAAGCGGATCGAGTCTTCGCAGATGAAGCCGCGCAATATCCGCCTTATCACTATGAACGCGCCCTATCGCTTTTTCGCGCGGGAAATCTCGTCGCTGCCGCGACCTGCTTGCGCCTTGGTTTTGTCGCGAATTCCTATGTCGCAGAGATATTGTCCGGCAATCCAAATCCGACGCCGCTGGCGATCTGGCATGGCTCGAATCTTTCCGAACCCGTAACGGCGCAGGAATATGTGGGTCACTACGGCGATCTGTGGAAACGTACGTCGGGCGCCATAGCGTTCGTGCGTTGGCTGTATTCGCATCCGAAAGTGCTGGTCGAGCGAGCCAGCGTCCTCGAATGTCAGGAAGCGCTTCTGTGGGAGTTCACTGTGGCTCGCCGCGGGGAGATCCTAGATCGTGAAGAGGCAGCCCGACGGCGTATCGACGATACGGTGTCGAAGGAGATCGTTCGCAGTCGGACAGACCGTCAAGGGCGGCAGATTTCGCCTTGGCTCTATCCGGCCGCGAAGAGACCGCTTCGTTGACCTCGCTGAAGATGCCCGGCTCAAGGCGGGACGATTTCGAAGTCGGCGAAGCGAAGCTCGGCGCAATCGTTTTATCGTGACAGCCTTTTCTCGTCGTCGATCAGGACGAGGCGCGCCGGCGGGGAATTCCCCCATTGCCAGAGCACGAGATTCAGATCGTCGGCGCTCGAGCCCGGCGCAAAACTTCTGACGATGAGTCCGTTATGCCCCGTGCTCATCAGGCGGCTGGCGAAACTCTGCGTCTTCGCCTCGCCGACAGACTTCATCTCGTCGCGCCAGGTCGGCGCTGCGAGCGCGTCGGCGGTCATCCCCTCGGTTGCCAATGCCGCTGTGTCCCGGCAATCAAGAAGCGTGTCGATTTCTGCGTCGTAGGAAACGAGCGTCGTTGGCTGCAGATTGCCGACCTGATTTGCTTCCCTGAGCGCAGTCACCACCGACAAGGAGAGATAAAGCGTCGGCGCGCCTTTCGGGTTGAAGCGGCCGCCATAAAGCGCCGCCCCGCGACCGGAGAGAGGCTCTCGCGCGAAAATCGGGTTCAATGCGCGGTAGAGCTTGCCTTCGTAACGGATAGGCACGGTCAGGCGTGGACGCCGGCGTCAACCGCGTCGATGTAGTCGAGGACGTCGTCGGCGCGGCCGCTGCGGACGAGTTGCATGGCGGTCTGGCCGGAGAAGCCGGGCAAGGGTTCGGACCGATACCAGGCATAGGCCATCAACGCCGAGCCGAAGCGCGGCTCGACCTTGTTGATCACCTCGACCATCTCGCGCAGGCGGCGCTGGGTCCTGTCGGACCCAATCCGGTCTTTGCGCTGGATGGCGTCCTTGCCGAGCCCGGCGGTCCGGGCGATCTCCTCGCTGGTCGTGCGGAGGGTTTCCGCGATCCTGCGCGGGGCGAAAAGGCCGTCTGCGGCGTATTGGGCAAGCCCCATGGCTTCGGCCTCCCTGCCTTCGAGCCAAGAATAATGACGCAATATAGCGTCAGAAATAGCGGAATTCAATGGGAAGAAGAAAGGGACAGGAAGCTTCGCTCGCAAAGCGGCCAGACCAGCGACGCTGGCGCTCAAGCGCGGGCCTGCGCGATCCCGGCCCGTCGTCCTTCGCAGGGCTGAGAGCACCGCTCGTCCGGCCGGTCAGGGCCGCTCGACCGCACTTGCGCCGGCCCATCCGCTTCGCGGGCCGGAAGGGGTCTTCGGAAAGAAGACGGAAAAGGACGGGGAAGGCCTGCGTCCGAAAACCCCTGAAGGAGCATTCCCATGCATCTCATGAAACTCGATCCGCGCGCGCTGAAGGACAATCCTGACCGCACGCGTCAGACGAAATCTACCCCGCAGGCCGACGCGCTGCTGCTGGCGACGATCAAAGCCGTCGGCATTGTGCAGCCTCCCATCGTTTTCCCCGAGACCGGCGGCGGCAACGGCTACATCGTCAACGCTGGCCATCGACGCATCCGGCAGGCGATCGCGGCGGGTCTCGATGAAATCGACGTCCTTGTCGATGCAGCGGCCAACGACAACGGCGCCATGCGTTCGATCGTCGAGAATATCGCGCGTGAGGCGCTGAACCCGGTCGACCTGTGGCGAGCGATCGAACGCTTGGTCGCGCTCGGCTGGACCGAGGAAGCGATCGGGGTCGCGCTTGCTCAGCCCTTGCGCCAGATCCGCAAACTCAGGCTCTTGTCCAACATTCTGCCGGCCATGCTCGACAGCATGGCGAAGGGCGACATGCCGAACGAGCAGCAGTTGCGCACGATCGCGGCGGCTTCACTCGACGAACAGAAAGAGATCTGGAAGGCGCACAAGCCGAAGAAGGGCGATCCGCAGGTCTCCTGGTGGAGCATCGCGAACGGGCTCACCAAGAAGCGCATGTATGCGCGCGACGCCAGTTTCGGCGACGATCTCGCCCAGGCTTATGGCATCGAGTGGGTCGAAGATTTGTTTGCGCCGGCCGACGAGGACAGTCGCTACACGACCAACGTGGAAGCTTTTCTCGGCGCGCAGCACGAATGGATGACCAGTCATCTGCCGAAGCGTGGCATCGTGACCGAAGCCAACAACTACGGTCAGCCGGTGCTTCCTCCAAAGGCGGAGCGAGTGCATGGCAAGCCCGGCAAGGGCGACGCGACGGCCATGTATCTCGATCGCGAGGGCAAGGTGCAGACGGTGCACTATCGCATGCCGGAAACGAAGAAGGCGAAGGGCAAGAAGGCAGAAGAGACGGTCGGCGTGGAGAATGCGCTTGCTGCAAAGTCGCGACCGGACGTGACGCGCAAGGGCGTCGAGATGATAGGCGACCTGCGCACCGACGCATTGCATGAGGCGCTGGCTCGTGCGCCGATCGAGGACGCCACGCTTATGGCGCTGCTTGTTCTTGCGCTGGCCGGCCGCAATGTGTCGATCCAGTCCGGCGCGGGCGGCGAAGTCTATGGCGCCGAGCGTATGGAGCGGCATGCCGTGCAACTCGTTGATGCGACAGGTCGGCTCGAATTCGACATGGACACGCTCCGCGTCGCGGCGCGCGAGGCATTGATCGACGCGTTGTCGGCTCGCGAGAATCGGACGGACAGCGGTATCGTTGCGCGTATTGCCGGCGCGACGATCGCCGCGGACGAGTTCCTGCCGAATATGGCGACGGACGAATTCCTGGCGTGTCTTTCGCGCCCGGCGCTGGAGCGCTCTTGCGCCAATACGTCGGTTCTGCCGAGGCAGAAGGTGAAGGACACGCGCGCTGCGTTGGTCGAGCACTTCAAGGAAGGTCGCTTCGTACATGCGGCGGCGCTGTTCGCTCCGGACGGCGAGAAGCTCTCGGCCTGGTTGAGCCGAGCCGATGATCTCGGCAGCGAAGATGTCGAAGCGGCCGAACCGTCGGACGAGTCGTCGGACACGGATGACGTCGCCGATGAGGCGGTCGATGAGAGCGCCTATCGGGTCGCTGCGGAATAACCGCCCTCCCCTTCTTCCAAAAATCATCGACCCGCCGCCGGCGCTCCCGGCGGCGGCCTTGTTTTAGCGCGCAAGGAGGACCTCATGTCCGCGCAAGATTCTCAAAGTGTGGAGATCGAGTTCGGTCGGTCCGCCGACGGATTTCCTGTCGCTCGTGTCGGCGATGTCGCATTCGCGATGCTGCCTGCGACCGACAATCGATTCTTTCTCGCAAATGGCTGGATGCTCCGCACGCCGCCCTGCGCATGGCGGCGATCCGATTTCTATGGCCATGCCGGCGAACTCGCCGACGCGGATGCGTTTCGAGCGAAGGTCATGGAACACGCCGCGCATCGACGCGAGCGCGCCGCGCTCGGCCGTATCGAGAGCTTCTCTCGCGTCTCAACGCCTTGGGGCGTCTCGCAGCGCGCCACCATGTATGCCGATGGCGTCGAATCCCATTCGACGTCAGGTCACGGCGGCTTCAAGCTTTCGGCCGAGCGGAACCGGCGAGTTCATCCGATGCTGCGCGCAAGAGGCGGATGGTACGAAGAGGATGCTGCCTGGGCCATCGTCGCGATCACGTTTCCCGGCCTCTTCACGAGTTTTGAACGGCGCTGCGCTGAGCGAACGATCAAGGACTATTGGCCGGAAGCATTCGAGGCGATCTTCGGTGTGACCCTTCAGCCAGGCGGGTCCTACGAGAGGGACCGCAGAGCTTTTCAGAAAGCGCATGCGTCGGATTGGATTGTCACCTCCGCGATCATCTCCGATCACGAGCACGGTGTCGTCGAATGCATCGCAACATTAGGTGGTGAACATTGGCCACATATGCAGGTGCGACGCTTCCTTGTGCCTTCCTCCGAATACGAAATCGGCCGGTTCGGCTTTGTCATCGATCCCGTTCGTCATGCCGTCTACGACGGGCCGTCGAGTTTCATCGGCTGGCGCCGCGGAGAAGCGTCATGAACGCATCTCTCGATATTCGAGTTCGGCTGTTCCGAATGGAAGAGGCGCGTCGGCAAACGCAACGACAGCTCGACATCATCGATCGGCAGATCATCCGGCGCATGACGGCGTTGCAGCCGAAGCGATCCGGCTATCGGCGCGGCAAGACCTGCGATCCGCGCGCCTTCCTCGAGCGCTACCGCCTGAATCTCGCGGCGATCTCCGCCGAACGGCAGCCAGAAATCGACGCTCTGTCGCGCAAGCTCGCGCGGCAGGATTGTGCGATCGCCGCATTTCGAGAGCGACATTGCATTGAATGGCCGCGTGCTGCGTGACCTGCTGGGCGTGACCATGATCCGATCCGATGGCTGTGCGCTGGGTCGTGTCTCCCTTGTCCTTCCTCCCTCGGATTTGGCGCGGTCGTAAACCGGCTGGCGTTCGCTTCAAGGCCGCTGGCGCGCCGCATTGCGGCCGGCGCAGCCGCGCTCGTCAAAGCCAGCTCGCGTTCTGCGCAGGGCTGACGCCCCGCTTGTCCGCAAGCCGGCCTCGCTCGCTTTGGCCGCACCGGACCCTGAAGCGTCCGCCGGACGCCGGTTTCCTGTGACCGCACCCGAGGGAAGGACGGCAAGGGCCGATCCGAAATCCGGGCAGCCCAAAGGATCATCCCATGGCCAAGACCGCTCAGACCTCCCGCCGTCCGACCCGCGTCATTCCGCTTCGCAAGGGCACTACCCTCGAAATGGTACGACTCGCCTGCCCCGATGCCGAACAGGCGCTGCGCATCGGCGAGAGCTTTGGACTACCGATTCTGGACGGCGACGGCATTCGCGACATTCATGAGCGCCTGCTCGTCGAAGCCTCCGGCAGCCTGAGCGACGGTCTCGGCGAAAAGGCCATGCAGATCCATCTGCAGCGTATCGTCGGCTCCTACGTCGCCTCCGCGCACGGCGCTGGGCAGTTCTACTCCCGAGCCGTGAGCGAGGCGCGCGATGCGACCGCCAAGGCTTCCAACGACAGCCGCGACGAAGACCTTGACGGACCCGTCGGGTTCGACTCCAAGGCCCAACGCAAGCGTGAATTCGCGGCCGACATGGGACTTCAGGCCCACGCGCTGCGGATGGCTGCCGAGGGGGCTATCGCCGCCTACGAGCAGATCGTCGGCGAAGCCTGGAAGCCGTTCGAGCGTCCCCTGGAGAATCCTGGCGCATCTCTCGACCGCAAGGCGGCGCAAGTTCAGATGGCCGCTTTCGGCTGATTTTCGCAGGCTGGGTTCTGCCCCGCCTCATCCATCTACGCTCGCTCATGAAGGGCTGGCTCTCCTCGGGAGCCGGCCCTTTTCCTTGTCGGGCCATAGAGGATGGAAGGCAGACGAAGAAAGCCAAGGCCTCCCCCGCTTGCCGTCCCGGATTGAGGTCCTGCCGGAGCCGGGCGCGCGCGCAACGGCGATGCCGTCCTTCACTGCGTTTCGGCCCGTCGCCCATTGCCTGGGGGCAATGGGCTCGGATGCACTCCCGCCCTGCCCTTCCGGCTGGCGGACCTCCGTGACGGGGTCGCGATTGTCGTGGCCTTCAGTCTGGAGGTTCGGACTATGAGCAGGAAGCACGAAAAGACGCGCGTCGACATATATGCGCGTATCACCGAGAAGATCGTCGCCGATCTGGAGCGCGGCGTCCGTCCGTGGATGCGCCCGTGGAGCGTCGCCAATGCCGCCGACCGCGTGACGCGACCGCTTCGGCATAATGGCTTGCCCTACTCCGGCATGAATGTGCTGCTGCTCTGGTCCGAAGCCATGGCTCGCCGCTTTGCCTCGCCGACCTGGATGACGTTCAAGCAGGCGCTCGAACTCGGCGGCGCGGTCCGTAAAGGCGAGACCGGCTCGATGGTCGTATTCGCCAGCCGCTTCACCAAGACCGACGTGGGCCCCGCCGGCGAAGAATTCGACCGGGAGATTCCGTTTCTGAAGGTCTATACCGCGTTCAATGTCGCGCAGATCGACGGTCTTCCCGATCGCTACTACGGCGTCGATAAGACCGTCGCCGATCCCGTCGAAAGGATCGAACACGCAGATCGCTTCTTCGCGAACACCGGCGCGGTTATTCGTCACGGCGGCGTGCAGGCATACTACTCTCCGGCCAGCGACCACATTCAGATGCCGCCCTTCCAGACGTTTCGGGATGCAGCTTCGTATGTCGCCGTGCTCAGCCATGAGGCAACGCATTGGACGGCGGCGCCAAACCGCGTCGGTCGCGACCTCAGCCGCTATGCGAAGGACAAGTCCGAGCGCGCACGCGAGGAACTGATCGCGGAACTCGGCAGCTGCTTTCTGTGCGCCGATCTCGGCATCGTTCCAGAGCTGGAGCCGCGCCCGGACCATGCGAGCTATCTCGATAGCTGGCTGCGGGTTCTCACTGACGACAAGCGTGCCATCTTCCAGGCGGCCGCGCACGCGCAGCGCGCGGTCGCATTCCTGCACGACTTGCAGCCCAGCGTGGCTGCGGAGCGTCAGGCGGCGTGAGGTTACGCTAATGGGTAGGACTGGCGAGCGGCGCTTTTTCTACGTGCTGTTCCCGGAACCTTTCACGACCACCGCATTTACAGTTGGCTGTGCGAGCACGTTGTCGGCATATGTGATTGGTGTATGCCGACAGGTGTCGGGGGAATGTGTTGGGAGCTCCCAACTTTTCAGCGTTCTGTCGTTAACTTTTCATTAACCAAAGATTTCTTGCTCGAATCGGCATTCTCCGTGATGTTCACGGCAGAATGCCCTTCGGAGCAAAATTTCCGTGACGAATGCAATGACCGTGAACACGCAGCAGGAGCGTTCGCGCGGACCGACCGAATCAGTCGCCGATTCCATCGGCGCACACGCGGAGCTTTTGAGCTCGCAGCTACAGGCGATGTCGGAGGCTCTCTTTGCGCCGACATCTCAGAAGTCGCTCCGTCGGTTTACCTCGGGAGAGGCGGCGAAGCTTCTGGGCGTGTCAGACTCCACTCTGCGTAAGATGACGTTGGCAGGTGAAGGCCCCATTCCGGAAATCACCGGAGGCGGCCGTCGTCTCTACACGCTTGGCCAGATCAACGGGCTCCGTCAGCACCTTGCGGCAAGCGTTCGTGGGCGTCCGGCGTACGATCTTCTGCCGTGGCGGCGCTCGGGCGAACACCTTCAGGTTCTGGCCGTCGCAAACTTCAAGGGTGGATCCGGCAAGACCACGACGTCGACGCATCTGGCGCAGCATCTCGCGTTGCAAGGGTACCGCGTGCTCGCTGTTGATCTCGATCCTCAGGCGAGCATGTCCGCGCTCTTCGGCGTAACGCCGGAAACTGACGTCCGGGCAAATGAGACCTTGTACGCCGCGATACGCTATGACGACGAGCGCCGCCCGCTTTCTGAGGTGATACGGTCGACCTATTTCGACGGTATCGACTTGGTGCCGGGCAATCTCGAGCTCATGGAGTTTGAGCATACGACGCCGGCGGCGTTGCGGTCCGATGCATCCCACGAATTGTTTTTCGCGCGGATCGCGACCGCACTCGATGACGTTGCCGACAATTATGACGTCGTCGTTATCGACTGCCCCCCGCATATGGGCTTCCTGACCCTGAGTGGTCTTTGTGCGGCGACTTCGATGATTGTGACAGTTCATCCGCAGATGCTCGATATCGCGTCGATGAGCCAGTTCCTGCTCATGACCAACGACTTGATGTCCGTCGTGAAGAACGCCGGCGCGGAGCTTCGATACGATTTCATTCGATACCTTATCACTCGCTACGAGCCTCAGGACGGTCCCCAGACCAAGGTAGTCGCGCTGCTTCGCAACCTGTTCGGCGATCATGTGCTGACCAACACCATGGTGAAGTCCGCGGCAATTTCGGATGCGGGTTTGAGTAAGCAGACGCTCTACGAGATCGGGCGCGAAAACCTGACAAGGTCGACTTACGACCGCGCGCTCGAATCCCTAGACGCTGCAAACGGTGAAATAGCCGGGCTGATGGCGCGGGCATGGGGGCGAACGCCATGAACCCAAGCATTCTTCAGAGGCGATGTGACCGAAAGTTGGGAGCTCCCAACTTTTCGCAGCGTCTGTTCATTCGCGGCCAAATTGGGAGCGCCGTCATATGAGCTCCAAGAGCAAGGAAGATAGAAGCCAGCTTCTTAGCGGGCTTATGGCGCGCAAGCCGGTCGGGGGAGCCGCAGCGATGCCTGGCGCGACCGCGGACAAGGATAGAGTCAAACCAGCCTCGATCACGTCCATGGGCGCGTCGATCCGTGAACTCGGTGCGCTCGGTAGGGCGGCCCAGAACGCTGAAGTCGGCGGTGCCGTTATCGAGATCGATCCATCTGATCTCGATAGCTCACTGGTTCGCGATCGGATCGATGCTGCAATCGACCCGAGCTTCGAGGACCTGGTGACGAGCATCGGTTCGTCAGGTCAGCAGGTGCCGATTCTTGTGCGTAGGCACCCTGTCACAGCCGGTCGATTTCAGATCGCTTACGGCCATCGCCGAGCGCGCGCAGCCGCGAGGCTCGGAATCAAAGTCAAGGCGATCGTCAAAGCATTGACAGACGCCGAGTTGGTTATTGCGCAGGGCAAGGAAAATCTCGAACGGCGCGACCTGTCATTTATAGAAAAGGCGATGTTCGCACGGCGTCTGGAGGAGCAGGGCTTTGAGCGTGCGACCATCATTGCAGCACTCTCGACCGACAAGGGCGATCTGAGCCGGTACATCTCGCTTGCCAAGGAATTCGACGCTGATCTGCTCGAGGTAATTGGACCCGCGCCGAAAGCTGGCCGACCGAGGTGGCAGTCCTTGGCGAAGGCCCTCGCGGCCGAAACCGCCCGCACGCTAGCTCAGACAGCGATCCAGAGTTCTGAATTCAAGGCGTTGGACAGCGATGGGCGGTTCGCTTTTTTGCTGCGCGCCGTATCGGCTAAGCCCGCCAGTTCAAAGCCGGTGAACGAGCCCGCCGCGAGGAGCTACAAACTCGATCAGGCCGTCGTCGTTCAGCGCGATGATGGCCGGACGATCATCATCGTCGATGAGATCGCCAACCCCTGCTTCGGCGACTTCCTTGCCGAGCGGTTGCGTGAAATCTACGCCGAGTTTCTGAAGGCCGAAAAGAGGGAGGTGCCGTCAACCGCAGCCGAGTGACGCTCTGGTCCGCCCGGCAAGCGCGTGGCGTTTCCGCTGCCTCAGGACATCGTAACAGGAGACAAATAGGCAAAGAAAAAGGCCCCCGAAACAGAGTTCCGGAAGCCCCTTCTCATTCTTAAGCAGCCTGAGAATCCCACTTCCGCGAATCACAGTCAAGAGTCTCGGCAGCGAGACTTTGCCGTCTTTTTTGGCGGGCAGATTTCTTTTGCCTGAATGAAGGCAAAGAACCATGGAGCCACATCTTTCGACGACGCCCTTTGGGCGGCGATCGCTGACGCTCGCCCATGTGGCGGCGCAGCAGATCGCAAAATCTCGACCGCCGGAGAAAGCGGTCCACAAGTGGAATGTGTTTCGCGCAATCTGCACTGCAAAGCCGCGCATCGGCGTTTCCGAGCGCGCGCTGTCGGTGCTGAACGCGTTGCTGTCGTTCTATCCCGAAACCGTTCTGACGGGCGAAGACCTGATCGTCTTTCCGTCGAACCGGCAGCTCGCGCTACGCGCCCACGGCATGGCGCCGGCGACCTTGCGGCGGCATCTGGCCTGCCTGGTCGACGCCGGCCTCATCGTTCGGCGCGACAGCCCGAACGGCAAACGCTACGCCCGCAAGGACAGGGCAGGGGAGATCGAACTCGCCTTCGGCTTCGATCTCGCGCCGCTCGTCGTGCGCGCCGAAGAGTTCGAGGCATGGGCCGAGGAGATCCGGCTCGAGCAGCGCGCGCTCGCCTTCGTTCGCGAACGCATCACGATCTGCCGACGCGACATCGTCAAGATGATCGCCACGGGCATGGAAGAGGGCGTTCCGACGCACCAGGGAGGGCAGGGGCCTGCGGACTGGGTCGAGATGCACGCACTGTTCCGGTCGATCGTGGAGCGGATTCCGCGCACTGCTACCCGGCAGGCCCTTGAGCCGATCGCCTACGAACTGTCGATGCTCGCCGACGAAATCCTCAGCCTTCTGGAAAATCACGTAAAACAATCGAATCTAAGCGCCAATGAGTCTCATTCTGAGCGCCACAAACAGAATTCAAACCCAGACTCCCTTTCTGACTCTGAACCGAACCTTCGAGAAGGTCGGGGCGCGGCGCCCGAGTCCAATCTCGAAACATCGCGGGCTCCAGAACCAAAGCTGGGATCAAAAACCGAAGGCGCGTTCCCGCTTCGAATGGTGCTCGACGCCTGTCCCGACGTGATCGACTACGCCAAGGGCGGGATTTCGAACTGGCGTGACTTCCTGGCGACCGCAAACGTCGTCCGACCGCTGATCGGGGTGAGCCCGAGCGCCTGGGAGGAGGCGCAAACCGCGATGGGCGAAGTTTACGCGGCTATCGTGCTCGCCTGCATCTTGCAGAAGGGCCCGACGATCAATTCCGCCGGCGGCTATATCCGCGAGCTCACGCGGAAATCGCAGGCAGGCGAGTTCTCGATCGGCCCGATGCTGATGGCGCTGATCGGCAGCCGGAATCGCGGGAAGAAATCGGCATGACCTCCCGGTTCCATCACCGGCCCGAGGTCAGGTTCGGTGCGAGACCGAGCTTCGCCGCCTGGTCGAGCAGGTGCTTGACGGAGGAGGCCGACCATTTCGGAGCGCCGCGAGGGGTGCGTTCGCGCATCTGCTCGAGTTGGGTTCCGATCGCCCGCAGCGACATGTCCGGGTTCGCCATCGCAATGCCGGCGACCAGCATCATCAGCCGGTCTTCCGGCGGACTGCGGGGCGCGCGTTCGAGCAGAATGGGATCGGCTACGCGCTCCCGGACCGCCCGACGAACAGCTCGCCGCAAACGCTCGACGGACCATTTCTGGCCGCCGTCCTGGTTGAGCACCCGCACGACGTCGTCCCACGGCGACGACGGCCGCATCCGGCGTACGGTCGGCAGCCAGCGATCCATGGTCGTCAGCACATCGCCGGTGAAAACCTTGTCGCGGGCGGCGGCAGCCTTTCGGATCGCGGCTGGATCGCGGGCGCGCAGGCCAGGATTGCCCGGCCGTTTGCCGCGGGCTTTGGCGGCAGCGATTCCAGCCTTGGTTCGCTCGGAAATCAGCGCTCGCTCAAGCTGCGCGACGGCGCCGAGCACCTGCAGGGAGAACATGCCCTGCGGCGTGGAGGTGTCGATCGGATCCCGCAGCGACCGGAAATGCGCCCCCTTGGCCTCCAACCGCTCGATCACCTCGAGCAGATGGCTGACAGAACGGGCGAGACGATCCAGCCGGACGACGACGAGGACGTCGCCAGGGCGAATTTCCTTTAGCAGGCGGGCGAGTTCTGGCCGGGCTCTGGATGCGCCGGAACCGTGTTCCTGGAAGATCGTCTGGCAGCCGGCGGCGCGCAATTCATCGGTTTGAGCGTCGGTCGCCTGCTCCTCGGTCGAGACGCGGGCATAGCCAAGGTGGCGGCCGGTCGCTGCGGGTCGGACTGTGGTCAATTCGAACTCGCAGAAAGCCCGGCGATTTCGCCGGCAAGCTTGTCGAGAGGCGTGACCTGGATGCCGTCGCCGAGTGGGTAGGTTTCGCGGCCGGGGTAGACGACGAACTTCCGTTTTGGCGAAAGATCAACGCACGCATGATGGAATCCGCGCTCTACCTTCGGAGCCAAGCTTCGCTTGATCTCGACAGCCCATATTTGTTCGCCGGGCAGCGTCAGGACGAGATCGATTTCGGCGCCGGCCGCCGTTCGATAGAAATTTGCGCGCCCGCCGTCCGGGAGGCAGGAAATCAGAGTTTCGATCGCAAATCCCTCCCAACTGGCGCCGGCGATCGGATGGCCGAGGATCTCGTCGAGGGTCGACAGACCGAGTAGCGCGTGAACGAGCCCGCTATCTCGGACGTAGACTCGTGGAGATTTAATCAAGCGCTTCCCGACATTTGTGTGCCAGGGCTCCAGCCGCCGGACGAGGAGC
Organism: Rhodoblastus sp.; assembly: GCA_036796555.1. GTDB lineage: Bacteria > Pseudomonadota > Alphaproteobacteria > Rhizobiales > Beijerinckiaceae > JAJXWB01. Next base: position 2,444 of record DAIRCS010000026.1, on the reverse strand, counting down.
AGGTCGACCATGAGGTCAAGGTAGGAGACAATGGTTTTGCTGTTGACCCCGAGTGCTCGGGCGAAATCCGAGGCGTTCATCAGCCCCGACTGGTGGTGCGCCAGCATTGTCCAAAACCGTCGCAGCGTTTCGGCGGCGATCCGTGGTCCGAGAGCAGGGATGTCGCGTTCCAGATAGGTGCGGATGAAATTCTGCCGCCAGCGAAGGCTTGTCCGGTCGTCGATAGCGAGAAAACTGTCAGGAAACCCGCCGCGGGCCCAAAGGCGGTCTTGGTCAGTAGCGTCGACCTCAAGTCCGTCGATGGGGGTGAGCTCTAGATACGCGATTCGGCCAGCCAGACTTTCGCCGGATTGCTGGAGGAGGTCTATGGATGCTGACCCGAGCAGCAGAAACCGCCCCGCTCGCAACCCCTTGGTCCGGCCGCGATCGATGAGGCCTCTTAGGTTCTGAAAAAGACCTGGCGCGCGCTGGACTTCGTCGAGGACGACGAGCTCGTTTTCATGGGCGCTCAGGTAAAGCTCCGGGTCGGAGAGCTTGGCGCGGTCGGCGTCCGATTCGAGGTCGAGATAGATCGCCGGCCGCTTGCTCGCTATTTCGAGCGCTAGCGTTGTCTTGCCGACCTGTCGGGGGCCGAGGAGAGCCACCGCCGGGGTGGTATCGATCAGCTCCTTGAGCTGCGCTTCTTTTCGCCGCCTAATCATCCTTGCTATTTTGGAGTGTAGATCCGAAAATGCAAGGTTAATGTGGTTTTGGCTTGACCTGTCAGTCGGTTCCAACAGGTGTGAGCCAAATTGCCAAAAGTGTTGGAACTTCGGCTATCCGGGCAGGTCTGAGCTGCGGCGTACCACCTTCCGTCCTTCAGGGAAGAGGATGGAGCGCCGGCTGACCCGCGTCGTCGAAATAGACGATGCCATTGACGATGGCGTTCATCGGATCATTGTCTAGCCTTTCGAGCATGGTGATTGCAGCCAGGACGAGAGCCAACCCTCTCGCTTTGCTCGTCTGAGGTAGGGCGATCAGACCAGGATGGATAGCTTCCCGGCTCAGAAGTGCTTTGAAATCACCGACATTTTCCGTGACGACTACGCGGTCTTCGGCAATGCATCGGTCCTTCACCGTGTGGTCGAGTTCGCCGCGACGGCCGACGTGGAGAGGATGGATAGCGTCATGCCCTTGAGCAGCCAAATCGAGCGCAAGGTGCGGGGATAAGCATTCGTCGACGAAAAATCGCATGAATCATCACGCCGTCGGGCGGTCAGAACGCGCTGGTCGGCCGGGCAGCGGGTGGCTCTTGGCGAAGAGGATTGCTGCTTCGATCGCTTCCGGCGGCAGATCGGGGTTCTCGGCTACCAAGTCTTCAATTCGGTCGCCGTGGTCGACCCGAGCGGCCAGTGAATGGGCGGTCAAGCGGGTCCCCCGGATAACCGGCAGACCGCCCTTGATTCCAGCTACGCTCTCGATCCAATGCTCGCGGGCGTTAGCGTAGCGCTCGGCACGCTCGATTGCTTCGCCGGCGGCCTCGCCGATGTCGGCGGTGAGCGACGGCGCCAGTTCGACCCGCGCTGCCTTCAGCCGTGGAAGATCGTAGCTCCGCAATGACCTGGCGAGCCTCCGCTTCGCGGGCGCTGTCAGGGATACTTCGCCTGAAAAGCGGCGCAACAGGCGGACATATGCGACGCTCTCAATTCCGAGAAATCGTCGCTCCGGCCGGCCGAACGGTAAGCTTCGGGCCGCTTTATGAACGGCCAAAACCCTCTCTTCGATTGCTTTTTCGACTGCGCGTTTCGGTACACCGGCGATCTCGGCGACCTCGCGCGGGGTAAGGCTGATCGTTGCCACAGTGCACCTTCAAAATTGATCCCTTAGAGGGAACTAATTTAAGTGAAAGACGATCCGCACGCAATTGCTGGATGGGGACCGTTCCCAAGCCGCAGAAGAGGCGTTTGTTCAAAATTGAGAGATATGTAGAAACGGTCGGTTGAACGCGCCGCTAATAGCCCAGAAGGGTATGCCTTTGGCGGCTTTCAGCCCGGTCTGAGCCCGTTTTCCGGCCTTAGGAGGCTCAGAAGCCGTATCACAGACCGACCCAAATTGCGCTGTAACCTATTGGAATAGCGTGATCTTCGTTCGCGAGCCTCCTGGGCGGGTCAAATTTGACTGAAAATCGCAACGTTTTAGCAATACGCTGGTGCGGAAGCGAAAGGTCTGATAGCTTCGCTAACGAGAGAAATATACAGTACAATCAAATAGAACGAATATGGCTGTTTGGGCTCCGTCCGAGATTCCGTGGACGCTCATCGCGGCGCCGCTAGCGGCCGCCGAGGACGCGGTCGCGCGGCTCGACGAACGCCTTTCGCGTAGCCCGATTCGAGACGGCTGGACCGCCCGGACCCATTTCACCGACGCCTGCGACAGTCTGTGGCTCGCCGGCGAGCTCGTCCACG
>DAIRCS010000025.1:22726-34617 GCA_036796555.1 Rhodoblastus sp. | reverse complement strand
ATTTGATGAAGCTCTTCTCGGGATTGAGATCGAGAATGTAGAACTTGTTGATCCAGGGCGGCACGATCAGCAGCGGGCGTCTGTAGACCTGCTCCGTCGTCGGCGCATACTGGATGAGCTCGATCAGGTCGTTGCGCCACACCACCTTGCCGGGCGTGAGCGCCATGTTCTCGCCGAGCTTGAACTTCGAGGAATCCGACTGGCGCAGGCGCAGCGTTCCGTGGCCGGCCTCGATGTCCTCGGCCAGCATGTTCAGGCCGCGCACGAGATTCTCGCCTTCTTCCTTGAAGGTCGTGCGCAGCAGCTCCGGATTGGTGCCGACGAAATTCGACGGCGACAGCGCGCTCGCGAATTGCCGGACATAGAAGGCGGCCTTGGCGCGGCTGAGATTATCCAGTTCGTCGTCGCGCGCGACCATCTCGTTGGCCCAGTCGACGCTGAGCGCGTAGGCCTGCCGGATGAAGTCGAAGATCGGGCTCTCGCGCCATTGCGGATCGGCGAAACGCTTGTCCCTGGAATCGTAGGGCACGACGGGCTCGACATGCTCGCCGGTCATGCGGCGCAGCGTATTGCCCCAGAGATCGATGAACTTCGTCGAGATGGCGGCCTGAGCCTCCATCGTGCGCGCGGGATCCTTCAGCCAGTATTCGGCGACCTTGCCGAGCGAGCGCACGGCGTCGACGATTTCGTTCGCCGCATTGTTGGGATTCTCGCCCGCCTCCAGCGGCTTCATGTAGGCCGCCATGACGCGCGAGCCTTCCTGCATCATGCGCGACACGTTCTGCGCCAGGCGCTCGAAATTCGGGATGGGCGCGGCGATCGCCTCGCCATCCTGCGGCGGTTCGGCGAGCGCGGCGCGCGGCCGGGCGGCGGGCTTCGGCGCCGGCTTCGGCATGGCCGCCGTCAGCGCTTCCACGACTTCGGCATGGGCGGCGGCGGCCGGCGTCATCTCGACGTCGGCGACCTCGACCGGCGGGGGGGACGGCGTCTTCGCGCTCTTGCGCGGCGCGCGCTTGCGCGCCGGCGCCGCTCCCGCCGCGGGCGCCTTCTTGCCCGCGCTGTGCGAGCCAGAAGTTTCTGCCATTTCAAACCTCCCGAACTGATCTCGACCGTCCGCCGCCGCGGCTGGCCTGTTTCCGACATAATAGCGGTTTATTCACCGTATTGGCCAATGATCAAAACGTTGTAGAACGACATTTCCAAGACCGGAGGCCCGGATCGAACGGCCATGAGCGAAGCGGCGAAGATGTGCGCGAGAAGGTTGCGGCCCGCAGGCGCGGCCGTGATCGCGCTCGCGCTCGTCTGCGGCCCCACGCTCGCCCAGGACATGAAGATCGGCGAGGACCCGCTCTCCGTCATGATGAAGTGGAAACCGGCGGCGCGCGAAAAGGAAATGCCCGATTTCGTGAAGAAGAGCCGGCCGCCCGAAGGCCAGCTCGGCTTCACCCCGCTGACCGGGCAGGAGCCCGACCGGCCAAAGCGCAAGACGCCGGCCGAAGTCGCCGCTGAAATGAAGAAATTCGACGCAGCCGCCGCCGCCGCGCGCGCCCGCTCCGCCCGAGCTTTCGGCCCCGCCAGCCCCGCCGCGCGCCCACCGGCGAAGCGCGCAGCGGCGGAATAGCCGGGTCCAGACGGCGTTTTGCAATTCAAAACGCCGCCGTTTCGCACTAAAAGCAGGTCGCGCCGCCCGAAGGCGCACAAAAAGAGAGCCATACAATGTCGGACTTCTATCGCGTCAAGCGCTTGCCGCCCTATGTCTTCGAGCAGGTCAACCGGCTCAAGGCCCAGGCTCGCAACGCCGGGGCCGACATCATCGATCTGGGCATGGGCAATCCCGATCTGCCCGCGCCGAAGCATGTCGTCGACAAGCTGGTCGAGACCGCCGGCAAGCCGCGCACCGACCGCTATTCGGCCTCCAAGGGCATCGCGGGCCTGCGCCGCGCGCAGGCCGCCTATTACGACCGCCGCTTCGGCGTGAAGCTCAATCCGGATTCGCAGGTCGTCGCCACGCTCGGCTCGAAGGAAGGCTTCGCCAACATGGCGCAGGCGATCACCGCGCCAGGCGACGTGGTGCTGGTGCCCAACCCCTCCTATCCGATCCACGCCTTCGGCTTCCTGATGGCCGGCGGCGTCATCCGCTCGGTGCCCGCCGAGCCGACGCCGGACTATTTCGTCGCGCTCGAGCGCGCGATCATGCATTCGATCCCCAAGCCGATCGCGGTCGTCGTCTGCTATCCCTCGAACCCGACCGCCATGGTCGCCTCGCTGGACTTCTACAAGGACCTCGTCGCCTTCGCGAAGAAGCACGACATCTTCATCCTGTCCGATCTCGCCTACGCCGAGGTCTATTTCGACGACAACCCGCCGCCGTCGGTGCTGCAGGTGCCCGGCGCCTTCGATTGCACGGTCGAATTCACGTCCATGTCGAAGACCTATTCGATGGCGGGTTGGCGCATGGGCTTCGCCGTCGGCAACGAGCGGCTGCTCGCCGCGCTCGGCCGCGTGAAATCCTATCTCGACTACGGCGCCTTCACGCCGATCCAGGTGGCGGCGGCCGCGGCCCTCAACGGTCCCGACGATTGCATCAGGGAGATGCGCGCGACCTACAGGAAGCGGCGCGACGTGATGGTGGAGAGCTTCGCGCAGGCCGGCTGGACGATCCCGGCGCCGGCCGCCTCCATGTTCGCCTGGGTGCCGATCCCCGACCAGTTCAAACAACTCGGCTCGCTCGAATTCTCGAAGCTGCTGATCGAAAAGGCCGATGTGGCGGTGGCGCCGGGCATCGGCTTCGGCGAGCACGGCGACGATTATCTGCGCCTCGCGCTGGTCGAGAATGAGCAGCGCATCCGCCAGGCGGCGCGCAACCTGCGCAAGTTCTTCGAGAACGCCGACCGCCTGCACAATGTCGTGCCCATGAAGGCGGGATTGCAGGCAGCCGGCTAAGGCCGGCCTTTCTCACATCCAAAGCAAGACGCGCGGCCCGGAGCCCGCGCGTTTTTCCGTCAGCGGCATTCCGAGCCGCATCCGGGCTCGCGATAATAGGGCTCGCTGCGCGGGATCGGCGCCCGCGTCAGCGTCCGGCCGCGCACCAGATCGTCGCGCGCCGCCGGCAGGTCGAAGTTCGGCGTGTCGCCGCCGAGCCGGTCGATGCCGATGTCGAACCGCGAGGCGTCGGAATTGTTCGGTTGCTTCTTCGCGCCGCCGCGCTGCGCCGCATTGCTCGTCACGCGCGCCGTGATCTGCGCCAGCAGATTGGGATCGACGCGGGCGGGCGGGGAGGGCGGCGTGTTGAAGTCGGCGACGACGGTCTCGAAGCCCGAGCGCAACAACTTGACCGAACCGCCGGCGTTCGTCACGTCGACGACGCCATAGTGATGGATGACATGCAGGCGGCCCGCTGCGTCGTAGCCCGCCGAAAAAACGCCGCCGCGCACGCCGATCGTGGCCGCGGGCGTTTTGATCGTCGCTCCCGCGCCGTGACTGACCTTGCCGCCGACGAAACGCAGCGCGCCGCGCGTCATCGACGTCGTCATTTCGCCCGCGTTCGACGCGGGATCGAACACGAACTTGTCGATCGTCACGTCCGAATTGCGGCCGATGCTGAGCGCGGAGGAATCCGTGAAGGCGATCTGCGCCGAACCGTTGGCGTTGGTGCGGATGCGCTCGCGCTGCGCCACGCCGGCCCCGACGACGAGGCCGCGCGCCGCCGCGCCGGGCGCCTGGCCGGTCGCGTCCTGATTGGCGGCGCCGACGCTGCCGACGGTCTGGGCGAAGGCCGGGCCTGAGATCGCCGCCAGAAGCGCTGCGATGAAAAGCGGGCGGAATGTCATGTCCACCTCCCTAAAAGCGCAGCGTCGGGCCGATCAGGCCGGACCAGGCGCTGGCGCGATAGTTCGGCAGGCTCGAAGTGTTGCGCATGTATTGCACGAGCGCGGCCACGCCGAACATTTTGGTGATCGGCATGTCGATCTGCGATCCGACGCGGATCTGTCGGTCGACACGCACGACGAAGGGATCGACCAGCGGGTCCGCCGCGTCGAAGCGCGTTTCGGTGTAGCGGACGAAAGGCGTGACCGACCAGCGCCAGCCGATCGTCTCCGACGGCGGATCGAACTCGTAGCGCACGGCGCCTTCCAGCCCGAAGCGGCGCGAAGTGAGCGTGCTGGTGAACGACGAATTGCGCCCGAACAGGATTTTGCCGTCCAGGGTCAGGCGGTCGGTCGCGCTCCAGCGCGCGGCGAGGCTGCCGGTCCACTGGCTGCCGGTGTTCTGCGTCGCCGCGACCTCGAGGAAGCGGCTGGTCGCCGCAATGTCGAGATGGCGCCATTCGACGCCGGGCTCGACGTAGAAGACATTGCCGAGCGGGAAACGCACGGTCACGCCGGCGCCGATGCTGGAGCCGAGGCGCCCGAGCGCTAGCGTCGCGTAGGACGCCGTCACGTAGGGCCGGATCGACGCGCCGGGCAGGGCTTCCGGCGCGAGCGCCAGCCGCGGGCCGGTCGTCGCTTCGACCAGAACGGAGCTCAATTCGCCGAACGCGAATTGCGACGAGGCGATTCCGGCGAAGCGCGATTCCCAGACATCGCCGCGCTGGTTCTCGAAATCGTAGATATGCCTGACCTCGCCGAGCGCGGTCAGATTGGCGCCGCCGCGCTGGTAGTAGGGCCCGGGGTTCGGAATGTCGGCGCCGTTCGAGCGGATGAAGCCGAAGGCCGGCGCGACCGGAACGTTGGAGCTGTAGCCGACGCCGAGCTGCAGCACGCCCGACAGGCGGGAGGGCGCCATCTCCTTCCTGACGGCCGGCAGCATGATCTCGATGCGCCCGCGCAAATCCGGCTCGAGGCCGGGCGCCGCCAGCGCGTCCTCGAAATAGCGCTGCGCCATGTCGTAGGATTTCAACCGGTAATAGAGAACGCCGAGCTCATATTTCGCCCGCGTGAGATTGGGATTGAAGAACAGCGTGCGTTCGAGCGCGACGATCGCCGCCTCGTAGTCGCGTCCCTCCGCCGCCGCGCGCGCATAGGCGAAATTCGCGTCATTGTCGTTGGGGTTTGCGAGCACGCGCGGCAGCAGCGCCGCCTGGTCGGCGAGCGCGGTCTGCGCCTGCGCGGCGTCCCCGACGCAGGCGAGCGCCAGCGCGCCCGCGCATCCGAAAGCTGCGCGACGCCGCCGCGCGCGGGACATCCTTCTCGCAAACATCGCATCCCCCACAGCGGCGGCCGTGCGCCCGCGAGCGCGCCGCCGGGCCATTGTAGCCACGGGCGGACGGAATGGGATTGGCGAAATCGCCGGCTTTGCGAGCATTTTGCCAGACATGTGGCAAGTCTGACACAAGGCCGCGCCCCGTCCGTGCGTCGTGGCACGCGACTGTCGCCGGAGCCGCGCGCCGTTACAATCCGGCGAAACCAACGGATCGCACGCCATGCCCCAGCTCTCGCACATGTTCTCGCAGCCCTGGTTTTTCTGGGCGCTCGGCTCCGCCGGCTTCGCCGCGCTGACCGCCGTTTTCGCCAAGGCCGGCGTGGCGCAGATCGATTCGAGCCTCGCCACGCTGCTGCGCACGCTGGTGGTCGTGCCGCTCGCGGCGCTCGTCGCCTGGCTCTCCGGCGGATTCGCGACGGCCGGCGCGATCCCGGCCCGCGCCTGGCTTTTTCTGGCGCTTTCCGGCCTCGGCACCGGCGCCTCCTGGCTCTGCTATTTCCGGGCGCTGCAATTGGGCGAGGCCGCGCGCGTGGCGCCGGTCGACAAGCTCAGCGTCGTGCTGGTCGCGATCTTCGGCGTCGTCTTTCTCGGCGAGGTCCTGAGCTGGAAGAACTGGGCGGGCGTCGGATTGATTTTGGCCGGCGTCCTGCTGATCGCGCTGAAGGATTGAGTGGACAGGAGCCAATGTTCCCATTATGTTCTCATTTCGTTGCGGAGTGAGTCGCATGATGAAACTGTATTGGGCCCCCGGCACGCGCAGCCTGCGCACGCTCTGGATGCTCGAGGAAGCCGGCGTCCCTTACGAGCGTATCCACGTCGACATCCGCAACGGCGGCCAGAACGACCCGGCCTTCCGCCGCATCAACCCGATGGGCAAGGTCCCGGCCTTCGAGGATGGCGCGGCCCAGCTCGCCGAAAGCGCCGCCATCTGCGCCTATATCGCCGAGCGCTGCCCCGAGGCAGGGTTGGCGCCGCAGATCGGCGACCCCTTGCGCGGCCGCTATTTCCACTGGCTGTTCTTCGCGCCGGGCTGCATCGAGCCGGCCTTCACCCAGAAATTCGCCAATGTCGACCTGCCGACAACGGCGGCGGGCTGGGGCGATTTCAACCGGGTCTTCGACACGCTCGAAACGGCGATGAAGCCGGGTCCCTGGATTCTCGGCGAAAAATTCTCCGCCGCCGACGTGATGATCGGTTGCGACCTGCTGTTCGGAATCGAGCGTTTCAAGATCGTCGAGCCGCGGCCCGTCTTTGCTGCCTATCTGGAGCGCTGTCACGCGCGCCCGGCGCTGCAGCGGGCGCTGACGATCGACGCGGGCGGGTAAGGGGCGCCCATGTCGTCCCGGACGATCCGAAGATCGATCCGGCAGCTACGGGCGACGCGCGGCAGAACTCTTTTCCTGTGGGCTTCACGGCATTGGCGGGCGCGCCGCATACGCCAGCCGCGTAAAATCCTCACGTGACCGACCCCAACCTCCGCCTCTTCCTCGACGTCGAAAGTTCCGCGCTCGGCCGTCCCTGGCGCCCGCGTCTCGACATCGCGGGCGAGCAGCGCGCGCTGGCCATCGTCCAGCGCCACGGCCTCTCCGACATTCTCGCGCGCGTGCTGGCGGGCAGGGGGGTCGGCATCGACGAGGCGTCGGCCTATCTCGATCCGACCATCCGCGCGCTCATGCCCGACCCCTCGTCCCTGCAGGACATGGACGCCGCCGTCGAACGGCTCGCGCGCGCCGTCACGAACGGCGAGACGGTCGCGATCTTCGGCGATTACGACGTCGACGGCGCCTGCTCCGCCGCGCTGCTGGCGAGCTTCCTCGACGCCTGCGGCGCGCCGCGGCTGGTGCGCATTCCCGACCGCATCTTCGAGGGCTACGGCCCGAATGCGGAGGCCATCAAGGAACTGCGCGCGGCGGGCGCCAACCTTCTCGTCACCGTCGATTGCGGCACGACCTCGCACGAGGTTCTGGCCGGCGCGAAGGCGCTCGGCATGGACGTCATCGTCCTCGACCATCACCAGGCGCCCGAAATCCTGCCCGACGCCCTCGTCGTCAATCCCAACCGGCAGGACGATCTTTCCGGCCTCGGCGCGCTGTGCGCGGCCGGCGTCGTCTTCATGGCGCTGGTGGGTCTGAACCGCGCGCTGCGCACGATGGGATTCTGGACGGCGTCGCGCCCCGCGCCCGATCTGCTCGAAAGCCTCGATCTCGTCGCGCTGGCGACGGTCGCCGACGTCGCGCCGCTGACCGGCCTCAACCGCGCCTTCGTCGTCAAGGGCCTCGCCGTGCTGCGCGGGCGCGGGCGGCGGGGCCTGGCGGCGCTGATGGACGTCGCGCGCCTCGTCGGCCCGCCACAGGCCTGGCATCTCGGTTTCCTGCTCGGCCCCCGCATCAACGCGGGCGGGCGCATCGGCGACGCCGCGCTCGGCGCGAAACTCCTGCTGACCGACGATCCCGCGGAAGCCGGCCGCATCGCGGCCGAACTTGACCGCCTGAACCACGAACGCCGCGCCATCGAACTCGCCACCGTCGAAGCCGCGCAGGCCGAGGCCGACCTGGCGCTGGGCCGGAGCGGGGAGGGCGCGGCCATCGTGGTCGCCGGCGAGGACTGGAGCCCCGGCATCGTCGGCCTCGTCGCCTCGCGCCTGAAAGAGAAGTTCCAGCGCCCGGCCTTCGCCGTCGCGCTCGCGGGCAGGACAGGCACGGGCTCGGGCCGTTCGATCGCCGGCGTCGATCTCGGCGCGGCCGTGCGGCAGGCGGTCGAGGCCGGGATATTGATCAAGGGCGGCGGCCACGCCATGGCGGCAGGCGTCACCGTCGCGCGCGAAAAGCTGGGCGAATTCCGCGCCTTCCTCGAACAGAAGCTGGCGACGAAAGTGGCCGCCGCGCGCGAAAAAGACGCGCTCTATGTCGATTCGGCCGTCACGGCCGCGGGCGCGACGCGCGATCTCGTCCATGCCGTCGCCGCGGCCGGCCCGTTCGGCGCGAGCGCGCCGGAGCCGGTCTTCGTCCTGCCGCGCCACCGCATTCTCAACGTCATGCCGGTCGGCGAGGATCACCTGCGCGTCTCGGCGCAGGCGGCTGACGGCGCGCGGCTGGACGCCATGGCTTTTCGCGCGGGCGCGTCCGGCCTCGCGGAAACGCTGCCGGCGCTGTCGGGCGGCCCGGCGCATCTCGCGGTCACCTTGTCGCTCGACCATTACGGCGGCCGCGAGCGCGTGCAGGCCCGCATTCTCGACGCCGCGCGCGCCGATTGAGGACGGTGCGGATTTCGGCCGAACGCACGTTGCAAGCCGCGCCGCAGAGCCGTATAAGCGCGCCGTTCGCCCACGCGAGCCCGCGCCCATCGTCTAGCGGTCTAGGACGTCGCCCTTTCACGGCGAAAACAGGGGTTCGATTCCCCTTGGGCGCGCCAGAGCGCCGCGAGCGCCGGCCGAAGCGGCTTTGCTGGCGCAGCGTTCCGATCTGGTCATCGCCTTTGGCGTTCGCGTCGAAGGCGAGGGTTTCGATCTGTCCGATCTGTCGTTGCCCTGGGGCCAGGATATCGTCATCGACGCAGTGGCCTCCCTCAATCCGAACACCATCGTCGTGCTGGAAACCGGCAACCCCGTTTCGATGCCGTGGCGCGACAAGGTGAAAGCGATCGTCGAGGCATGGTATCCCGGACAAGCCGGCGGCCAGGCGATCGCCGAGGCGCTCGCCGGCCGGGTCAACCCGTCGGGCCGCCTGCCGATCACGTTTCCGGTCGATCTCGACCAGACGCCACGTCCGAAACTGCCGGGCCTCGGCACGCCATGGGGCACTCCGACCACCATCCGCTACGACGAAGGCGCGGAAGTCGGCTATCGCTGGTACGCCAAGCGAGACGCCAAACCGATGTATCCGTTCGGCTACGGGCTGAGCTACACCAGTTTCAGCTACAGTGATTTGAAGATCGCCGGCGGCGACACGATCGTGGCGACATTCACGCTGACCAACACAGGGAAGATGACAGGCGCGGATGTTCCCCAGCTTTATCTCGTCGAGGCGCCCGACGAGAAACGGATGCGGCTCCTCGGCTTTCAGAGGGTCGAACTGACGCCCGGCGAATCGCGGGAGATCACGCTGACGGTCGAGCCTCGCCTGCTTGCGCGTTTCGATGGCAAGGCGAGCCGGTGGCGGATCGCTGCGGGCGTCCATCGGATCGCGCTCGGCGCGTCGGCCGACGATCTCGAGCTTGTCGGCAGCGCGAGTCTCGACGGAAGATTGTTTGGCAAGTGACCTCCGGGCAGCCGGTCCCCGCATAGACTTCGCGCAATGGCTCCCCGCTTCATCCTCTCCGGCGCGCTGTCGGCGCGCCCGGGATCGGGGAACAATTCGCGCGACGCGCGGACAGACGCGCCATCCGGCATTCTGAAGCGGTTTGACCTGCGTTCGCAGCGCGCCTCGAGCTGGGCTGGAAGCGCGGCGCGACGCTGACGGCCGGTGGACGCGGACGCCGGGAGGCAATACCAAGGGCTCCCTTTTGGATCGTCGTGGGGTCGGCGTCGGACGGCCGTGGGTCGACGCGCAACGGAGTAGGCATTTTGATGCAGGGCGCCCTGCCGAGCATTGATCAGGCGCCGCCTGTCTCGCGCCCGCGTGCGATGATAGAACAGGCCGAGCTTCTGTACGGCGATCCGGCGACGCGCCCCGAGGCGCTGCGGCTGCTCGCGCGGGCAGGGCTCGCGGCGCGCAATCCCGGCTTCGCGACCGGGGCGCTGGCGGAGCTCGCGCTCATCGAAAGCTGGTCGGATTCGGCCGGTTTCGTCGCCGCCCAGGCGGCGCTCGCCGAGCGGCGGTTCGGCGTCGTGCGCGAGCTTTCAGCCTCGGCCGAAGCCGCCGGCGAAATCCGGGTCGAGTTCGCGCTGGTCAGGGCCGCCGCGGCTCTCGCGCTCGGCGATGCGCGGAGCGCCGAGGCCGACCTGCTCGCATGCGATGCGGCGGCCCGCGCCGCGGTGGATCCAGGCCTGGTCCGCAGGCTCGACTGGGCCGCCGCCTATGTGTCGAGCGCGCTGGGACGCCCGCCGGGCGCGCGCGCCTACGGCGCCGTTCCGCTCGGCGGACGCTGGACCGCGCCGCCGCGGCCGGCGCGCGAGACGCCGACCATCGCCATCATGGATTACCGTTCGCCCGATCTCCGGCGCGTCAGCCTCAATATCGGCGATTACGTCCAGACGCTCGCGGCCATGCGCCATCTCGCGCGCTTCGCCGGCGTGGAATGGCGCGCGGCGCAACCGGAAGTCGCCGACATCATGCAGCGGCTGGCCGCCACCTGGCCCGCCGGCGAACGGATCGCGGCTAAGGGCGTCGCCGATCTCGTCGTGCTCGACCGCGACCAGACCTGGCCCGCGCGGACCATGCTCGGAGACCGGGTCGTCTGGGCGATCCTGAACGGATGGTACGATCATCGCGCCTTCGACGCGTTCGGGCCTTTTCCCGCCCCGGCGAATGTCGAGCCCATCCTGCTCTCCTACCATCTCGCGCGGCCCCAGGATTTGACGCCGCCGGTGATCGACTGGCTGCGGCGCGTCGGTCCGGTCGGCTGCCGGGACTGGGCGACCGTCTACACCTTGCTCGGCGCCGGCGTGGACGCCTTTTTCTCCGGCTGCCTGACGACGACGCTGGCGGTTGCGGAAAATGTTGCGCGAAGCCGCGCCGGAAGCCTTCGGGTCGAGGCGCCGGGAGAGGACGGCGAGGCGGAAGACAAGATCATTCATCATCGCCCCGAATTGCGCACCATGGCCTTCCATGAAGCCCTGTCGGCCGCATGGGGCCTGATCGAGACGTATTCCGCGGCCGAGGATGTCGTCACCAGCCGCCTGCATTGCTATCTGCCGTGCCGCGCCTTGGGCACGCCGGTCCGCTACGAGCCGCCGCGGCCGGGCGACCGGCGCATGGAAGGGTTGCTCGACATTGACGACGCCGCCTTCGCCCTCATGCGGCAACGCCTGTCGCAGCGGCTCTCCGACATTCTCCGGCTCGTTTTCGACGGCCGGTCGCGCGACGAGGTCCGCGAAGCCTGGCGCGCGCTCTGCGCCGACGACGTGCGCGCGGCGCGCCGACGTGTCTTCGGCGACGAAACGATCGCCGCGGGTCCGCGGAAAACGCCTGATTACGCGATGGCGCGCGCCCGGCCCGCCGAGGTGACCGTGGCGCTCGCCTTCGACGATCGCCTGCTCGGGCGCGCCAAGGCGCTCGTCCGCTCCCTGAGGGCGGCGACGACGGCGCCGCTGCGCCTGGCGATCCTGTCCCGCAACATAACCAGCGGCCAGTTGGTCGACGTCGCCGCCGCTGCGGAGCCGATCGACGTCCGCATCTTCGACATGGCCGGGCGCTTCGACGGCGTCGACGTCTCGCTCGCGCGCGGCACCACCGTGTCGACCATGGACCGCCTGTATCTCGATCAGTTGCTTCCCGATATCGATCGTCTCGTCTATCTCGATCTCGACACGATCTGCCTCGGCGACATCGCCGAGCTCGCGGCTTTCGAGCCGTCCCGCCTCGGCGTCGCCGCGCGGCCGATCCCGATGGCGGCGAGCGCGACGATCGGCCAGCAGGTGGAACTCGCCGCGCGCGGCATGTCGGCCGCCAAGGCCGGCGAATTCCGGCGCTGGGTCGCCGCCAATGCGGATTTCCGCGCGCCGGCGTTCAACGCGGGCGTTCTCGTGCTGT
>DAIRCS010000025.1:12623-22716 GCA_036796555.1 Rhodoblastus sp. | reverse complement strand
CTTCGCGACACCGGGACGATGGCGCGCGCCATCGATCTCGTCGAGCGTTTCGGCCTGAACGATCAGGAGGCGCTCAATCTCGCCTGCGCGGGAGACTACGCCGTCCTGCCGGCGAGCTGGAACGCGATGCCTTATGCCGACTGGATCGACGCGCCGCGCCTTCTCCACTGGGCGGGCGACGTCAAGCCCTGGAGCAGCGGCAGGGCCGTGCGCGCCGCCGCCGCCTGGCGCAAGTTCGACGACGCGCCGGCGGCAACGCGCGTGGGCAGCGCGGATTACTGGCGCGACCCCGTGAACTTTCCCCAGAACTGGGACGAGCGCGCTCGCATGGCGGCCGCCTGGGTCGACGCCCCGGCGCGCGCGCTCGATCTCGGCTGCGGCCCGCGCATGGCCCTGAAGGGGCTTATGCCCGAAGGTAGCGAATATCGCGGCGCCGATCTGCGCGCCTGGTCGGAGGAGGTCGAGCAGGTCGACCTGAACGCCAACGAATTTCCCGCAGGCAAGTGGGATCTCGTCTTCCTGCTCGGCGTCGCCGAATATCTGGAGAGGCCCGGGATCGTCCTCAACAGGATACGCCGCGCGGCCGGACGGCTGATCCTCAGCTATTGCCATCCCAAACCCTGCTACAATCGCGAGGAAAGACGCCGGCTGGGCTGGATCAACGCCATCAGCGAGGCGCGGCTGGCCGAAGTTCTGCAAGCCGCCGGCTGGAAGGCGCATGCGACGAAAGTCTTCGGCGAAAACGCGGACCACGTTCAAATCCTCTACGACGTCCGTCCGGTGGAACGCGTCGCGCCCCCAAAGCCCGCCGCCGCGGGCTTGTCGCCCTTGTGCCGCGCCGTGCGAACCGAAAGACTGACCTATCTGCGGCCCGAGAAGCTCACGCGGCTGGAGGCGGCGGCGCGGGAGGCGGGGACCCATGCGCCGACCGGCGATTTCGCGGAATTCGGCATGGCGCTCGGCGGGTCCGGCATCGTCATCGCGAGTCAGGCGCGCAGCTTCGGGCGACGGTTCTTCGGGTTCGACGTGTTCGCGATGATCCCGCCGCCGGCCTCGGAACATGACGGCGACGACGCCAGGGCGCGCTATGCGACGATCGCGAAGGGCGGATCGCGCGGCCTCGGCGGCGACGTCTATTACGGCTACCAGTCGGACCTGCAGGGCAAGGTGGCGGAGGCTTTCGGGCGACACGGACTGCCGGTCGACGGGCGCGACATATCGCTCGTCGAGGGCCTGTTCGAGGCGACGCTGCCGCAGAGCGGGCTCGATGCGATCGCTTTCGCCCATATCGACTGCGACTGGTACGACCCCGTGGCCTTCTGCCTGCGCGAAACCGCGGCGCGCCTCGTTCCCGGCGGGGTCGTCGTCGTGGACGATTATCACGACTGGAGCGGGTGCCGCGCGGCGGTCGACCACTTCCTGGCCGAGCGCGCCGACTTCACGCTCGACGACGGCGCGAACGCCATTCTGCGACGCGCCCGGTAAGCCGCCGCGCGATCAGTCCACGGGAAAGCGCAGCTCGTAGCGTCGTCCGTTGGCGCGCGGGTCGGAGCCGTCGGACGCGGTGAAATACATCCACCAACCCCGCTGGCAGAACCGCCCCGGCGGGCCCTCCGCGACGGCTTCCGGACTGCATGCGACGAAGGGCAGTGGCGCGTCGTCCTCCATCACGACGAGCGGCGACCTGAACGGCCGCCGCTGCGTGCCGCCGGCAAATCCCAGGTCGCGCACCTCCACGCGGCGGGCGCCGCCGGGCGCCTTGACCATCCGATCGGGGGCGATGGGGGAGCGCCGCGCCGGACGTGGGGCGATCCGGCCGCCGACGACGACGAACGGATGGAAGGTCGCCATCTCGATCCGGTCAGTCGGCCTGCCATGACGCACGTCGTAGATCGACTGGGAAGGCGTGCGCCAAGGCGAATCCGCCTGCGCGGGCTTGCGCGCGACCACGACATGAACGTCCCGGTCGGGCCCGCGCGGTTGCGACGCCGCCTCGTAAGGCGGCAAGAGGTCTACGGCGTAGAATTCGCCGCGCGCGGCGTCCTGCGACAGGCGGATCCGCGCGCTCGCCAGCAGTTCGAAACCGTTCTGAACGAAGACGTCGAACCACAGCGTCGGCGAAAACTGATAAAAGCCGTGATCGGGCCAATTGTTCATCGGCCCGATGTGGACGAAGAGGCCGAGCGGCTCGAGAAGCTCGATGCAATTGCGGAGCGCGGTGGCGAAGTCGAACACGTGCTCGAGCGTCCCGCCGTCGTAGACGACGCTGTATGCGCCGCGCCACGCGGACGGCAGATCGACGCGATTGAGATCGAAAACATGCGTGCACCCCTCGTAGTCCGACACGTCGAGGCTGTGCACGGCGCCAAATCCCATCGCCTCCAGCACCGTCTCTTGCGTAAGCGGCGCACGGCGCAAGCGCTCCGCCGCCGCCACGTCGAACAGGCCGTCGGCCAGATATCCGTCGATGGCCTCATGGCCGAACCCCACGGTCTGCCGGCCGAGCGTGAGGATCGAGCCGCCCGGCTTCGCCTGCTGGAAGCACAGTTTGAGGACTGGAGGCAGATCGATGTTGATCATGGTCGGAAACTTGGCCGCCGTCCCGGCGAGCAGGCGGCGCCGTCTGCGGAATTGCCGGACACATCTGCCCGGAGTCGAAGCGCTTGCGCAAGGCCCGCGCGACAGCCGGAGCCGATCGACCCGGCCCCCAATCGCAATCGGGCGCCGCTTGTCCTAGTCTGGGGACAAGCTGAATCGGCCTTTGGAACCAATGCGGACTGTCACTTCTGACGCGTTGCGCGTCGCGCCGGGCGCATGAGCGGGTTTTCGCTGCGCCCCGGCTCCGTTCTTCGCCGCCTGCTCGAAAGCGAGGCCTCCGGCGGCGTCGTGCTCATGGCGGCGGCCGCCGCCGCGCTGCTCGTCGCCAATTCGGGCTTCGGCCCGGCCTATTTCCGTGCGCTCGAAACTCATGCAGGGCCGCTCAGCCTGCTGCACTGGGTCAACGACGCCCTGATGGCGCTGTTCTTCCTGCTCGTCGGGCTGGAGATCAAGCGCGAGACGATCGGCGGCGAGCTTTCAACCTGGCGCAGCCGCGCGCTCCCCGGACTGGCGGCGGCGGGCGGCATGATCGCGCCGGCGCTCGTCTATCTCGCCTTCGCCGGCAAGACCGCGTTGTTCGCGCGCGGCTGGGCGATCCCGGCGGCCACCGATATCGCCTTCGCGCTCGGCGTGCTCGCGCTCGTCGGCGCGCGCGCGCCGGCCTCGCTGAAGGTCTTCCTCGCCGCCCTCGCCATCATGGACGATCTCGGCGCGGTCGTGATCATCGCGCTGTTCTATTCGTCCGGCCTTTCGGCGCCGATGCTCGGCGGGGCGGCGGCGTGCCTCGTCGCATTGTTCGCGCTCAACCGGCTCAAGGTCGCCGCCCTCTGGCCCTATCTCGGGCTCGGCCTGCCGCTCTGGGGCTTCGTCCATGCGAGCGGGGTGCACGCGACCATCGCCGGCGTGCTGCTGGCGATCTTCATTCCTCTCGCGCAACCGGAGGCGGAAGACGGCGAGGAGCGCTCGCCGCTGCACCGGCTCGAACATGCGCTCGCGCCCTGGGTCGCCTTTGTCGTCACGCCGATCTTCGGTTTCGCCAACGCCGGCGTCTCCTTCGAAGGCGCCTCGCTGACGAGCCTCGTCCATCCCATAACGCTGGGCGTGGCGGCGGGCCTCTTCCTCGGCAAGCAGATCGGCGTGTTTCTCGCGGCGCGTCTGGCTGTCGCCTTCGGCCTCGCCAGCCGTCCGCAGGGCGCGAGCTGGACGCAGGTCTACGGCGTCGCGCTGGTGTGCGGCGTCGGCTTCACCATGAGCCTGTTCATCGGCATGCTCGCCTTCCCGCCGGAAGCCGAATTGCTGGACGAAACCAAGATCGGCGTGCTCATGGGCTCGCTGGCGTCGGCGGTCTGCGGCGTGCTGGTCCTGCTGCTCGCAAAGCGCGAAAAAACCGCTTAAGCCGCACGCCCCCTGAGGTCGTAGGCGTCGGCCGCCTCCACGCGCACGTCGACGATGTCGCCGGGCCTGAGCCGCCGCGACGAGGCGATGTGAATCGCGCCGTCGATCTGCGGCGCATCCGCCGTCGTGCGGCCCCTGGCGACGCTCGGGCCGACCTCGTCGACGATCGCCTTCACGCGCTTGCCGATCTTGTCCCGCGAGATTTTCGCCGAAACCTTCTGCTGCGTCTCCATCAGCCGCTTCCAGCGCGCCTTCTTCGTCTCGGGCGCGACCGGCTCCAGTCCGAGATCGTTGGCCGGCGCGCCCGCCACCGCCTCGTATTCGAAGGCGCCGACGCGGTCGATCTTCGCTTCCGCGAGGAAGTCCAGAAGCTGCCGGAAATCCTCCTCCGTCTCGCCGGGGAAGCCGACGATGAAGGTCGAGCGGATCGCCAGATCCGGAACGTCCCGCCGCCACCTGCGCACGCGCTCGAGCATGGTCTCGTGATCGCCCGGCCGCTTCATCGCGCGCAGCACGCGCGGGCTCGCGTGCTGGAAGGGTATGTCGAGATAGGGAAGGATCTTGCCCTCCGCCATCAGCTCCAGCACGTCGTCGACATGAGGGTAGGGATAGACGTAGTGGAGCCGTGTCCAGACCCCGAGCGAGCCGAGTTCGCGCGCGAGATCGATGAACTTGGTGCGCACCTCGCGGTCGCCGAAGGCCGACGGCGCATAGCGCGCGTCGACGCCATAGGCGCCCGTGTCCTGCGAAATGACCAGCAGTTCCTTCACGCCCGCGCGCACGAGCTTTTCCGCCTCGCGCAGCACGTCGCCAGCCGGCCGCGAGACGAGGCGGCCGCGCAGCTTCGGGATGATGCAGAAAGAGCACGTATTGTTGCAGCCCTCCGAAATCTTCAGGTAGGCGTAGTGGCGCGGCGTCAGCTTCACGCCCTGTTCCGGCACGAGATCGAGGAAGGGGTCGTGCGGCGCGGGAACGGCGCGGTGCACGGCCTCCATCACGCTCTCGTAGGCCTGCGGGCCCGATACGGCGAGAACGCCGGGATGGGCGGCCATGATCTGCTCGGGCTCGGCGCCCATGCAGCCCGTCACGATCACCTTGCCGTTTTCCTCGAGCCCCGCGCGGATCGCGGCGAGCGATTCCGCCTTGGCGCTGTCAAGGAAGCCGCAGGTGTTGACGATGACGGCGTCGGCGCCCGCATGCGTCTTGGCGAGCTCGTAGCCTTCCGCGCGCAGCCGCGTGACGATGCGCTCGGAATCGACCAGCGCCTTGGGGCAGCCGAGCGACACGAAGGATATGCGGGGGACGGGACGATCGTTCATGCCGCGCAGATAGAGAAGGGCGGAGGCAAGGGCAAGGAAAAGCCGCGAAGCAAACGAAAAAGCCCGGCCGCGAAGGCCGGGCTTCCCCATCCGCTGAAGCGGATGAAATCAGTATTTCGCGACAACCGGACCGGCTACGCCGCCGAAACGATAGTTCAGACCGGCGCGAACCGTGTGGAAACGATTGGAGATGGTCTGGGCGCCGGACGAGAGCGTGCAACAGGCGAAATAGCCGCCGACAGCCGCGCCGGCGTTCGTCAGGTTGAGCGTGGAATTGCCGAGATCCGTGTAGAGATACTCAAGCTTGAGCGACCAGTTGGGCATGCTCGCCGGGGCGTACTCGAAACCGCCGCCGATCGTCCAGCCAAGTTTGGTGCTGCTGACGCTGGACTGTCCGCCGAGCAGCGAACCGCCGGTCACGTTCACGAAGACCGGCGTCGCGGTCTGCTTGACGTTGCCGTAGGCGAGGCCGCCGGTAGCATAGAGCATCAGGTTCGGCGCGGACGGCATGGCGACGCCGAGACGGCCGCGCAGGGTGCCGAACCAGTCGATCCTGCTGCTGGCGGCGACGGCGATGAACTGCGCCGCGCCGTTATTGCCCGCGCCCATAACGCCGCCGGCCTGCTGGTTCGCGCGCAGGCCCGCGCCCTGGATATCGGTCTCGATACCCGCGACGAGAGAGCCCATCTGATAATTATAGCCGATCTGGCCGCCGCCCAGGATGCCCTTCAGGCCGCCGCCGCCGCCGGAAATGGCGCCAATGTGCTGCGCGGTGGCCGGCGGCAGGACAACGCCGAAGCCGTTGCTGCCCGAACTGCCGCCGAATCCATAGCCGACGTTCAGGCCGACATAGAGGCCGGTCCAGGTGAAGACAGGCACGGGCGCGACATAGGCGGGAGCGACCTTGCGCGAGGGAAGGTCGGCCGCGAAAGCGGAGCCGGCAACGACGGAAGCAGCGAACGCCGCGGCGAAAAATTTGAGCTTCATGGTTTCCCCCGAATCCAGATGCAGCGGCGGCGCTTGGGTCCGCGCGACATGTCGACCAAACCGGCGACGCTTCCGCGCATGGTCAAGTCATAGGCTGAAACTAGCAAATCGCCGGCATGATGTAACGTCGTCAATCGGCGCGACCGTCGCTTTCCGGCGAGATGTGGTGTCCGCGCCACGCCGGGCGCGCCAGGGCGACGGCCGGCCGGCTCGCCGGCGCCCGAACGCCGGACGGAGCTAGAAAACAAAAAGCCCGGCCACAAGGGCCGGGCTTTGCTTCCGCCGAAGCGGAAAGAACGCAGGTCGCTCAGTACTTGGCGACGACCGGAGCCGGAGCGCCCCAGCCGAACTTGTAGTTCACCCCCGCGCGCACGATGTCGGCGCGGTTCGTGCTGTGCACGCTGTAGAAATTGCCGGCCGTGGGGCTGAACATCGCAATGTTCCGCGAGCCGAGGTCGACGTGCAGATATTCGACCTTGACCGACCAGTTCGGCGTGAAGGCGTATTCCACGCCGGCGCCGGCGGCCCAACCCGTCTTGCCGCTCGAAGCGGAACCGAGCCAGAAATTGCCGTTGGACAGAGCCATGACCTGCGAAAGCTGGGTGTTGCCGAAAGCGAGACCGCCGGTGCCGTAGATCAGGAACTGATTGATCGCGAGGCCGACGCGGCCGCGCAACGTGCCGAACAGACCCTTCGAGCCCGCCGCCGTGGCGGAAGTCTCGAGCACGCCCGTCGTGGCGATGCCGGCCCTGGTGGCGGAGCCAACCGTGTTGAGATAGCCGAGGTCGCCCTCGACGCCGGCCACGAACATGCCGATCTGGTAGTTGAACCCGACCGTGCCGCCGCCCGTGAACGAATTGCCCTTGGCGGAGCCGCTCGTCACCGAGAAGAACGTCACGGGATCGGCGAGGGCGACGTTGCCGTTGGCGCTGTTGTACTTGTTGTCGCCCCAGCCGTAGCCGGCGTTCAGGCCGACGTAGAAACCGGTCCAGGTGAAGATCGGAGCGGGCGCGATATAGGCGGGCGCAACCTTGCGCGAGGGCAGGTCGGCCGCGAAGGCGGAGCCGGCGATCGTGGTGGCGGCGAGCGCCGCGGCGAATGTCTTGAGCTTCATAATATCCCCCTGGAATAGGAAGCTGTTGTTGATGGATACGGACGCCCCGCTTTCTGAGCGAAGCGGAAAAAGCTGCCGGCCCCAGCAGGCGCCGATGGACACGACCCTAGAGAAGCCTCTCTTGCAAGGGAATATCGGAAATCGCCGATTAGCCTTAACGGCGTCGGGTTTTGCGCGCATGTGGCCGGCGCGACACAATTATCGGGGAGAAACTTGTTGCAAAGCGGCGTTCTCTCTATTTGATCATGTTGTTTTCAAAAGAAGAACCCCTTTTGGCGAGCCGGATTTACAGTCTTGCGGGCGCGATCTGTCGGAATCGACAGTTCAAACCGGCGCGCAGGAGGCGGTCGGAAGCGCGCGGGCGCGGCGCGCGGCTTTTGCGCCCTCGCGTCGCCCGCGCTAGTTTCCTGATCCGACAAGGAGCGAACGCAATGAAGACCGCGCACGTCATTCTCGCCGCACTCGGCCTCGCCGCCGGTCTATCGGCCGCGCGCGCGGCCGATTACGCCGGCGAAGTCGCGATCGTGCACCCGCCGCAGGTCTGGCAGGGACATTTCACCGGCGGCCACAACCTCGCGCCCGGCCTGCAGCCGACGGCGCTCGACTGGATCGATACGACAGAGCGATTCGCCTCGCTGGGCGATTGCGCGCGGTGGATGCGCGATCTCGGGCGGCAATATTCGCGCTACGAAGGCTGGAAGGGCTGCCTGCGCATCCGCTAGGGCGCGTGAAAAGGCCGGCATGCCGCGTTTTCGCACAATCAGACGCGTCCGCCACAGCGCCGCGGACATGTTCGCGCTGGTCGCGGACATGGATTCCTATCCGCAATTCGTGCCGCTCTGCACGGCGCTGCGCGTGCGCAAGCGCGAGACGCGCGAGGACGGCGCGGAGATCGCGCTCGCCGAGATGGAGATCGGCTACAAGGCGATTCGCGAGCGCTTCACGACCCGCGTGGTTCTGGAGCCCGCGCGCAACGAAATCCTCGTCGAATATGTCGACGGCCCCTTCCGCCATCTGCGCAACCGCTGGCGCTTCCGGGACATTCCCGAAGCGTCGGCGAACGCGAAGCGCTCGGAGGTCGAATTCTTCATCGACTACGAGTTTCGGTCGCGCACGCTCGGCGCGCTGATGGGCGCGGTCTTCGACGACGCCTTCCGCAAATTCGCCGCCGCCTTCGAGGCGCGGGCGGACGAGGTTTACGGGCGAGGCTAGCTCCTCGCCGTCATTCCGGCCACGGCGAAGCGGCGAGCCGGGGCTCCGCACGCGCGCCGGCCCCTGCGAGATGACAATGCGTCAATGGAGCAGGGCTTTTTCCAGCAGGTCCAGCGCCTGTTCGATCGCGGCCCGCCGCACGGCCGCGCGGCCGAGGTCGCCAAATCGCCGCTCGACATGGGTCACCGGCCCGTCGCGCCGCGCGCAGGCGAAATGCACGAGGCCGACGGGCTTGTCCGCCGAGCCGCCCCCCGGGCCCGCGACGCCCGTGATCGAGACCGCGACGTCGGCGCGCGAATGCGCGAGCGCGCCAGCCGCCATTTCGCGGGCGGTCGCCGCGCTCACCGCGCCGACATCGGCCAGCGTCTCCGGAGAGACGCCGAGCATCCCGACTTTGGCCTCGTTGGAATAGGTGACGAAGCCGCGCTCCAGCACGGCCGACGAGCCCGCGATCTCGGTGATGAGGCCCGCGACCAGCCCGCCGGTGCAGGATTCGGCGGTCGCCAGCATCAGTCCGGCCGCCGTGTAGCGCTCGACCAGTCTTTTCGCGCGATCTTCGAGGGCGGGGTCGAAGGCCATCGCTATTCTCCCGACGGCAGGCGCACGGTAGCGGTCGCCATGGCGGCTATGCCTTCCTCGCGGCCCGTGAAGCCGAGCCGCTCGGACGTCGTCGCCTTCACCGCCACCCGCGCGACGGGCATGTTCATGATCTCCGCGAGCTTCGCCCGGATCGCGTCGCGATGCGGGCCGACCTTCGGGCGCTCGGCGATCACGGTGGCGTCGATATGGGCGATCATGCCGCCGCGGGCGCGGACGCGCTCCGCTGCGTAAGCCAGGAAGATGGAGGAGGCGGCGCCCTTCCATTGCGGATCAGACGGCGGGAAATGCGAGCCGATGTCGCCATCGGCCAGCGCGCCGAAGATGGCGTCGGTGACGGCGTGCATGAGCACGTCGGCGTCCGAATGGCCGAGCAGCTTCTTCGTGTGGGGAATGGCGACGCCGCCGAGCCAGACATGGTCGCCGTCCTCGAAGGCGTGAACGTCGTAGCCGGAGCCGACGCGAATATCCGACAGGTCGCCCGCAAGGCGCCGCTCCGCCGCCGTGAGGTCGCCCGCGCTGGTGATCTTCATGTTGCCGGCGTCTCCCTCGAATACATGAACCCTGTGGCCCGCCCTTTCGGCGACGGCCGCGTCGTCGGTCAGCTCCTGCCCGGCCGCCGCCCGGTGCGCGGCCAGCAGGAGGGCGTAGTCGAAGGCCTGCGGCGTCTGTACGGCGCGCAGGGTCGCGCGATCCGGCGTGCCCGTCACGACCCCCGCCGCATCCACTGACTTGATCGTGTCGGTGACCGCAAAACCCGGGACGGCGGCCCCGAATTTTCGCGCAGCGTCGCAGGCGCGGATAATTAATTCAGGACTTGCGAAAGGCCGCGCAGCATCATGAACAAGAACGATTTTTTGATCCTTGTCTG
>DAIRCS010000025.1:0-12613 GCA_036796555.1 Rhodoblastus sp. | reverse complement strand
TAGATTCGAGCCCGTTGCGGACGCTCGCCTGGCGCGTGGCGCCGCCGGCGGCCCAGGGCAGCAGGCGCGCTCTTGCTTCCGCCGGCAGGCCGGCGATGGCCGCCTCGTAGAGCGCGGCGTCGTCGGGATGGATCGTCACGAGCAGCCGCGCTTCCGGCAACGCATCGGCAAAAGCCGCGAGCGTCCGGGTCAGGACGGGACGGCCGGCGAGCTGGCGATATTGTTTCGGGATTTCGCCGCCGAAGCGCGAGCCGCGGCCAGCGGCGACAATCAGGACGAGCGCATCGGCGCCGGCTTCATGCGAGGACATGGCGGTTCAATCCAACGTTTCCGCCCCGCCGTCAATTTGCCCGCTCGCCACATGACGGATATCAAGTCTGGCCCTTGCCGCAGCGCAGCATAATGTCTATTGTCTAGGCATGAGTGCAAATGCTCAAAGCATGGGCGCCGTCGAAACGTCGCCGATCGACTTCGGCGGACTGCGGATTGCGTCGCCGGCGTTTCTGGCGCCCATGTCCGGAGTGACGGATATCGGCATGCGGCGCGCCGCCGCCCGCTTCGGCGCCGGTCTCGTGGTTTCCGAAATGGTCGCCGCCAGCTTCTATCTCGCCGCCGACGAGGAGACGCGCCTGCGCGCCGAGGGCGAGGGGCTGCCGCTCCACGTCGTCCAGATCGCCGGCCGCGAGCCCGCGGCCATGGCGCAAGCCGCGCGGCTGGCCGAGGCGGCGGGCGCCCACGCCATCGACATCAACATGGGCTGTCCTGCCAAGCGGGTCGTCGGCGGCTACGCCGGCTCGGCCCTGATGCGCGAGCCGGACCTTGCCGTGGCGCTGGCGCGCGAGACCGTCGCGGCGGTCGGGATTCCCGTCAGCGTCAAGATGCGGCTCGGCTGGGACGAGGCGCAGATCAACGCGCCGGACCTCGCCCGCCGGCTCGAGGCGGAAGGGGTCGCGCTGATCACGGTGCACGGCCGCACCCGGCAGCAATTCTACAAGGGCGTCGCCGACTGGGGCGCGATCCGCGCCGTGCGCGACGCGATCGGCCTGCCGCTCGTCGCCAACGGCGATTGCGACGGCCCCGACGACGCCCGCGCCATGCTGGCCGCCTCCGGGGCCGACGCTGTGATGATCGGCCGCGCCGCCGTCGGCCGCCCGTGGCTGGTGGGGCAGGTCGGCGCCGCGCTCGCGGGCCGGGACTGGCGCGAGCCGTCCGACGCCGAAAAGGCCGACGCCGCCCTCGAACATTACGCCAGCCTGCTCGCGACCTTCGGCAAGGAGCAGGGCGTCCGCCATGCGCGCAAGCATCTGGCGGCCTATGCGGACGCGGCGGCGGCCGGGTGCGCCGGCCTGCCGCGCGCCCTGCGGGCCCGCCTGGTGACGACGACGGACGCCGACGAAGCCGCCGTCCTGCTTTCCCGCTGCTGGTCGGAACAGGCCGAGGAGGCCGCATGAAGCCGGAGCTCGACCATCTGCTCGCCGATCGGCGCAAGCTCGCGCGCAACGGCGCGCGCACGGCGATCGACCCCGCGCGCCTTCTGTCGGCGCTGCCCAATCCCGTGCTGGCGCTCGACGGCCAGAACAATATCGTCGACGCCAACGCCGCGGCGGAAGCGTTTTTCGAGATGGGCCTCGCCGCCCTGCGCCGCCAGCGGATCGACGATCTGCTGCCGTTCTCGTCGCCGGTGATCGGCCTGCTGGAGCAGGCGCGCGCGCGCCGCGCGGCCGTCAACGAATATCGCGTCGATCTCGGCACGCCGCGCATCGGCGCCGAAAGGGTGGCGGATATTCACGCCGCGCCGCTCGCGGATGATGCAGACAGCCTCGTTCTTATGCTGCAGGAACGGACAATTGCCGATAAAATGGACAGGCAGCTCACGCATCGGGGCGCCGCCCGCTCGGTTTCGGCGCTGGCCGCCATGCTCGCCCACGAGATCAAGAACCCGCTGGCCGGCATCCGGGGCGCGGCGCAATTGCTCGAAACGGCGGTCGAGGACGGGGACCGCGCGCTGACGCGCCTCATCTGCGACGAGACCGACCGCATCGTGAAACTGGTCGGGCGCATGGAGATGTTCTCCGACGGCCGCCCGATCGAGCGCGAGAGCGTCAACATCCACAACGTGCTGGGTCAGGTGAAATTGTCGGCGCAGTCGGGCTTTGCGCGCCACATCCGCTTCATCGAGACCTACGATCCCTCGCTGCCGCCCGTGTTCGCCAACCGCGACCAGCTCGTGCAGGTCTTCATGAACCTCGTGAAGAACGCCGCCGAGGCGATCGGGACGGACGCCATCGACGGCGAGATCGAATTGTCGACGGCCTACAGGCCGGGCGTCCGCATGCGCACGCCCGGCTCGACCTCGCTCGTCAGCCTGCCGCTCGAATTCTGCGTGCGGGACAACGGGCCGGGCGTGCCCGAGGACATCATCGCCAATCTCTACGATCCCTTTGTCACGACAAAGGCGAGCGGGACTGGCCTCGGACTTGCTTTGGTCGCCAAGATTGTCGGGGACCACGGCGGCATCGTCGAATGCGAATCCCAACCGCGGCGCACCACGTTTCGGATTCTGATGCCGATGTACCGCGCCAAGGGAGGAGTCGCGCAGGATGGACGCGCCACATGACGCCGCGACGCTGGAGATAGAATTGATGCCGGGCCGCTCGATACTGGTTGCTGACGACGATATGGCCATCCGCACGGTGCTGAGCCAGGCCCTGTCCCGGGCGGGCTACGAAGTGCGCGCGACCGGCGTCGCCTCGACCCTGTGGCGCTGGGTGGAGGCGGGCGACGGCGACCTCATCATCACCGACGTCGTCATGCCCGACGAGAACGCCTTCGAGCTGCTGCCGCGCATCAAGAAGCTCAGGCCGGAACTGCCGATCATCGTCATGAGCGCGCAGAACACGTTCATGACCGCGATCAAGGCCTCCGAGCGCGGCGCCTACGATTACCTGCCGAAGCCGTTCGACCTGAAGGAACTCGTCGCCATCGTCGGCCGCGCGCTCAACTCGCCACGCCCCGGCGCCGATC
Source organism: Rhodoblastus sp. (assembly GCA_036796555.1). Classification (GTDB taxonomy): domain Bacteria; phylum Pseudomonadota; class Alphaproteobacteria; order Rhizobiales; family Beijerinckiaceae; genus JAJXWB01. Next base: position 9,589 of record DAIRCS010000025.1, on the reverse strand, counting down.
GCGATCCGCACCATGAGATCGAGGGCATGCCGCTGGTCGGGCGCTCGCCCGCCATGCAAGAGATCTATCGCGCCCTCGCGCGGCTCATGCAGACCGACCTCACCGTGATGATCACGGGCGAGTCCGGCACCGGCAAGGAGCTGGTCGCCCGCGCCCTGCACGATTACGGCAAGCGCAAGAAGGGCCCATTCGTCGCCATCAACATGGCCGCGATCCCGCGCGACCTGATCGAAAGCGAATTGTTCGGCCACGAGAAGGGGGCCTTCACCGGCGCCAACCAGCGCTCCGCCGGCCGGTTCGAGCAGGCCGAGGGCGGCACGCTCTTCCTCGACGAGATCGGCGACATGCCGATGGAGGCGCAGACGCGGCTGCTGCGCGTGCTGCAGCAGGGCGAATACACCACCGTCGGCGGCCGCACGCCGATCAAGAGCAACGTCCGCATCGTGGCGGCCACCAACAAGGACCTGCGCGTCTCGATCCAGCAGGGCCTGTTCCGCGAGGACCTGTTCTTCCGCCTCAACGTCGTGCCGCTGCGCCTGCCGCCGCTGCGCGAGCGCACCGAGGACGTGCCCGATCTCGTCCGCCATTTCTTCAAGCTCGCGGCGGAGGAGGGACTGCCGCAGAAGCGCATGGAGCCCGCCGCGCTCGACCGCCTCAAGCGCTATCGCTGGCCGGGCAACATCCGCGAACTGGAAAACCTCACCCGGCGCCTCGCCGCGCTCTATCCGCAGGAGATCATTTCCGAATCGCTGGTCGAATCCGAGCTCGGCCAGGATTACGCCGCCCCCGCGCAGGTCGCGGCGGCCGAGGCGCCCAGCGTCGGACATCGCGCCAACGGCGGGCCGCGGGATCGCGCCAAGGGCGATTCGCTCGGCGTCTCGGTCGAGCGGCATCTTGCCGATCTCTTCAAGTCCTACGGCGACGGCCTGCCGCCGCCCGGCCTCTATCACCGCATCCTGCGGGAAATCGAATATCCGCTGCTCTCCGCCGCGCTCGCCGCGACGCGCGGCAACCAGATCAAGGCGGCGGAGCTGCTCGGCCTCAACCGCAACACCCTGCGCAAGAAAGTCCGCGATCTCGACATCAGGCTGATGCGCCTGCCGCGTTGACAACTCAGACTGATTTTCCCCGGCGCCAGAAAAACGTCGCAATCGCGCAACACCGTTGCGTCGTTGCAACTGAACCGCGCTTCCGTTAGCCCTTGAGGGCTGGACGGATCGCCGGGGGCCGATGTCCGATTCCGAAACATTGAGCGCGCCGCAACCGGCGCGACGCACGCAACGCCGTCTGCTGACGCGCTTCGGCGCGGTCGCGGTCGGTTTTGCGCTGCTCTGCGCGCTCGCCACCTTCTTCATGCTGGCCGGACTGACGCCGGTCGCGGTGGACGATCGGCTGGCCTTCGCCCTGTTCACGGCCAATGTCGTCTCGCTGCTGGTGGTGATCGCGCTCGTCGTGGTCGAGGGCTGGACGCTGATCGCCGCCTGGCGGCGCGGGGCGGCGGGCTCGGGCCTCCACTTCCGCGTGGTGCGGGCCTTCTCGGTCGCCGCCGCCGCGCCGGCCATCGTCATCGCCATCGTCGGGTCGATCACCATCAGTCAGGCGATCAGCCCGGCCTTTCTGCATGACGTGCGCGCTTTCATCTTCAACACGGCGGAGGCCGCGCGCCTGTTCCGGCAGTCGCAATGCCGCTCGCTCCTGCAGGAAGCCCAGCTCACCGCCGCCGATCTCGACCGCGCCAAGCCGATGTACGACGCCGACCGCGCGCTGTTCCATGAATTCTTCGCCTCGCGCGCCCGCTATCTCGGCTTCACCCAGGCCGCGCTGATCCGCGAGGACGGCCAGACGCTGGAGAAGGCCGACTTTCCGCCGGCCGGCAAGGAGCCCGCGGCGATCGTCAAGCCCGAGGCGACCGATTTCGCCGAGGCCCGCAAGAACGAGCCGACCTGCGTGGTGGCGGACGAAGGCAAGACCTTCATCGCGCTGCGCCCGATCGCCGCCTTCCCCAACGTCTTTCTCTACGCCGCGCGGCCTGTCGATCCCTTCACGCTGGAATTCCCGCAACAGGCCGCGAATCTGATCGCGATCTACAATTCCTTCGAGGGACAGCGCCGCAACCTCGTCATCGCCTTCGCCAGCATGTTCGGCCTGATTTCGCTGATCATGCTCCTGTCGGCGGTCTGGCTCGGCCTCGCCTTCGCCAACCGCCTGATCGCCCCGATCCGCCGGCTGATCTCGGCGACCGACGAGGTCTCGAGCGGCAACCTTTACGTGCGCGTGCCGATCGACAAGGGCGAGGGCGATCTCGCCCATCTCGGCGAGACCTTCAACAAGATGACGAGCGAATTGCGCGTCCAGCAGAACCGGCTGCTGGCGGCCAACCAGTTGATCGACGAGCGCCGCGCCTTCACCGAGGCCGTGCTGTTCGGCGTGCCTGCCGCCGTCGTCGGCGTCGACCCCAACGGCGTGGTCACCGTCGTCAATCCCTCCGCCGAAAAGCTGATGAACGTCGAGGCCGGCGCCAGCGCCATCGGCCAGCCGATATCGGACGCCTTGCCCGAAGTCGGCGCGATCCTCCAGGACGCCGCCGCCCAGCGTCGTCCGCTCCAGAGCCAGATTTCCCTGATGCGCGGCGGGCGCGAGCGCATCGTCAACGTCAGCGTCGCGTCAGGCTCGACGAGCGACGCCGGCCGCAGCTTCGTCATCACGCTCGACGACATCACCGATCTCGTCACCGCGCAGCGCACCTCCGCCTGGGCGGACGTCGCGCGCCGCATCGCGCACGAGATCAAGAATCCGCTGACCCCGATCCAGTTGTCCGCGGAACGGCTCAAACGCAAATACGGTCGCGTCATCACGGTCGACCGCGAAATCTTCGACCAGTGCACCGACACGATCGTGCGCCAGGTCGACGACATCAAGCGCATGGTCGACGAGTTCTCCTCCTTCGCCCGCATGCCCAAGGCGCGGCTGGAGGAGGACGAATTGATCCAGTGCGTGAAACAGATCGTTTTCCTCATGCGCGTCGGCCATCCCGACATCGAGATCGTCGAGCATTACGCGGTGGAGAAGCTGCCGGCGAAATTCGACCGCCGCCTCATTTCGCAGGCGCTGACCAATATCGTGAAGAACGCGACCGAAGGCGTCGCCGCCGTCGAGGGCGCGAACGGGCCCGGCCGCATCGACGTCTCGGTCGCCGTCGCGGACGGGGTCGCAGCGATCGACGTCATCGACAACGGGCGCGGCTTCCCGACCGAGAACCGCCAGCGCCTGCTCGAGCCCTACGTGACGACGCGCAGCGAAGGAACCGGCCTCGGCCTGCCCATTGTCGCCAAGATCATGGAGGATCACGGCGGCGGGATCGAATTGCTCGATGCGCCCGAAGGACCGGGCGCCTACGTCCGGCTGTTCATGCGGCTGTCGGGCGGCGCCGAGGCGCACACCGCGAACGCCCCGGATCAGATTTCAATGCACCCGCACGATCAGATGAAGAGCGCAACCTGAGCCATGGCCACTGACATCCTCATCGTCGACGACGAAGCCGACATCCGCGACATCGTTTCGGGCATCCTGTCCGACGAGGGCCATTCGACGCGAACGGCCAAGAATTCCGACGAGGCGCTCGCGGCCATCGAGGCGCGCCGCCCGCACCTGATGTTCCTCGACATCTGGATGCAGGGCTCGCGGCTCGACGGGCTGCAATTGCTCAACGTCATCAAGGAGCACCATCCGGCGCTGCCCGTCGTGATGATCTCCGGCCACGGCAATATCGAGACGGCGGTCAGCGCGATCCGCGCCGGCGCCTACGACTTCATCGAAAAGCCGTTCAAGGCCGACCGCCTCGTGCTGGTCGCCGACCGGGCGCTGGAGGCGTCGCGGCTGAAACGCGAGGTCAGCGAATTGCGCTCGCGCGCGGGCGCGGCCGACCGCATCGTCGGCAAGTCGAGCGCGATGAACCAGTTGCGCCAGGTGATCGAGCGGGTGGCGCCCGCCAATTCGCGCGTGCTCATCACCGGCGCGCCGGGTTCGGGCAAGGAACTCGTCGCCCGCTCGATCCACGAGGCCTCGAGCCGCGCGGCCGGGCCCTTCGTCGTCATCAACGCCGCGACCATCACGCCGGAGAACATGGAGCTCGAGCTGTTCGGGTCCGAGGGCAGGGACGGCCGCCGCAAGGTCGGCGCGCTGGAGGAAGCTCACGGCGGCACGCTCTACATCGACGAGGTCGCCGACATGCCGCGCGAGACGCAGGCCAAGATCCTGCGCGTGCTGGTCGACCAGAATTTCCAGCGCGTCGACGGCGCGACCCGCGTCCATGTCGACGTCCGCATCATCTCCTCCAGTTCGCGCGATCTCGCCAAGGCGATCGCGGAGGGCGTCTTCCGCGAGGAATTGTTCCACCGCCTCTCGGTCGTGCCGATCGCCGTGCCCTCGCTCGCCGACCGCCGCGACGACATTCCCGAACTGATCGACTTCTTCATGGAGCAGGTGTCGCAGACGACCGGCATGCCGCGCCGGCGCATCGGCGCGGACGCGATGGCCGTGCTGCAATCTCACGACTGGCCGGGCAACATCCGCCAGCTCCGCAACAACGTCGAACGGCTGATGATCCTGACCGCGGGCGATCCCGAGGCGGAGATATCAGCCGAAATGCTGCCTTCGGAGATCGGCGCGCTGGTGCCGGCGACGCCCAACGGGGCAGGGGGCGAGAAGCTGATGAGCCTGCCGCTGCGCGAGGCGCGCGAAGTGTTCGAGCGCGAATATCTCGTCGCCCAGATCAGCCGGTTCGGCGGCAATATTTCGCGCACGGCGGAATTCATCGGCATGGAGCGCTCGGCGCTCCATCGCAAGCTGAAATCCCTGTCGATCGACTGAGCAGGCGCGAAAATTTTTCTCGCAAGCGCGAACGAAGTCGCGCGACTGGCGTTGACCTCGCGAACGCGCCGCCATCGCCCGGATGCCGGGAGGGCGGAGCTTCGCCATTCCCAACGCACAGCAGGAGGAGCGCGAACCATGACCTATGTCCAGACGTTCGATACATCGGCATTCAACCTGTCCGGCCTCATGGACCGGACGTCGGAAATGGCTTCCAAGGCGCAGGAAGTCGGCGCCGAAATGGTCAGTCTTTCTGTCAAGAATTTCGAGAGCGCCACGAAGGCGGGCCGGGACCTGGCCGGCGCACGCGACTTCGGCGAGGCCGCCCGCATTCAGGCCGATTACATGAAGAACGTGATCGCCGCCTTCGCCGATCATTCCGGCAAGATCGCCGAAATCGTGATGGCCGCCTGCAATCAGGCCGGCGCTGACGCCAGGAAGGCCGCCGAAAAGGCGGTCGATACGACGCAGAGCGTGGCGCAGAACGCCGTCTCGGAGACCGCTCGCGGCTTCGAGGCCGCGCGGAAAGTGGGCGTCTGAAAACTTGTCCGGGGTTTTGGGGCAGGGCTGTCGGCGAAAGCCGGCGGCCTTTTCGCGTTCCGCTCGCTTCCTCTCTACATCCCCCGCGCGAGCGGCCATGATTGCGGGACGATTCGAACGGCCAGGACCGACAGATGACGGATGGACAGGCGTCGCGCGTATTGAGGACGCCGAGCCTTCTCGACATGTTCCTCGGCTGGGGTTGGGTCGGGATGATGGGCTTCGGCGGCGTCACGCCCTGGGCCCACCGCATGGTGGTCGAGAAGCGCGGCTGGCTCGACGACCGCGAATATTCGGCGCTGCTCGGCATCTGCCAGATACTGCCGGGCCCCAACACGCCGAACCTCTGCGTCGTGCTCGGCCAGCGCTACGCGGGGCTGGCGGGCGCGACCGTCTCGATCCTCGGCCTCATGACCGCCCCGCTGCTCGCCATCGTCGCCATCGGCGTCGCCTATGACTATCTCTCCGGCGCGCAGCTCGTCCGCATCGCCGTGGGCGGCGCGGCCTCGGCGGTGGCGGGCCTCGTCTTCGCCGCCGGCGTGAAGATGGCGCGCGGCGCGCGCCTCGACCCCGTGCAGGTCGGCATATGCGCCGCCGTCTTCGTCGCCGTCGGCGTCTTCCGCGCGCCGCTGCTGCTGGCGGTCGTGATCTTCGGGCCCCTGTCGGTCGCCTTCTTCCATTTCAGGCGCAAGGGCGGGACGGAATCGTGAAGACCGACATTCTCCTGCGCATGGCGATAGACTTCTCGCTGCTGTCGCTGGTCGCGATCGGCGGCGCCAACGCCATCGCGCCGGAAATGCACCGCCAGCTCGTCGACGTCCTGCACTGGATGAACGATTCCGAATTCGCCAACCTGTTCGCGCTGGGGCAGGTGGCGCCGGGTCCCAACATCATGGTGCTGAGCCTCGTCGGCTGGAAGATGGCGGGCATACCCGGGCTCGTCGTCGCGACCCTGGCCGCGTTGATCCCGACCTGCGCGCTCGCCTGGATCACCGGGCGGTTCGTCTCCCGCTACGGCCGCGCCGCCTGGTTCGATTCGGTGAAGGCGGGCCTGACGCCCATCGCCATCGGTCTGGTTCTCTCCTCCAGCCTCGTCATGGCGCAGGCGGCCGATCGCGACCTGCTCGGATATGTCGCGACGGCCGCGACAGCAGCGATCGTGATCTTCACGCGGATCAACCCGCTGTGGGCGCTCGCCGCATTTGCGCTCTCGAGCGTCACGGCCGCGGTCCTGTAGAGCGTTTCACTGCGAAGTGGAATCATCCGGCCGTTATTGCGAGGAGCGTAGCGAAGCAATCCATCCCCCAACCTTCCCAGATTGACGGATGGATTGCTTCGCTTCGCTCGCAATGACGACGCCATTTCCCCCTAATGATGAACCGCTCCAGCTATCTGGCCGCGACAGCGGCCGCAGCCGGCGGGCTTCCGAGAAGTCCGGACCGGCGCAGCCGGGCCAGATAAAGATCGACGGCCGCGCGGTCCGCGCACGTATGGAACGCGCCCCCGCAATGGTCGCGCAACCCGCTCGCGGCTGCGAACGCGGCGTCCAGCGGCAGGCCGGCCTGCTCGAGCAGGGTCACGCCGAGATAGGCGAAATCGAGCGCCGGAACCTGCGGCAGCGGCGGCGGCGCAAGGCCCATCGGACGCATGAGGTAGAACGTCTCGTAGGCGGGCGAGCGCCAGTCGGCCAGCGGCTCCTGCAGGCCGGCGGCTTCGTAGCTCGCCAGCGTTGGTTCGGGATGATGATCGCCGAACGTCGCCGCAAGCGCCGGCCGCGCGCCGCGCGCCGTTTCGACGGCGGCGACGAAATCGTTGAAATCCTCCCGCGCGAAGGACTCGCGCCGCAGATATTCGTCCGAGAGATCGGAATCCCCCTTGGCCGCGAATTTCGGGCTGCGCCCGGGCGCGAGCGTCGTGGAATAGGGCGCATGCGAGCCCATCGTCTCGGCGAAGACGAAGAGCGGACGCCCGTCTTCGGCGATGTGGCGGCGATAGAAATCCAGAATCTTGCCGAAATAGAACGAATCCATCTCGTGCTTGCTGGGCGCGCCCATCGCGACCTGATCGATATGCTCGTCGACGCCGAGCGATTTCCACATGGGACCGGTGCCGACGAAATTGTAGCCGGTCGGGGAGAAAACCACCGTGCGATAGCCGCATGCCTTCAGAAAGGCCGGCAGGCCGTGTTTCAGGCGTCCGCGCAGGAAGGTCGTCGCATAAGGCCGCATCCAGCCGAAATCCGCCATGGACAGGCCGGAGAGGATCGACGTCTCGGTGATCCACGTGCCGCCGCCGTGCGTTTCCGCGCGCGTCGCGTGGATCTGTCCGTCGGCGGAGCGATATTGCGCGGTGAATTCGGGATCCGCGCGCCAGCCGGGGATGCGCGAGGGGACGACCGCGGATTCGCCGAGCACCAGGAATATGTCCGGCTTCCGCGCCGCCTCGGCGCACGCCGACGCCATCGCAAAGGGAGACGCATCCTTCACCTGCGCGATCCGCGTTTCGACCGGGTCGGGCGTCGAGGCGCGGCGCAGGTCGCCGAGCGACGCGAACGCCGCCGATACGAAATGCTTCTTCGCGACGTAATAACCCATGTCGTCCGACCCCTTGGGTGGGCCGAGCGCCAGCAGCATCGCCCCGCCGAGGCCGAAAACGACGGGAGCGCCCGCGTTCATGGGGCGGCGGGGCTCGCGACGCCAGGCGAACGCGAGAGCCGCGACCAGCGCCGCAAGCGCCGCGGCGAACAAGGCGAGCTGCATCGCGAAATCGTCGAGGAGATAATCGAGCGCGCCCGAGCGGTCGAAATAGAACGTCAGATCGAGGACGTTCGCGTTGACCGCCATGAATTTGTATTTGGTCATCGACACGCCGGCGACGAGCCCGAACAGGCCGATCACGGCGAGCGTCGACCAGCGCGGACGCATACTGATCGCGAAGAAGACGAGCCAGATCGCCGAAGCCACGCCGAGCGTGAAGGGCAGGCTGCGAAGGTCGCCTTCGGCGAGGCCAAGGACGAGCGCGGCCGCGCCCGCGGCGACGCCAAACCGCCAGCGCCGCAAGCCGGCGAGGGCGAAGCGCCACGGACGAGGCGGCTCCGTTTTTGGAAATTCTCGATGCGCCATGACGCCAGAACCGCATTGCAGGAAAACGCGCGAGTGTGTTCCCGGCGGGTTATCTTGCGGTTAACGCAGCGCTTTCGCTGGCGCCGGCGGGACAGATCGCGCGGCGGCGAAAATTTTCCTTGGCCCGGGACTGGTGACACACATTGCAGTGCACATTTATAGTGATGGCGTCGGCCACGATGGGGGAACCGGCCAGATTGGCGCCGGCTTTGCTCGTGGGTTCGATATCCGCGTCCGACAACGGGCGCCAAGAAACGCAGGTCAGAAACGATGGCGACTGAACGCACGCAAAATCTACAGGACACGTTTCTCAATTATGTCCGCAAGAACAAGGTTCCTCTTACGATATTTCTCGTCAACGGCGTGAAGTTGCAGGGCGTCGTCACCTGGTTCGACAATTTCTGCGTATTGCTGCGCCGCGACGGCCATTCGCAGCTCGTCTACAAGCACGCGATCTCCACCATCATGCCCGGACATCCCATCCAGATGTTCGAGCCGGCGGAAGAAGCGCCCGAAAAATAGGCCACGGGTTGAATTCAGACGACAAGGGACTTGATCTCGACGTCCGCGCCGCCGCGACGGCGGGCGCGCGGGCGCTCGTGATCGGCCCCTATCTGACGGCCCGCGCCGCGCCGGACGACGCCAACCTGCGCGCGCCGCAGGCGCGGCTGGAGGAGGCCGAGGGCCTCGCCCGCGCCATCGACCTCGACATCGTCGGAACGCGCCTCGTCATGCTCGCGCAGGTGCGGCCGGCGACCTATCTCGGCAAGGGCAAGGTCGAGGAGATCGCGAGCCTCGCGAAGGAGAACGAGGTCGACCTCGTCGTCATGGATTGCGCGCTCTCGCCCGTGCAGCAACGCAATCTCGAAAAGGCCTTCGCCGCCAAGGTCATCGACCGCACCGGCCTCATTCTGGAAATCTTCGGCGAGCGCGCGCGCACGCGCGAGGGCGCGCTGCAGGTCGAACTCGCCCATCTCGCCTACCAGAAGAGCCGCCTCGTCCGGCCCCGGCCCCATCTCGAACGCCATCGCGGCGGCTTCCGCTTCTCCGGCGGCCCC
>DAIRCS010000024.1:31296-35076 GCA_036796555.1 Rhodoblastus sp. | reverse complement strand
TGATCGCCATGATCCAGGGCTTCTGCTTCGGCGGCGGCGTCGCCATCGCCATGAAAGCCGACCTGCGGATCGCGGCGGACAATTCGCTCTTCGCCATTCCCGCCGCGCGTCTCGGCATCGCCTATCCCACCCATTCCGTGCGCGACCTCGTTTCGCTGGTCGGCCCCGCCAGGGGAAAGGAAATCCTCTTCACCGGCATGCGGCTGGACGCGGCGGCCGCGCATGCGATCGGCCTCGTCAACCGCGTCACGCCGGTCGCGCAGCTCGAAACGGAAGTCGCGGCCCTCTGCGCGACCCTCGCCGAAAATGCGCCGCTGACCATTCGCGCCGCCAAGGAGACGATCGACCAGATCGCGCGCGACGAATCCGATCCGAAGGCGATCGCCGACCGTGTCAGGGCCTGTTTCGATAGCGCCGACTATGCGGAGGGACGTCGCGCCTTCATGGAGAAACGTCGCCCCGTCTTCACCGGCCGTTGAGATCGCAGCCATGCAGGAAAAGCGCGTCGTCGCCGGCGTTCTCGACATTGCCTATCGCGAATATGGCCGGGAAGACGGCTGGCCCTGCATTCTCAGCCACGGCTTCCCCTATGACGCGCATGCCTATGCGGAGGCCGCGCCGCTGCTGGCCGACGCCGGCGCGCGCGTGATCGTTCCGTTCCTGCGCGGCTACGGCGCGACGCGCTTTCTCTCGGCCGACACGCCGCGCTCCGGCGAGCAGGCCGCGCTCGCCGCCGATCTTCGCGCGCTGATGGATGCGCTGCGCATCGAACGCGCGACGCTCGGCGGATACGATTGGGGCGGCCGCGCCGGCTGCATCGTCGCGGCGCTCTGGCCGGAGCGGGTCGAGGCGCTCGTGTCGGGCAATGCCTACAACATCCAGAACATCGCGCGCGCGATGGAGCCGGCGGCCCCGCGCGAGGAAGCGGCGCTCTGGTATCAATATTACTTCCACAACGAGCGGGGATGGCGCGGGCTCGCCGCCGACCGGCGCGGGATCGCGCGGCTGCTGTGGGAGATGTGGTCGCCGACATGGGCGTTCGACGATACGACCTTCGAGCGCACGGCGCGGGCCTTCGACAATCCCGATTTCGTCGACGTCGTGATCCATTCCTACCGCCACCGCTACGCGCTGGCCGCGGGCGATCCGGCCTACGCCGCGATCGAGGGCCGCCTCGTCGCGCAGCCGCCGATCGCCGTTCCCGCGATCTCGGTCGACGGCGGCGCGGACGGCGTCAATCCGGGCACGGCGCATCACGCCGCGAAGTTCGTCGGCCCGCACGAACATCGCCTGCTTCATGCTGCAGGGCACAATCTCCCGCAGGAGCGTCCCGCCGAATGGGCCCGCGCCGTCCTCGACGCGCGGAGCTTTGCACAGGGCTGATGGCTCGCCGACTGTCGTCCAATTGACACATCCGAGAACCGCTCCGTATGAAATACATGTCGGACGATCTTGGTGACATTTCATGCAGAAAACGCTTGCCGCCAAAACAGACGGGTCGCCCGGCGTCGTCTATCGCGGGATCGTCGACGGCCTCTACCGCGGCCGCTACGTGCCCGGCCAGCGGCTGGTCGAGGCCGATCTCACGCGCGACTTCGAGGTCGGCCGCGGCTCGGTGCGCGAAGCGCTGAGCCGGCTCGCGGCCGAAGGCCTCGTCTCGATGAACCTGCATCGCTCGGCGACGATCCGCTCGCTGAGCCGCTCGGAGACGCGCGACCTCGTCGCCCTGCTGGAAGTCCTCAACGGCTTCGCCGCGCGGCTCGCCGCCGAGCGCGTCGCGGACGGAAACAACCGCAAGCTGATCGCGGAAGCGCATGCGACGCTGGCGGATCCGGAGGTGCAGCGCGACTTCCTCCGCTTCGCGCGCGCGCGCAACGCCTTCTACAAGACGATGGTGACGATCGGCGCCAATCACGAGCTGGCGCGCCTGATGCCGCGCACCAATGTCGATCTCATCCGCGTGCAGTTCCGCGCCTATGCGACCGTCGACGACGACCTGCGCATGGAGGACTATCGCACGATCTACGAGGCGATCGACGAAGGCGCCGGCCGCAAGGCGGAAACCGCCGCCCGCAATCACATCCGCCGCCTCGGCGACGCCATCGACAAGCTGCCCGACGGCGCGTTTGCGGGTTGATCACGGGCCCTCATCCTGAGAGCCAGGCCCGCAACTCGAATCCTCATCCTGAGGAGCGCCGCAGGCGCGTCTCGAAGGATGGCGGCGCCACATAGCTCGGCCATGCTTCGGGACGGCGCTGCGCGCCTCCTCCGCGGGAGGCAGTATTAAATCTCGCCTCTTGATCGTCCCCCAAAATCGTCCGACAATCCTTCCAAGGCCGCTACAGGCCACGGGAGGACAGCGCCATGGATTTCGACCTCAGCCCCCGCGCCCAGGAATTGCAGGCGCGCGTCGCCGCCTTCATGGCCGCCCATGTCTATCCTAACGAGCATCTCTACGGCGAGCAGGCTCAAGGGCACGCCCGCTACCGCACGCCGCAGATCGTGCAGGACCTGAAAAAGAAGGCGAAGGCCGAGGGCCTGTGGAACCTCTTCCTGCCCGGCGACCACGGCGCGGGCCTCACCAATCTCGAATACGCGCCGCTCGCCGAACTCATGGGTCGCGTCGACTGGTCGAGCGAGGTCTTCAACTGCTCGGCGCCCGACACCGGCAATATGGAGGTGCTGACGCTCTACGGCTCGGCCGAACAGAAGAAGCAATGGCTGGAGCCGTTGCTGAATGGCGAAATCCGCTCGGGCTTCTCGATGACCGAGCCGGAGGTCGCATCGTCGGACGCCACCAACATCCAGTGCACGATCAAGCGCGACGGCGATCATTACGTCATCAACGGCCGCAAGTGGTTCACCTCGGGCGCGATGAACGAGGATTGCAAAATCCTGATCGTGATGGGCAAGACCGACCCGGACAATCCCGACAAGCACCGGCAGCAGTCGATGATCCTCGTGCCGAAAAATACGCCCGGCGTGAGGATCATCCGCGACATGAAGGTCTACGGCTACGACCATGCGCCGGTCGGCCATCCCGAGATCGTCTACGACAATGTGCGCGTGCCCGTCTCCAACATGCTGCTCGGCGAAGGCCGCGGCTTCGAGATCGCGCAAGGCCGACTCGGCCCCGGCCGCATCCATCATTGCATGCGCCTGATCGGCTGCGCGCAGCGCGCGCTGGAACTCATGTGCAAGCGCGCCAACCGCCGCATCGCCTTCGGCAAGCCGCTCGGCGAACAAGGTTCTGTCCGCGAGGATATTGCGAACTCCTGGTGCGAGATCGAGCAGGCGCGGCTGCTGACATTCAAGGCGGCCGACAAGATGGACCGCGAGGGCAACAAGGCCGCCCGCGATCTCATCGCCGCCGCCAAGATCGTCGTGCCCTCGATGGCCGCGCGCGTGATCGACCGCGCAATTCAAATTCACGGCGGCATGGGCGTCTCGCAGGATACGTTCCTCGCGGAATCCTACACCTACGCCCGCTTCATCCGCATCGGCGATGGCCCGGACCAGGTGCATATGTCGCAATTGGGACGGACGCTCTTGAAGCGGTTCGCGTGACCGTCGCCATCGCCTTCTCCCCGCAAAAGCGGGGAGAAGGTGGCCGAAGGCCGGATGAGGGGCCACGCCGCCACATTCAACCCAGTCGTTTGGTCCCCCCCCCCCCCCCCCCCCCCCCCCCCCGCGGGGGGGGGGGGGGGGGGGGGGGGGCGCCCCCCACCAACAGCCCCCCCTCCCTTCCCGCGCACATCCGGCCCGCCCCCCACCCCCCCC
>DAIRCS010000024.1:0-31286 GCA_036796555.1 Rhodoblastus sp. | reverse complement strand
GGTGGCCGAAGGCCGGATGAGGGGCCACGCCGCCACATTCAACCCAGTCGTTTGTCCCCTCACCCCGGCCCTCTCCCCGCCCGCGGGGAGAGGGAGCAGGCGCGTCGCAGGAACCTACGATGACCACTCCCTTCTCTCTCGCCGGCAAAGTCGCGCTCGTCACCGGCTCCACCATGGGCATCGGCCTCGGCGTCGCGCGCGTGCTCGCAGACGCCGGCGCGCATGTGATCATCTCCAGCCGCAAGCAGGACGACTGCACGCGAGTCGCGGATGAACTCAAAGCCGAAGGTCTCAGCGCGGAAGGCCGCGCCTGCCACATCGGCAAGATGGAGGACATCGCGTCGATGGCCGCGCATCTGCGCGAAAAACACGGCGGCCTCGACATTCTCGTCAACAACGCCGTGCTCTCGCCCTGGCGCTCCATCGACGACACTGACGACGCCCTGTTCATGAAGGCGATGGAAGTGAACATGCGCGGCAACTGGTATCTGTCGGTCGAGGCGACGAAACTGATGAAGCCGCGCGGCGGCGGCGCGATCGTCAACATCTCCTCCGTCGCCGCGCTCCACCCCGACAAAATGCTGGCGCTCTATTCGACTTTCAAAACGGCGATGATCGGCATGAGCCGCTCCTTCGCGCTCGAATACGGCGAATTCGGCATCCGCGTGAACACGATCCTGCCGGGCCTCATCGACACCAAGCTCGCCAAGGCCTTTGAAGGCGAGGAGATGGGGAAGATTCTTTCAGGCACGCCGCTGCGGCGGATCGGTCAGCCTGAAGAGATCGGTTATGCGGTTCTGTATCTCAGCTCGGCCGCAGGCGCTTTCGTGACCGGCGCGAGCCTCGTCATCGACGGCGGCGCGAGCATCGCGAGCCACTAGGCTGTCATTGCGAGGAGCGAAGCGATGCGGCAATGGAGAGTCAGATGATCCTCACCGGTCAAACCGCCCTCGTCTCCGGCGCCGCGCGCGGCATAGGCCGCGCTATCGCGCTGCGGCTCGCGCGCGACGGCGCCGATGTCGGCCTGGTCGATCTCAACCCCGCGATCGAGGAGACGGCGAGGCTCGTACGCGAGACGGGACGGCGCGCGACGGCCGTTCAGGCCGACATCGCCAACGCCGACGCCGTGCGGGACGCCGTCGCGCGCATCGCGCAAGACGTTGGTGCGATCGACATCCTCGTCAACAACGCCGGCATCGTGAACAATATCGCAACCGTCGAGAAGATGACGGACGCCGCATGGGAAAACGAGATCGGCGTCAATCTCACCGGCGCCTTCAATCTCGTGCGCGCGACCGTCGGGCCGATGGCGGAGCGCGGCTTCGGCCGCATCGTCAATATTTCGTCGGTCGCCGCGCGCGGCGGTCTCGCGCGCCAGGTCGGCTATTCCGCGACCAAGGCCGGCCTGCTCGGCCTCACCCATACGGTCGCGCTCGAATATGCGCGCAAGGGCGTCACCTGCAACGCGGTGCTGCCGGGCATGGTGGAGACGGAAAACGTCAAGGCCATGCCGCCGGAAATCCGCGAAGCCGCCATGGCCGCGACGCCCGTGCGCCGCTTCGGCGAACCGGAGGAAATCGCCGCGCTCGTCGCTTTCCTGTGCGGCCCGGAAGCGGGCTACATCACCGGCGCCGAAATCGACATTTCCGGCGGCGGGCATTTGAATACGCTGGTGCTGGGCAGTCGGAAGGACGCAGCGGGACGGTGATTGCATCCGTCATTGCGAGGAGCGGAGCGACGCGGCAATCCATCCCCGGAGCTTGATCGGGCGCCCGTGGATGGATTGCTTCGCGGAGCCTGTCATCGGGCGCGCTCCGCGCGACCCGTTGGCTCGCAATGACGGCTCTTGCAATTACGGGTTGCACGCCCGCCAAATCTTCTCCGGCGTGATCGGCATGTCGATCTCGCCCGCGCCGCGCGAAGACAGCGCGTCCATCACCGCATTGACTAGCGTCGGCGTGCCGGCGACTGTGCCGGATTCGCCGCAGCCCTTGGCGCCGAGCGGATTGGTCCGGCACGGCGCCCCGTCGAACAGCGCGACCTTGAAGGACGGCATGTCGTCGGCGCGCGCGACCTTGTAGTCCATCAGGCTCGACGTCAGCAATTGGCCGTCCTCGTAGACAGCGCCTTCGTAGAGCGCCTGCCCGACGCCCTGCGCGATGCCGCCGTGAATCTGGCCCTGCACCAGCATCGGATTGACCGCGACGCCGACGTCGTCGAGCGTCGCATACCGCTCGATCGTCAACACGCCAGTATCCGGATCGATCGACACTTCGGCGATATGCGCGCCGTTCGGCCAGCTCGGCCCGTCGACCTTCGCGGTCGAACGCACCGAGAGCCGCTCCTCGAATTCCCCGCGCGCAAGATCGGCCAGCGCGATCGAGCGATCCGTGCCCGCGATGGTGAACCGGCCGCCCGCATATTCGAGATCGCCCGGCGCCGATTCCAGATGCTCCGCCGCTTTTTCGCGCGCTTTTTCCAGAAGGTCGGCGGCGCCCACGGCGACCGCCGATCCGCCGATGAACAGCGAGCGCGAGCCGACCGAGCCCATGCCCTGCGCGAGATCGGTGTCGCCCTGCACGATGCGGACTTTCGAAATCGACACCTCGAGCGCGGCGGCGATCATCTGCGAATAGCTCGTCTCGAACCCCTGCCCCATCGCCTGCGTCGCCGAATGAACGATGATCTCGCCATCGGCGGTCGCATGCACGCTCACCGTCTCCTGCAGCGTATTGCCGCCGGTCCATTCGATGTAGCTCGCAAGCCCGCGCCCGTAGAGCAGACCCTTCGCTTCCGCCGCCTTCCGGCGTTCGGCGAAACCGTCCCAGTCGGCGGCCGCCGAGGCCTTGTCGAGCAGATCGGCGAAGGCGCCGGAATCGTAGACCTGCCCGACGGGCGTCGTATAGGGAAACGTGTCGGGCCTGATCGCATTGATCTTGCGGATGTCGCGCGGGTCCATCTTCAATTGCCGCGCGGCGGAATCCATCAGCCGCTCGATGATGTAGATCGCTTCCGGCCGCCCCGCGCCGCGATAGGCGCCGATCGGCGCGGTATTCGTCATCACCGCGCTGATGTCGAAGCGCAACGCGGGAATGTGATAGACGCCCACCGAAACGAACGGCGACAGCACGAGCGGGATCAGCACGCCGACGCCCATCGGCGTGGCGCCGGTATTGCCGAGCGATTGCGCGCGGAAGGCGAGGATGCGCCCCTCGGCGTCGAGCGCGAGCTCGGCCTTGGTCCACAGGTCGCGGCCGTGCGTGCCGCCGAGAAATTCCTCGATGCGGTCGGCGCGCCAGCGCACGGGCTTGCCGAGCTTCGTCGCCGCATAGGAAACCAGCGCCTCTTCCGGATAGAGGTTGGTCTTCTGCCCGAAGCCGCCGCCGATATCGCCGACCAGCACCTGGATGCTCTCCTTCGGGCGCTTCAGCACGGCGTCGGCGAGAATGTCGCGCGTGGTCGTCGGCGTCTGCGATTGCGTGCGCAGGATGAGCCGCCCCGTTTCCGCATGGACCGCAGCCAGCGCGCCGCGCGGCTCGAGCGCGAAGGGAATGAGCCGCTGGTTCATGATCTCGAGCGCGACCGTGTGCGCGGCGGTGGCGAATATGTCGTCGACCTTCGCCTTGTCGCCGTAGGAATGGGCGGCGACAAAATTGTCTGAAGTCGCCGGCCAGACCCGCGGCGCGCCGGGCTGCGTGGCCGCGCGCACGTCGGTCACGGCCGGAAGATCCTCGTAGTCGACGGCGATCAGTTCGACCGCGTCATAAGCCGCCTCGCGCGTCTCCGCGATCACGGCGACGAGGGGTTCGCCCACGAAACGGACGGTCTCGTCGGCGAGAATGCGGCGCGGCGGGACGTTCATGTCGGCGCCGTCCGGCCGCTTGAACAGCGGCGGCGGCGCAGGCAGCGCGCCGACGCCGTCGGCGACGAGGTCGGCCCCGGTATAGACCGCCACAATTCCGGACGCAGCCTTCGCCGCCGACGTGTCGATGGCAACGACGGTCGCATGGGCGCGGGGCGAGCGCAGCAGGACCATCCACAGCGCGCCGGCCTCCGCGCGGTCGTCGATGTAGCGGCCTGCGCCGGTCAGCAGCCGCTCGTCCTCGAGCCGCGTGACCGATTGATGCGCGCCGAATTTCAGGTTTGCCGGAAGAACGTCCATGGAAATCCTCGATTTGGGGAGCGAAATCTGCCGGAAAGCGGCTGCGCTGTCGATGTTTGGCGGAAGGCCGAACCAATCTCGATCGCACAAGTGCTTGCAACAACGCCGTTTTCCGAAGATCGCGCGCGTTCCCGCGGCGTTTGAGCCTGTCGAACTTGATACGGATCAATGAAAGGAGGCGCGGAAACATGATCGCTGGCATCAGGCGAAACACGCCTGCCAATCAAGCGGGGGCGAGGAGATGCATATGGATGCTGCGACCGCGACGAGCGCGGAGACGTCCGCCCGACGGATGACGAAGCCGCCCGGCGCCTATCGTCACGGCGACCTGAGGAATGCGCTCATCGCGGCGGCGACGGAGCTCACCGTCCAGCGCGGCGGGCCCGATTTCACGCTGCGCGAGATCGCCGGCATCACCGGCGTGCGCCACGCGGCCGTCTATCGGCACTTCGCCTCCAAGGGCGCGCTGCTCGAGGAGATCGCCCGGCTCGGCGTCCAGTCGCTGCGGGCGCGGATCGAGCGGGAGCAGGCCGGCTCGCCCGGCGACCGGCTTGAGGCCATCGCCGCCGACTATCTCGACTTCGCCGTGTCGCGGCCCGGCGAATATCGCGTGATGGCCCAGGAAGGCGGCGCCTCCTCCGCCCAGTATCGCTCCCTGCTCGACATGATGGCCGGGCCGGTCGCGGCCGCGCAAGCCGCCGGCGCCCTGCGGAAGGATGTCTCGACCGACATGCTCGCGCGCCTGTGGTGGGCGGAGCTGCACGGGCTCGCCATGCTGGCGCTCAACGCGGCGGTGAAAACGAGCGAGCTGAAGGATTGCGTGCGCGCCGTGGCGCGCATCTGGCGCGTGGACGCGCCGGCGCTGCAGCCCGCCGCCTGAGACGCGCCGGCGCCGCCTTGGCGTCCGCGAAATCTGCAGGCTCAGGCGGAGGCGGCGCTCGCGCGATGCAGGAACGCCGTCGCCTCATCCATCGCGCGGCGCGCTTCCGGCGTCCATCTGTTCGCGAAGACGAAGACGTGGGGCATGTCGCGCTCGACGCAGATTTTCGTCGTGACGCCGGCGGCTTTCGCACGTTCGGCCGCGCGCACGCTGTCGTCCAGCAGGATTTCCGTATCGCCGACGGAAAAGAGGATCGGCGGCAGGCCGGCGTAGTCGCCATAGAGCGGCGAGGCCAGCGGATTGCGCGCGTCGGCGTCGCCGAGATAGGCGGCCGCGATCGTCTCGATGCCGTCGGACACCAGCAGCGGATCGCGCTTGGCGTTGCTTTTCATCGTCGCGCCGGTGATCGCGAGATCGGTCCAGGGCGAGAAGGCGATGGCCGCGTCCGGCAGCGGCAGGCCCTTGTCGCGCAGGTTGAGCA
Organism: Rhodoblastus sp.; assembly: GCA_036796555.1. Lineage (GTDB taxonomy): Bacteria > Pseudomonadota > Alphaproteobacteria > Rhizobiales > Beijerinckiaceae > JAJXWB01. Next base: position 25,763 of record DAIRCS010000024.1, on the reverse strand, counting down.
GCAGCGCGAGCGTGAGCCCGCCGCCGGCCGAATCGCCGGCGACGTAGCAGGGACCCTGCGCCGCCGCCCGCAGCGCCCTCCACGCGGCGGTGGCGTCGTCGAGCGCGGCGGGAAAGACATGCTCCGGCGCGAGGCGGTAATCGGGCGCGAACACGCGCAGGCCGCGGCGGGCGAAGGCGCCGGTGATCGCGCGATGCGTGCGCGGCGACATGCCGACATAGCCGCCGCCGTGCAGGTAGAGCAGCGCGCCCTGCGCCAGCGCGTCTGCGGCCTCGACCCATTCTCCCGGCACGCCGCCGAGCGTCGCGGGCGTGAAACGCACGCCGCGCGGCGGAAAGGACCGCGCCGAATTGAACACGCGCCGCACATCCTGCGGCGTCTTGGATTTCGCCAGCCCACGCTTGACGGAATGGCGCAGGGCGAAATTGATGAAACGCGCGCGCAAACTGGTCATGTCACGCCTCTTTCATCTGCCGTTCGAGGCCACGCTTCATGATCTTCCAGTAGGTTCCGGGCATCAGCCGCTGCAGGATATCGCCACGCTTCGCATCCGAGCCGATCAGCACGCGCGGCGCCTTCCTGTCCACGCCGTCGAGGATGATGCGCGCCGCGACCGCCGGATCGGTCGTCAGAAACGCGTTGAACTTCTTCATCTGCTCTTCGAGCTCGGTCGAATTGACGCCGGCCGGAATGCGCGCCGATAGCGCGATGCTGGTGCGAATGCCGCCGGGATGGACGACGGTGACGCCGACATTGGTCTCGCCGAGTTCGTGGCGCAGGGATTCCGAAAATCCGCGCACGCCGAACTTGGCGGCGCAATAGGCCGTCTGGCCGGGCGGTGCGACGAGGCCGAACAGGCTCGAAACATTCACGATATGCGCCGATGGCCGCGCCTTCAGCGCCGGCAGGAAGGCCTTGCACATGCGCACCGGCCCCCAGAAATTGATGTTCATCAGCCATTCGAAATCGTCGAGGCCGATCTGCTCGAACGTGCCCGCGAGCGCGACGCCGGCGTTGTTGACGACGAGATCGACCTTGCCGTGCCGCTCGACCACGACATCCGGCAGCGCCGCGATCGCCGCGGCGTCCGCCATGTCGAACACGTGCTCGCTGACGTCAGCCCCCGCCGTGCGGCACGCCTCGCAGGTCTTGGCCAGCGCTTCCGGGTTGCGGTCGGTGAGCGCGAGCCGCGCGCCGCGCCCGGCGAGATCGAGCGCCAGCGCCCGGCCAAGACCGCCGCCGGCGCCCGTGACGACCGCGACCGCGTCTTTGAAGGGAAATGCCATGCCGCGCCTCGCTCCGATCAGACCCGACACTTCATCCTGAGGAGCCTGCGCAGCAGGCGTCTCGAAGGATGGCCGCGTCACGTGTCCCTGCCCATGCTTCGAGACGCGGCCGCTGGCCGCTCCTCAGCATGAAGGTTCGGTTTAAGAAAATCGCTCGCCCGAACCGCGTGCATCGTTATCCGCGCCCTCTGGGCGGCGCAACCCAATGCGCCGGCCAGCCATGCCGGCGCCCCGCTTGCGGGCGGGGAAGCCTCATGGTCCAATCCGCGCCCTTCTGGAGAAGCGCCTTGGACCTGCCGCACAATTCCTTCAAGCACGCGATCAAGGCCGGCCGCCAGCAGATCGGCCTGTGGTGCTCGCTCGCCAGCCACGTGTCGGTGGAGATCGTCGCGGGCTCCGGCTACGACTGGCTCCTGCTCGACACCGAGCATTCGCCCAACGAAATTCCGCAGGTGCTGAGCCAGCTGCAGGCCGTGATGGAGCACAAGGTCCATCCGATCGTGCGCCCCGCCTGGAACGACATGGTGCTGATCAAGCGGTTCCTCGACATGGGCGTGCAGACGCTGTTGTTGCCCGTCGTCAACACCGCCGGGGAAGCCGCCGCCGCCGTCGCCGCGACGCGCTATCCGCCGCGCGGCGTGCGTGGCTTCTCGGGCGGATCGCGCTCCTCACGGTTCGGACGCATCAAGGATTATCACACGCGCTGCGAAGACGAGATCTGCGTGCTCGTGCAGGTCGAGACACAAAAGGGCCTCGACAATCTCGACGCGATCGTCGCAACCGAGGGCGTGGACGGCGTGTTCATCGGCCCCGGCGATCTCTCGGCCGCCATCGGCTATGTCGGCGATCAGAACAATCCGGCCGTTGTCGAAAAGATCGTCGAGATGATCGGCCGCATTCGCGGGGGCGGAAAAGCGGCGGGCATCCTCACGCCGGACGAGGGCCTCGCGCGGCGCTATATGGAGGCCGGGACGACATTCACCGCCGTCGGCTCGGATTCCGGCCTGCTTGCGCGCCAGTCGGAAGCGCTGGCGCGGCGGTTCAAGAGCGGGATTTGACCTTGAACGCCCATCAGAATGTTGCGCAGGGCGACGCCCTCGTCGAAATCGCGGATATTGTCGGCGCGGCGAACGTCGTCACCGACGCTTTCGCCATGCAGCCCTATCTCGTCGAGGAGCGCGGCCTCTATCGCGGCGCCGCGCGCGCGGTCGTGCGGCCGGGCTCGGTCGACGAAATCTCGCGCGTGCTGGCGCTCTGCAATGCGCGCGGGGTGAAAATCGTGCCGCAGGGCGGCAACACCGGCCTCGTCGGCGGACAGGTGCCCTCGCAGAGCGGCGACGAGATCGTGCTCTCGCTGCGCCGGCTCAACCGCATCCGCGAAATCGACGCGCTCGGCAATACGCTGACCGTCGACGCCGGCGTGACGCTGCAGAACGCGCAGGCGGCGGCCGACGCGGTCGACCGCCTGTTTCCGCTGTCGCTGCCCTCGGAAGGCTCCTGCACCATCGGCGGCAATCTCTCCACCAACGCCGGCGGCGTCGCGGCGATCGCCTACGGCGTCGCCCGCGATCTCGTCATGGGGCTGGAGGTCGTGCTCGCCGACGGGCGCGTCATGTCCGATCTCTCGAAGGTCAAGAAGAACAACACCGGCTACGACCTCAAGAACCTGTTTATCGGCGCCGAAGGCACGCTCGGGATCATCACCGGCGCCGTGCTGAAGCTGTTTCCGAAGCCGCGCGCCCGCGCGACCGGCTTCGTCGGCCTCGCTTCGCCGCAGGCCGCCCTCGGCCTGCTCGACCTCGCGCTGTCGCGCGCCGGCGCCGACGTGAAGAGCTTCGAACTCGTCCCGCGCATCGGCATAGACTTCGTGCTGCGGCACGGCGCCGATACGCGCGATCCCCTGACGGGGCAGCATGCCTGGTATGTGCTGATCGAACTGGCCTCACAGACCGACGCGGCGCTGGAGGAGACGCTCGAAAATCTGCTGGGCGAAGCGATCGAGCAGGGTTTCGTCGAGGACGCGGCGATCGCGACGTCGCTCGACCAGCGCAACGATTTCTGGCGCCTGCGCGAGCTTCTCTCGGAAGTGCAGAAGCACGAGGGCGGCTCGATCAAGCACGACGTCTCCGTGCCGATCTCCGCCGTGCCCGCCTTCCTCGCCGATGTCGCGCGCGACGTGCCGGCCGCCATCCCCGGCGCGCGCATGGTCGCCTTCGGCCATCTCGGCGACGGCAATATCCACTGCAACATTTCGCAGCCCGTCGGCGTGGACAAGCAGGCTTTCCTCGACCGCTGGACCGAGGTCAACGAGATCGTCCACGGCCTGGTCGGCAAATATCACGGCTCGATCTCGGCCGAGCACGGCATCGGAATCATGAAGCGCGACGAACTCCCGCACGTGAAGGACGCCGTCGCGATGGAGCTGATGCGCACGATCAAGAAGACGCTCGATCCCAACGGGATTCTCAATCCGGGGAAGGTGCTGTAGCTGCAGCCACGGCTGTCATCCCCGCGCAAGCGGGGATCCAGCGCCTGCGATCGCCACGAGATTCTGGATCCCCGATCGCCGCTTCGCGGCGTCGGGGATGACAGCGAAAAAGGGAGAAAAGAATGAAAGACCGCGTTTCCATCGACCTCAAGGACGGCGTCGCCGACGTGCGCCTCATCCGCGCCGACAAGATGAACGCGCTGGACGAGGCCATGTTCGACGGCCTCGTGGAGGCCGGCGAGAAGCTGATGAAGATGAAGGGTCTGCGCGCCGTCGTGCTGTCGGGCGAGGGCCGCGCCTTCTGCGCCGGCCTCGACATGGGCCGGTTCGAGGCGATGAAGACGCATGGCGCCGCGCTCGCCGGCACGCGCGACCTGCGCGCCCGCACGCATGGCCCCGCCAACAAGCCGCAATGGGCGGCCTGGGTGTGGCGCGAACTGCCCGTGCCCGTCATCGCCGCCGTGCACGGCGTCGCGCTCGGCGGCGGCTTCCAGCTCGCGCTCGGCGCCGACATGCGCTACGCGACATCAGACTGCAAGATGTCGATCCTCGAAATCCGCTGGGGCCTGGTGCCCGACGTCGCCGGCACGCAGATCATGCGCCATCTCGCCCGCGAGGACGTCGTCCGCGAGCTCACCTACACCGGCCGCATTTTTACGGGCGCGGAAGCCTTCCAATACGGCTTCGTCACGCGCGTGGAGGCCGATCCCTATGCGGCGGCCATGGAAACCGCCCGTGAGATCGCCGGCAAAAACCCCCACGCCATCCGCGCCGCCAAACGTCTGCTCAACCTCGCCGTCGTCACCGACGTCCAGACCGGCCTGGAGGCGGAATCGGTCGAGCAGTTCGCGCTCATCGGCAGTCCCAACCAGATCGAGGCGGTCAAGGCGCAGATGGAAAAGCGCGCGCCGAATTTCGCGGAGCCGTAGGACAGAGCCGGGACCGCCGGCTTCCAGCCGGCCTTCGAATCGCATGAGCCGGCTGGAAGCCGGCGGTCCCGGATCCCCCAAAACTTGCCTACCCGACGCCGCTTTTGCTATTGCGGCGCATCCCCCGGCCGCCCCTTCCGGCGGCCGGCCCCGTTTTGTCGCGCGTGAAAAGCCCGCGCGGCCGACCCGAGGGCCGAAGCGGCCCGTTTTGAGGACTTTTCATGGCCAAGCGCGCGCTCCTGACCGGCATCACGGGCCAGGATGGGGCCTATCTCTCGCAATTCCTGCTGTCCAAGGGCTACGAGGTCTTCGGCGTCATCCGCCGCTCCTCCCATCGCGGCGTCGAGGACCACCGCCTGCGCTGGCTCGGCGTCGCCGACAAGGTGACCCTGCTCGACGGCGACATGGACGACGTCTCCAGCCTCGTGCGCATCGTCAAGGAGACGAAGCCGGACGAAATCTACAATCTCGCCGCCCAGTCCTTCGTCGCCTCCTCCTGGCGCCAGCCGATCCACACCGCCAACATCACCGCGACCGGCGTGACCAACATGCTGGAAGCCATGCGCTCCGAGGCGCCGGAGGCGCGCTTCTATCAGGCGTCGTCATCAGAAATGTTCGGCCTCATCCAGCAGGACCGCCAGAGCGAGCAGACGCCCTTCTATCCGCGCTCGCCTTACGCGGTCGCCAAGCTCTACGGCCACTGGATCACGGTGAACTACCGCGAGAGCTTCGGCTTCCACGCCTCCTCCGGCATTCTCTTCAACCACGAGAGCCCGCTGCGCGGCATCGAATTCGTCACCCGCAAGGTCACTGACGGCGTTGCGCGCATCAAGCTCGGCAAGGCGCAAGAACTCCGCCTCGGCAATATCGACGCCAAGCGCGACTGGGGCCATGCGCGCGACTATGTGCAGGCCATGTGGCTGATGCTGCAGCAGGACAAGCCCGACGATTACGTCGTGGCGACGGGCGTCACCACCACGGTGCGCGACATGTGCCGCATCGCCTTCGACTATGTCGGCCTCGACATGGACAGGCATGTCGTGATCGACCCCGCCTTCTATCGTCCGGCGGAAGTCGACGTGCTGCTCGGCAATCCCGACAAGGCGAAGGCGAAGCTCGGCTGGCGGGCTACGACGACGCTCGACCAGATGATCAAGGAAATGGTCGACGCCGATCTCGAGCGCGTCAAGAATTTCGAAACGCTCTGATCCAGCGCCCGCGATGTCGCTTCGCTACCAGCGCATCCTGTTGACCGGCGGCACGGGTTTCGTCGGCGGCTGGCTCGCGCCGGCCATATCGGCGGCTTGGCCGGACGCGGAACGCGTTCTGCTGCGCCGTCCCGGCGAGCAGGTCCAGCGCGAGGGCTGGCGCGCGCTCGACGTGGAAGTGACCGACAGCGCCGCGGTCGGTCGGATCGTGGCGCAATTGAAACCGGACCTCGTGCTGCATCTGGCGGCGCAGGCGGCGATCGGCGCGAGCGCCGAACTGGCGGAAGCGACCTGGCGCGTCAATTTCGGCGGCACGCTGGAACTGGCCCACGCCTGCCAGCGCGCCTGCCCCATGACCACCTTCTTCTTCGTCTCCTCGTCCGAAGTCTATGGCTGGAGCTTTCGCGACGGAATCGTGACGGAGGATACGCCGCTGCGGCCGACGAACGCCTACGCCCGCGCGAAAGCCGCCGCCGAATCCATGCTGCCCGACGTGCTGCCGCAGGCGCGCCTCGTCATCGCGCGGCCCTTCAATCACACCGGTCCGGGCCAGGACGTGCGCTTCGTTCTGCCGTCGGCGGCGAAGCAGATCGCCGATATCGAGGCCGGCCGCATTCCCCCGCGCGTCGAACTCGGCAATCTCGACGCGAGCCGCGACTTTCTCGACGTGCGCGACGTCTGCGCGGCCTATATAGCGATGCTGCGGACGCCCGCCGCCGCCGGCGCGCGCAGCGTCTACAATGTCGCCTCGGGCGGCTCGTGGCGCATCGGCGATCTCATCGAGAAATTCCGCGCCCATGCGCACGCGCCGTTCGAAATCGTGATCGATCCGAAGCGCCTGCGGCCGAGCGACGTGCCCATGGCCGCGGGCTCCGCGCAAAGGCTGGAACAGGCGACCGGCTGGAAGCCGACCATCGGCGTCGACGCCATCGTGGAAGACCTGCTCGCGCATTGGCGCGCGGCAGGCGCGGCTTGAGGACCGCGCCATGAGCGACGATCCCGACGCCTTCGACGGGAAAGTCGCCGATCGCCTCCGCATTCTCGAATTCCAGGTCGACCAGCTCCGGCGCGAACTCGAACGTCTCGAACGCCGTCACGCTGAAGCGATCTACAGCGCCGCCTGGCATGTCGCCGCGCCCATACGCGCGGTGGAACGCGCGATCCGGAAGCTGTTCGTCAAGCCATCGACCAAGGCAGCGCCGGTTTCTTCGACTGCGGCGCCGCTGGCTTCGACAAGGCCGCCTGCGCCGGCCAAGCGGCTGCTCATCGACGTCACGGCCATCGTCGCGCATGACGAGCGGACCGGCATCCAGCGCGTCGTGCGCCAGGTGGTGCGCGCGCTCTATGCGGAAACGGACCTCGCCGTCACGCCTGTCGCCGTGCGTCTGCAAGACAGCGCATTGTGGACCTGCGAAGCCTATGTCGCCGCGGAGACGAGCCGCCCGAAGGCGGGCGACGACAGGCCGCTGACGATCGAGACGGGCGACCGCCTGCTGATGCTCGACAATAGCTGGAAGGATTTCGCATCGTTCACAGCCGTTTTCGCACAAGTGCGCGAAAAAAACGGCGCGGTCGTCTCCTGCGTCTACGATCTCATCCCGCAGCTCTACAAGGGCGCTTCGGTCGGCGACGTGCCGGACGTGCATCTCGCCTGGCTGAAGAACGCGCTCGTCGAAAGCGACGGGATCATCGCGATTTCGCGGACGGTCGCGGAGGAACTCTGCGCCTTCGTCGCAGCGCAAAAACTTCCCCATCGCGCCGGCCTGAAGGTCGGCTGGTTCCATTGCGGCTCCGATATCGCGTCGAAAGGGGCGGGCGACGCGAGCGCGGCGGTTCGCGCGGCCTTTGCGGGCGGCGCGCCGACATTCCTGCTCGTCGGCACGCTCGAGCCCCGCAAGGGGCACCAGATTGCGCTCGAAGCTTTCGATGCGCTCTGGCGCGGCGGTCTCGACGCGCGCCTCGTCTTCGTCGGCCGGCGCGGCTGGCACGTCGACGCGGTCATCGACGACATCGTGGCGCATCCCGAATTCGGCCGGCGCCTGTTCTGGTTCGACGCCGCGAACGACGCCGATCTCGCCTTCGCCTACGATCATTGCGCCGCCGCGCTCGCGCCCTCCTACGCCGAGGGCTTCGGCCTGCCCATCGCCGAAGCCGCGTGGCGCGGCAAGCCGGCGCTGTGTAGCGACATACCCGTCTTCCGCGAGATCGGCGGCGAGGGCGCGCTCTACTTCCGCGTCAACGACGCGGGCGCGCTCGCCGATCTCGTCCGCGATTTCCTCGCCGGCCGCGCCGTCACCGATCCCGCGCGCGTCGTGCGGCCGACATGGCGCGAGGCGGGCCTGCGCATCGTCGACGTAATCGCCCGCGGCCAGTGGATGCGCACGCTGCCGTGATGACTTTGCGCGGCCTTTCCCCCATGCTCGCCTGATCATGGAGGCGACGTGCGCGCAACCGGGGCGATAGACAGGGACGCGGCCAATACGCTCGCGCGCCACGGCCTCGGCTTCGCCCGCATGGCCGCAGATGGCACGCTGCTGGCCCGCGCCGGCGCCGCGCTCGACTGGCTGCCCGGGATCGGCGGCGATTGTCTCGCCACGCCGCTGCTCTTCGGCATGGCCGACGAACTGGCGGCGTTGCGCGCCGGCGCGCGCGATATCGTCGCGCTGCCTTCCATCGGCCTCGACAGCGGCGAGAAGATCGGCGTCACGATCTCCTGGGACGAGGCGCAGGATGTCTTTTCCATCGCCGCGGCGCGCGCCTTCGGCGCCAGCGAAACCGAGACGATGCTGGTGCGCGAGCGTCGCGAACGAAGGCTCGCCGACGAGCAGGCGGAAGCCGCGCGCCGCCGCGCCAACGTCAGCGACGCGCTCTACCGCGACATCGTGGAATCCTCCGCCGATCTGGTGCTGCGCATCGCGGCGGACGGAACGATCTCTTTCGCCAACATTCACGCGCAGGGCTTCTGCGGCCGGAGCCTCGCCGCGCTCGTCGGCGTGCGGCTCGAGGAGACGCTGCGCCCGCTGGGCGGGGCGGACTGGGGCGCGCTGGCGCAGCGCGCCGGCGAGGAGACCTTCGAGCAGAAGCTCGCCGCCGCCGACGGCCGCGCCGCCTGGATTCTCTGGCGCGTGACCTGGCTCGGCGAGGCCGAGGGACCGCCGGAATTCCAGGCCGTCGGCCGCGACATCACGCAGTTGCGCGAATTGCAGGCCGAGGTCGAGCGCGCGCAGGCCGCGGCGCGCCAGGCTCTCCTCATGCGCGAACGGCTCACGATCGCGCACGATCTGCACGATACGATCGTGCATGCGCTCGTCGCGGTGGTCGCGCAATTGCGGCTCGTGCGCAAGCTGGCGGAACGCGCGCCGGCCCGCGTGCCGGACGAACTCGCCCGCGCCGAGGAGGCCGCCAGCGCAGGCCTCGCGCGCGGTCGCGAGGCGCTCGGCCAGGTGCGCTTCCAGCGTGCGGGCGACGAGGGACTGGCGGCGGCCCTGCGCCGCGCGGCGCGACGATTCGAGGAGCGGACCGGCCTCCCGGCGCAGATAGTCGTCGACGAATATGTCGCCAATGTTCATGGCGAACAGGCCGAACGGCTTTACCGCATAGCCGAGGAGGCGTTGCGCAATGTGGAGCGGCACGCCGAAGCGAGCCGCGTCTCGGTGGCGGCGGCCGTCGCCGACGGGGAGGTGCGCATCGAAATCGTCGACGACGGGCGCGGATTCGATCCCGACGCCGCGAACCCCGGCCATTACGGGCTTGCGGGCATGGCGGAACAGGCCCACATGATCGGCGGAAACTTGGCCGTCCAGACGAGCCCCGGCCAGGGCGCGCGTATCGCCATACGCGCGCCGCTCGTGCAGCAGGAGCGATAGACATGCCCGGGAATTCCGGCGGCAAGCCGCCGACGCGCGTCATGATCGTCGAGGATCAGCAGCTGATCCGCCGCGCGTTCAAGACGATGCTGTCGCTCGAGCCCGATCTCGACGTCGTCGCGGAAGCGGGCGACGGCGTGGAGGCCGTGCGGCTCGCAAAGCTCACCCGCCCCGACGTGATCCTGATGGATCTGCAGATGCCGCGCCTCGGCGGCGTCGCCGCGACCCGCCAGATTCTCGCGGATCTGCCGGACGCCCGCATCGTCGTTCTCACGACGTTCGACAACGACGAGATCGTGCTCGACGCCATCTCGGCGGGCGCGTTTTCCTATTTGCTGAAGGATGCCGCGGAAACGGACATTCTCGCGACGATCCGCGGCGAGACGCGGCTCTCGCCCTCGGTCGCCGCCAAGGTGCTCGGCGCGGTGCGGCGCACGCATACGGCGGAGGCGCCCGCGCAGGCGCCGGACGGATCGGAGACGCTGACGGACCGCGAAGCCGCGATTCTGCGTCTCGTCTCGGCGGGGCGCAGCAACAAGGAAATCGCCAACGCGCTGAGCCTCGCCGAAGGCACGGTGAAGAATTACGTCAGCCGGATCATGGACAAGCTGAATGTGCGTTCGCGCACAGAGCTCGCGGTCAAGGCGGTCAAATCCCGCGGCAAATGACCAAAGTCACCCGGGCGTGGTGACTGCGGTCAGATGTATGCATCTAAACTAAATGGGAATGACGCGTCGACGTTCACGAAAGGACGCCGGCCATGCTCAATCCGAACTTCCGCGCGAATGACGCCGTCAGCGTCGACGCCAGCCAACCTGCGCACGATGCGATCCCGCTCGCGGTCCTCATCGCCACGGACGACCAGGCGACCGCGCAGGCGCTTGTCACCGCCTGCGAATTCATGACCTCTTTCGCCTGCCGCGTGCGTGTCGCCGCGCTGCGGGGCGATCCTGCGCATCTTCGCGTGCGGCCGGACGAGATTCTGATCGTAGACATGGCGAATGCATTCGGCAGGCGGCTCGATCCCGCCTGCTACCCCGCCTCGCCGTCCATATCGGTCCTTCATGCGCCGGACGACCGCGGCGCAGTCGAATTCCCGCAGACGCACGCCGCCCTGCGCTTTGCCGACATCGCGCCCGCCGCCCTCGAGCTCGCCGTGCGCGTCGCCCAGTATAACTGCCGTTCGACGATGCTCGCGCGCCGCGCGGCTGAATCGGCGGAACGGTCGGCGGTCGCCGCGCGCGAAGCGCAGAGCCGCGCACGCGAGGAGATCAGCCCGATCGCCCATGCGCTCGAGGGATTGCTCGAAATCATGAGCGCCGACGCCGATGCCGCGGACGCCCCGGCGCCGAGCCAATTCAGGCTGCTTCGGAACTGGACGCGCGACCTGGTGCGCGCCATCGGCCGCTATCAGGACGGGACGGGGCCGGTCGCAACGCCGGCGGACGTCGGCGCGATCGTCGAGGACGCCGTCGCCCTGTTCAGGCCGAAGGCCGACGGCCTTGGCCACACGGTCGTCCTGTCCACGCCGGCCGAACCCGTGCTGGCGCCGGTCGACCGGCAGCTTTTGCAGACAGCCGTTCGCCAGTTGATCGAATGCGCGCTCGACCGCGAGGGAAGCGACAGGCGCATCGATATCGTGCTCTGGCGATCGATGGAGGACGTGCGGCTGGCGCTGGTCAGCGGGCCGCCGGTCCGTCGCGACCCGGAAGCAGCGGACGAATGCGCCCTGCCGCCGGTGCGCGCCGCCGGTCTCGCCGACGCCGACTTTGTCGGCGCTCTCGCGCTGCTGCGCGAGCTCGGCGCGACGATCGAGTCGAATTGCGCGACCACGTCGGGCGCGAGCCTGCTGGTTTCGCTGCCGCTCGCCTGAGGCCGCTACATCCCGCGCCGGGCGATGTCGGCGCCGATCGCGCGGAACAGGTCGGCCACGCCGTCGCCGGTGCGCGCGCTGGTGCGCGCGACATCCGTCGGCGCAAGGCCGGCGCCTGCGAAAGCGGCGGCCTCCATGTCCGCGAGATCGATCTTGTTGACGATCACCCGCATCGGCCGTCCGGGAAAGGCGTCGGCGAAATTCGTCGCGAGCCGCGCCGCTTTCGCCAGCGTCGCCGGCCGCGTGGCGTCGGACACGATCAGCGCGCCCGAGGCGCCCTTGATATAGACCGTCTCGAAAATGCGCGCGCCGAAATCGCCGTCCGTATCCCACAGCATCAGCTTCATCGGCCGGCCGTCGTCGAGACATATGTCGTGCGAGAGAATGTCGACGCCGATCGTCGATTTGTATTCGCCCTCGAACCTGTCGAAAACGAAGCGCCGCGCCAGCGACGACTTGCCGACGCCGATCTCGCCGAGCAGCATGACTTTGGCCGACGGAGTCACGGGCGCGGCTCGTCCGCCGGCGCGAGTTCGAAAGTCACCCGGCGGTCGCGCGGATCGGTCAACGAGCCGGCCGGTCCGAAGCTCGCGCGCGTGACCGTGCGCAGGCGCGACCTGTCGACGCCTTGCGCGGCGATGAGGTCCGCCACGGCGTTGGCGCGCAATTGTCCGATCTCGAGATTGCGCCGCTCGCCGCCGGTCGCATCCGTATAGCCGGTCACGCGCAGCGCGAGATCGTTGCCCTTCATCGCCGCGGCGATTTCGCCGGCGCGCCGCTCCGCGAGCGCGCGATCGGCGAAAACATCGTCACGCGTGAAATAGATCGCCCTGTCGGCGAGCAGCGCCGCCAGTTTTTCGCGTGGCGTGCGCGCCGTCGCCGCCGCGAGCGCCGCCAGCTTGTCGGAAATGTCCTTCGCCTCGGCGCGCGCCATGGCCGCAGCCTCGCCCGACGATGAGGACAGCGCCGCTATCCGCGCATCGGCTTCCTTTGCGCTCGCGGACATCTGCGCGATCTGATCCGCGATCTCGTCCTGGCGTTTGCGCATATCCTGCAAGTGCGCGACCGCGCCGACGCTCGCCGTGCGCGCGACGACGGCGTAGGGCGCCGCCGGGCCTTTCAGCGCCGCGGCGACGGCGTCCGCGGAAGCGTCGGACGGCGCGAGCCCCGCGAGCGTCACCGTCCTCGCCGCATGATCGACGGAGACGCGCAGCGGAAACGCGTCGAGCTGCGGCTGGGCGGCGCGCGCCGACGCGAAAGCGCTGTCGATGCGGCGCTCGTATGCGCCGCGCAGGACCGGCCCGCTCGCCCACCACGCCAGCAGCCCGAGCAGCGCGCAGGCCGCAGCGATCAGCGGCAGCCTCGATTTCTTTTCCGCCGCGGCCGGCTGCCTGAACAACGCTTCCGCCATATGCGCGAGCGCGGGATTGGCGTCGTCGGGCGCATGATCGACGCGCGAAACCAGCGACAGGAAGGCGTCGTCGACCTCGCGCTCGTGCTCGGGGCGCAACGCGCCCGCGCATTCCGCGGCGACGAGATAGAGCGGGGCGCCGCGCAGGAACACGCGCGCCTCGCCGAGATCGAGCGTGCGCAATTCGCCGCTGCGCGATCCGTAGACGCTGGATGCGAATTCGGTGATGGCGGCGATCAGCCCGCTCACCAGCTCCGACTGGTCGTCGGATTCCGCGTCGGCATGCCAGGCGGCGACGAGCCGTCCGCTGCCGCGTTCGAGCAGCAGCAGGCGGCGCAGCGACGGCCGCTGCGCCTCGGCGAGAAGAAGTTCGCTGACCGGCCTGCCCGTCCTCAGCGCCTGCAGGCGCAGCCGCCAGTAGCGCGTCGACAGCGAACGGTCGAGGCGCTCGTTGAGGTCGGCGACGAGATCGCGGAAGGCGTTGGCGACCGCCGCCGCCACCAGGCGTCCGGTGATCGGGTAGAGCGCCTCCACCATCATGTCTTTCGAATTCTTGATCTCGCTGCGGATCGCGGCGACCACGACGGGGGCGACGGCGCCGGCGAGTTCGCGATGACGGGCGATCTCGGCCTTGCGGAAAGCTTCCACGAGGATTTCGGACGTGGCCTCTTCCAGCCGGTCCGGCGTGCCGACGCGGCGTTCGAGCGCGTCGACCCGTCCTTCCGTCGCCTCCAGCCGGTCGGTCTCCGGCCGCAACAGCAATTGCTTGAGGCGATCGAACTCGAATTCCGGCTGGCTGGCCGGCCGGTTCATCTCAACGGGCCTTTCCGCCCGCTCCCAGCGCCCGGATGGTCGCGCCGAGGTCGGCGATCGCCTGCCCGATATTGTCGATCGACTGGTTGTGCTTGCTATCCGTGTCGCGGCCTTGCTGGGACAGCATCGCCTCGAGCGAGGCGAAGCGCGCGCTCATGTCGTCGCGCAGCAGCGCGATCTGCCGGTCGATCTCGTCGAGGCGCGCTTCGGTCGAGCGCTTGGCGGCGCCGAACAGCAGTTCGCGCACCTGATCGATCGCGCCGGATTCGGTCACCGCGACGGCGGCGGCAGCGCCGTTGGCGGCGTCTGACTTGTTGTTACGCATGCAACTTCCTCTGGCCCCTGTCGGACTGGTTAGACGAGGCCGACATTACCCGATCCGGCGCTGTTGCGCTAAGTAAAACGTCAATAGGTATACTTTTGACGGCGCCGTCCCGCGCTATTTGGTGAATCGCGCTGGCTCGCCAACCGGTTAACTCCGGCGCAACAACGCGCCGCTAGACTGCGGCGCTTCGCCGCGCGAGTCGCAATCGGGGTCGCCATGTTCGACGACGCAATGTCCGACGCCAGTCCCGCCCTGCGCCTGCAGGCGCTGTCCAAATCCTTCGGCAAGCCGGCGGTCGACCGCCTCGATCTCACCATCCGCGCCGGCGAGTTCTATGCCCTGCTCGGTCCCAACGGCGCCGGCAAGACGACGACGCTGCGCATGGTCGCGGGCCTGCTGCCGCCCGATTCCGGCGCGATCTCGATCTTCGGGATCGACGCCTTGCGCGATCCCGTCGCCGCCAAGCGCGTGACCGCCTGGCTGCCGGACGAGCCCATGCTCTACGACAAGCTGTCGCCGCTCGAATATCTCGAATTCGTCGCGGGCCTCTGGGGCGTCCCGCCCGAGATCGCCGAGCCGCGCGCTGGCGAGCTGCTGGCCACGCTGGGCCTCGCCGACAACGCCCGCAGCCGCTGCGAGGGCTTTTCGCGCGGCATGAAGCAGAAGGTGGCGCTCGCCGGCGCCCTCATCCACGACCCCAAGCTGCTGATGCTGGACGAGCCGCTGACTGGCCTCGACGCGCAGGCCGCCCGCCTCGTGAAGGATCTGCTGCGCGAACGCACGCGCCACGGTTGCGCGGTCATCCTCACGACCCACATTCTCGAAGTCGCCGAGCGGCTCGCTGACCGCATCGGCATCATCCAGCACGGCCGGCTGGTCGCCGAAGGCGACTTCCGCGCGCTGCAGGCGCAGGCCGGCGGCGCAGGCGCGACGCTCGAGGAAATCTTCCTGCGCCTGACCGGCGCGCCGGCCGACCGCGCCGCCTGATGCGGATCGCGCCCGCCACCTTTCTCTGGTTCGCCGCGCACGATCTCACGCTCGCGCGCCGCCGCGTCCGCGCCTTCTTCGGCAAGTCCGGCCCGCTCAAGATCGCGCTCATCCTCGGCGCGGCCGTCCTCTTCTTCCACGCGCTCGCGCTGTTCGCGCTCGACACGGCGCTGGAGGATTTCGACGGCGATCGCCGCGCGCTCTACCCCTATGTCGGGTCGGCGGCGCTGTTCATCCTGCCCTGGATCGTCTCGCAGGCGCTGACCAACGCCACGCGCGCGCTCTACACGCGCGGCGATCTCGACATCGTTCTCTCCTCGCCCATGCCGGCGCGGCCCGTCTTCGCCGCCCGCAGCCTGGCGATCGCGCTCGAATCCGTTCTGTCCGTGGCGATCTTCGTGCTGCCGATCGCCAATGCGCTCGCGCTGCTGGCGGGCGCCAACTGGCTCGCCATCTATCCCGCGCTGGCGGCGGCCGGCCTGTTCGGCACGGGCGTGGGCCTCGTGCTGACGCTCGGCCTGTTCCGCCTCGTCGGTCCGCGCCGCACGCGCGTCGTCGCCAATGTGCTGGCGACGCTGATCGGCGCGTCCTTCGCGATCGGCCTGCAGGCCTACAATATCGCCCCGCCCGCCACGCGCATGGCCATGTCGGAATGGCTTGCGGGCGCGCGGGCCGGCGGCCTGCTCGACACGGACAGTTTCGTCTGGCTGCCGATCCGCGCCGCCGCCGGCGAGGCAGGGCCGCTGCTCTTGTGGTGCGGCGCGTCGGCGGCGCTGTTTGTCGCCGCCGTCCTCACGCTCGGCGATTTCTTCATGCGCGGCGCGGGCGCGGCCATCGGCGCGGAGCGCCGCGAGGCGCCCGCCCGCAAGCGCGCGACGCGGTTCCGCGCCGGCGTCGGGACGGCGCTGCGCCGCAAGGAATGGCGGCTGATCTCGCGCGATCCGGGGCTCGCCTCGCAGATCGTGCTGCAGATCATCTACACCACCCCGATCTCGGTCGTGCTCTGGCGCGCCATGGGCCCGAACGGCTCGCTGGCGCTGGCGACCGCCCCCGCGCTCGTGGCTGTCGCCTCCAACGTCGCCGCCTCGCTCGCCTGGCTCGCCATTTCCAGCGAGGACGCGCCGGAATTCTTGGCGACCGCGCCCGTCTCGCGCCGCGAGATCGAGCGGCGCAAGCTGGAGGCGATCGCCCTGCCGCTCGTCGCCATCGTCGCCCTGCCGCTCGCCTTCGTCTGGTCGGCGGGCGTCAAGGCCGGGCTCGTCACGACGGCCTATGTGCTCGCCGCGGCGATCGCGGCCGCGCTGCTCAACCTCTGGCATCCCGTGCCCGGCCGGCGCGGCGATATCCTGCGCCGGCACAGCCAGTCGAAGCTCGTCGCCATGATGGAGCACATGCTGTCGCTGCTGTGGGCGGTGGCGCTCGCGCTCACGGCCTTCGGCTCGTGGGCGGCCGCGGTCCCGGTCGCCTGCGCGCTCTTCCTGCTGTGGACGCAGCGGCCGCGGACGGCCCTGGCGCCAGCTTGATCCGGCCGCACGACCGGACACGGGAAACGGGCCTATATAATTCGCAGGGTTTCGTCACAGAAAGGCTCGGCCGATGAAATACGCCCTTCCCGCGCTTCTGCTTTTTGCGGCGGCGTCGCCTGTCTTCGCGCAAAGCGTTCCGAAACTCGACTATCGACAGACCTGCGCCAACACACCGGAAGTCGGCATGGACAAGAAGGCGACGGTCCAGTCCTGCCTCAAGGACGAGGCGGAGGCGGAGAAGCAATTGCCGTCGGTGTGGAAAAAGGCGACCGCCAAGGCGCGCAACGACTGCCTCGCCGAGACGACGCAGGGCGGCCTGCCGAGCTATGTCGAACTCATCACCTGCCTCGAAGGCGTGACGACGACGAAATCGAAATAATCACGTCCGCGCCCGCCGGCCCTCGATCGGATAGGCCGGATCGTTGTAGCCGGGCGTCGAGGGATGGCCGGCGACGACGAGCCGGTCGACCAGCGCTTCGTCCTCGGCCGTGAACGCGTGCTTCAGCGCGCCGGCGTAATCGGCCCATTGCGCCTCGGTCCGCGGCCCGGCGATGGCCGACGTCACGAATCGATTGTTCAGCACCCACAGAAGCGCGAACTGGCCCGTCGTCATGCCGCGCGCCTCCGCGTGCTTCCTGATCTCCTGCGCGAGCGCCAGCGATTCCGGCCGCCATTCCGTCTGCATGATGCGCGTGTCGGAGCGGCCGGCGCGCGTGCCTTCCGGCGGCGGCGCGGAAGGATCGTATTTGCCCGACAGCACGCCGCGCGCGAGCGGCGAATAGGGCGCGACGCCGAGCCCGTAATGCCCGCAGGCCGGCAGATGCTCGACCTCGGGCATGCGGTTCATCGCGTTGTAATAGGGCTGGCTGACCACGGGGCGCCCGATGCCGAGCCGGTCGCAGATGTTGCAGATTTCGGCGACCCGCCACGAGCGGAAATTCGACACGCCGAAATGCCGGATTTTTCCGACGCGCACGAGGTCGGCGATGGCGAGGATCGTTTCTTCCAGTTCCGTCCCGTGATCCTCGCGGTGCAGGTAGTAGACGTCGATCGTCTCGACGCCGAGCCGGCGCAGCGAGGCCTCGCAGGCCTGCATGATCCACACGCGCGACAGGCCGCGATGATTGCGGACCTTGCCGAAGGCGTTGCCGACCTTGGTCGCCAGCACCCATTCGCTGCGCGAGGCCTTGATCGCGCGCCCGACGATCTCCTCGGAAATCCCGTCGCCGTAGACATCGGCCGTGTCGATGAAATTGACGCCCGCCTCGCGGGCCGAGGCGATGATCCGCGCCGACGTCGCCTCGTCGGTGGCGCCGCCGAAATTCATCGTGCCGAGGCAGATCGTGGAAACGTCGAGGCCGGACCGGCCGAGCTTGCGGTAATTCATGCGTTCGGGCTTTCGTCTGACGGGAGGGGCGCCGGCTGTCGGCGACGTCGCGCCATCCTAGCGCTGCGAAGAAATGGATGCCGGTTTTTCGCGTAAAGCGCGCTCTGGCTTTTGATTCCAGGTCAGCTTATCCGCGTTTGGGCGATTCCGCTTAAACGCAGGCCGATCTAGGCGCAGCCGCGGGATCGACCAGTCGCGTCACGCCCGAATGCCGGTCCGGCATGGCTGACCGGCCCGCTGCACATGGCGTGGCCATTGATTTTCAATCTTTCCAACAAATAATAAGCACGCACATATAATGCTGGCTTACAAAATGCCGGCTCATTGTTTTCTCGGGACGTTTCGTCATGCCCTCCGGGCCTTACCAGCAGACGCTGGGCTTCATTCTCAACGACACCGCGCGCCTGCTCCGCAAGCGGTTCGAGCAGCGCGCCCGCCATATCGGCCTCACCCGCGCGCAATGGCAGGCGCTGGCCTATCTCGCCCGCAACGAGGGCATCCAGCAGAGCGCGCTCGCCGAAATTCTCGAAGTCGAGCCGATCACGCTCGGGCGAATTCTCGACCGTCTGGAGGCGGCCGAGCTGATCGAGCGGCGCCGGCATGCGGCCGACCGGCGGGTCTGGCTGCTGCACCTCAAGCCGAAGGCGCATGCGCTGATCAAGGACATGTTCGAACTCGGCGACGCGACCCGCGCCGAGGCGCTCGCCGGCGTCAGCGAGGCTGACCGCGAGACGCTGACCCGCATCCTCATCGCCATGAAGGCCAATCTGGCCGAAGCCTGCGGCAAGCCCGTCGAAGGCGCCGGTCCCGCGCGGAGAGCGAGCAATGGCTGAACCCGCCCGCCGTCTCGAAACCGAGCCCGCCCGTCCAGCGCTGCAGCCCGTGACATCGGAAGCGCCGCAGCAGGAGCCGCGCGTCGAGCGCGACGCGACGCCGATCCGGAAGCCGCGCAACCTGCGCGGCCCCTTGCTGATCGCCGGTCCGCTGGTCGCCATCGCGCTCGCGCTGTGGGCCTATCTCGCCGGCGGGCGTTTCGCCACGACCGACGACGCCTATGTGAAGGCCGACATCGTCAACGTGGCCAACGACATTTCCGGCATCGTGGCCGGCGTCGACGTGAAGGAGGGCCAGTTCGTCCGCAAGGGCGACGCCCTTTTCCATCTCGACGACGAGCCGTTCCGCATTGCGCAGGAGGGCGCCGAGGCGCAGCTCGGCGTCGTCGCCAACCAGATCGCCGCCGCCAAGCAGAATTACGCGCAGGCGCGCGCGCAGGTCGAGCAGGCGAAGGCCGATCTCGATTTCTACGCCAAGACGAAGTCGCGCCAGACCGATCTCGCCGCCCGCAACGTGACGACGCAGGCCGCGCTCGACCAGGCGCAGCGCGACTACCTCGGCGCCCAGTCGCGCCTGCTCGCCGCGCAGAAGCAGGTCGACGCGCTGCTGGCGCAGCTCGGCGGCAAGCCGGACCAGCCCGTCGAGCAATACGCCGCCTACAAACAGGCGCAGGCGGCCGTGGACAAGGCCGCGCGCGACCTGCGCCGCACGCGCGTGCTCTCGCCGGTCGACGGCGTCGCGACCAATGTCGCGCAATTGCAGGCCGGCAATTTCCTCGCCGCCGCGCAGCCCGCCTTCAACATCGTCTCGCGCGAGCGCATGTGGGTCGAGGCGAACCTGAAGGAAACCGACCTCGCGCATGTGAAGATCGGCGACGCCGCCACGATCGCCGTCGACGCCTACGACGGCCGCGTGTGGAAGGCCCATGTCGATTCCATAGCGCCCGCGACGGGTTCGGAATTCTCTGTGCTGCCCGCGCAGAATTCCTCCGGCAACTGGGTGAAGGTCGTGCAGCGCCTGACCGTGCGCCTCGCCGTCGAGCCGGAGAAGGACGCGCCGCAATTGCGCGCGGGCATGAGCGTGACCGCCTCCGTCGACACCGGCGTCAAGCGCTCGCTCGCCACGCTGCCCGGCGATCTCCTGCGCATGGTGGGCCTGTAGCCATGTCCGCCGCCGATCCGCAGGTTCCCAATCGCGGATTGCTGACCGTCTGCGTGATGGCCGCCACCATCATGCAGGCGCTCGACACGACCATCGCCAACGTGGCCCTGCCCTACATGCAGGGCTCGCTGTCGGCGACCCAGGACCAGATCACCTGGGTGCTGACCTCCTATATCGTCTCGGCGGCGATCTTCATGCCGACGACGGGCTTTCTCACGGCGCGCTTCGGCCGCAAGAAACTGCTGATCGTCGCGGTCGCGGGCTTCACCCTCGCCTCCGGCCTCTGCGGCGCGGCGCAGACGCTCGGCCAGATGGTGATCTTCCGTCTGCTGCAGGGCGTGTTCGGCGCGGCGCTCGTGCCGATGTCGCAGGCGATCCTGCTCGATTCCTATCCGCGCGAAAAACATGGCTCGGCCATGGCGATCTGGGGCGTCGGCGTGATGGTCGGCCCGATCCTCGGCCCCATGCTCGGCGGCTGGCTGACCGAATATTACAATTGGCGCTGGGTCTTCTACATCAACGTGCCGATCGGCGTCGCCGTCGTGTTCGGCCTTCTCGCCGTGCTGACGGAAAGCAGGACGCAGGAGATGCGCTTCGACTGGTTCGGCTTCGCGACGTTGAGCCTCGCCGTCGGCGCGCTGCAGATGATGCTCGACCGCGGCCAGCTCGTCGACTGGTTCTCCTCGACCGAGATCGTCTTCGAGGCCGCGCTCGCCGTGCTCGCGCTCTATCTCTTCCTCGTGCACATGGCGACAGCGGACAGGCCGTTCATCGACCCGCATCTCTTCGCTGACCACAATTTCCGCGTCGGCATCATGCTGATCTTCGTCGTCGGCGTGATCCTGCTGGCGAGCGTCGCCCTGCTGACGCCCTACCTGCAGACGCTGATGGGCTATCCCGTGCTGACGGCGGGCCTCATTCTCGGGCCGCGCGGCATCGGCACCATGGTCGCCATGATGATCGTCGGACGTCTGCTCGGCCGCATCGATCCGCGCATCTTTCTTCTGCTCGGCCTCGGCCTCTCGTCCTTCTCCCTCTACGAGATGACCTGGTTCACGCCGGACGTCTCCGCGCGCGCGCTGCTGATCAACGGCATCGTCCAGGGCACCGGGCTCGGCTTCCTGTTCACGCCGCTGTCAACCGTCACGTTCGCGACCCTGCCCGCGCATCTGCGCACGCAGGCGACCGCGCTGTTCAGCCTGCTGCGCAATCTCGGCTCGTCGATCGGCGTTTCGGTCGTTATGTTCATGCTCGCGCGCAACATGCAGATCATGCACGCCGAACTCGTGCACAACGCCTCCCCGCTCAACCCGGCGCTCCGCGTCTTTCCGGCCGACCAGATCTGGAACCTGAAGACGCTCGCCGGCCGCGCCGCGCTGAACATGGAAATCTCGAAGCAGGCGGAAATCATCGCCTACATGAACGACTACAAGCTCCTCGCCATCCTCGCGCTCGCCGCCGCGCCGCTGGTGCTGCTGCTCGGCAAGCCGGAGGATCGCATGGTCGATCCCGCCCATGCGGTGATGGAGTAATCCCTACTTCTTCGGCCTGAACGCCGCGATGTATTTCGGATCGGTGTCGATCCAGGCCGCGCCCATCAGCTCCAGGCAATAGGGCACCGCCGCCATGATCGAATCGAGGCAGAGATCGATCGAGCGCGGCGAACCGGGAAGATTGACCACCAGGCACTTGCCGCGCTGCGCGGCGAGCTGGCGCGACAGGATCGCGGTCGGCGTCTGCGCCAGCGAGGCCTGACGCATCTTCTCGCCAAAACCCGGAAACTCGCGCGGCGCCGCGGCGAGAGTCGCCTCCGGCGTCAGGTCGCGCGCCGACGGCCCGGTGCCGCCCGTCGTCAAGACCAGATCGCAGCCGGCCTTGTCGACGAGATCGACGATCGTGTCGCGCACGCTCTCGAACCCGTCCGGGATCACGCGCCGCTCGATGCGGAACGGCGTCGTCAGCACGCGCCTGAAATAGGCCTCGATCGCGGGACCCGAAATGTCTTCGTAGACGCCGGCGCTCGCGCGGTCGGACGCCGTGACGACGCCGATGATCGCTTCCCTCTTCAACTCGGTCATTCCTCGATTGCCCCGGCTTCGCGTGAAAGGACCGCGAGCGCGTCGTCTTCCTTGAGCGCGACGCCCGTCTGCTTCAGCCGCCGCGCCAGCGCCGCGATGGCGGCGATCTTTCGCACGGCTTCCGCAATCGGCAAACCCTGGGGGCGGATGTTGGACACGCAATTGCGCTGCGCGTCATGTGTCATGCCCGGCTTCGGTGCGAAGGTCAGATAGGCGCCGAGGCTGTCGGGCGAGGACAGGCCCGGCCGCTCGCCGATCAGCATGACGACAAGGTCGGCCCCGAGGGCGGCCGCGATCTCGTCGCCGAGCGCGACGCGCGCCAGCGTGGCGATCACCGGCGGCGACCAGCGCCAGCCGGGCGTTGCGGCCCGCAGCGCGCGAACCAGCGCCGGCCCGTGCTCCTGCGCCGCCCGCGCCGAAAGTCCGTCACCCAGCACGAGCGCGCAGTCGTAGCGACCTGCGAGCCTCGCGCGCGAAGCGTCCGACAGGCGGCGGCCTTCGTCCGGCCGCTCGAGATAGGCGCGGCGATCGGCCGCAAGGCTCTCGACGACGATAGGCTGAAGATCGGCAAGATCGGCGGCGGCCTTGCCGACGTCGAGCGGCGCATGGATCGCGTCGCGCGCCTCGGCATGCGCGAGCTGGAATTCGAGCACGCGCCGCGTCGGCAGCGAGACGCCGGTGCGCCCCAGCCCGATGCGCGCGGCGGTGAGGCCGCGCAGATAGGCGTAGGGATCATCGGCCATGGGAGACCTCACAAATCCGTCCGCACGCCCCCATCACGCGCCGCCCGCGAAGGACAGCAGCCGCGATGCGTCGCGCCGCGCCTCCGGCAGCATCCGCCCCGCATCGTCCATCAGCCCCATGCGCATGAGCCATGCCTCGAATTCCGGCGCTGGCCTCAATCCCAGAACCTCGCGGACGTAGAGCGCGTCGTGAAACGAGGTCGACTGATAGTTCAGCATGATGTCGTCCGCCCCCGGCACGCCCATGACGTATGTGCAGCCCGCGACGCCGAGCAGCGTCAAAAGATTGTCCATGTCGTCCTGATCGGCCTCGGCATGGTTGGTGTGGCAGACGTCGACGCCCATCGGCAGGCCGAGCAGCTTGCCGCAGAAGTGATCCTCCAATCCCGCGCGAACAATCTCCTTGCCGTCGTAGAGATATTCCGGGCCGATGAAGCCGACGACCGTATTGACGAGCAGCGGCTTGTAGCGCCGCGCCACCGCATAGGCGCGCGCCTCCATCGTCTGCTGGTCGACGCCGTGATGCGCATTGGCCGACAGCGCGCTGCCCTGCCCCGTCTCGAAATACATGACGTTCCGCCCGAGCGTCCCGCGTTTCAGCGCAAGCGTCGCCTCGTGCGCCTCATCGAGCAGCGCGAGCGAAACGCCGAACGATTCATTCGCCGCCTGCGAGCCAGCGATCGACTGGAAAACGAGATCGACCGGCGCGCCGCGCTCCATCGCCTGCATCATCGTCGTGACATGCGCGAGCACGCAGGTCTGGGTCGGTATGTCGAAGGCGAGCCGCATATCCTCCAGCCGCTCCAGCAGCAGCGTCGCCTGCGCGGCGCTGTCGGTCGCCGGATTGATGCCGATGACGGCGTCGCCCGCGCCGAGCAGCAGTCCGTCGATCACGCTGGCGGCGATGCCGCGCAGATCGTCGGTCGGGTGGTTCGGCTGCAACCGCACCGACAGCCGGCCGGGCAGGCCGATCGTGTCGCGGAATTGCGTGACGACCGAAATTTTTCGCGCAGCCAGGATGAGATCCTGATTGCGCATCAGCTTGGAAACGGCGGCGGCCATTTCCGGCGTCAGGCCCGGCGCGAGCGCGGCGAGTTTTTCCGTCGTCGTCTCCTCGGACAGGAGCCAGTCGCGGAATTCGCCTGTTGTCATCGAAGCGACGGGCGCGAAGGCTGCGGCGTCGTGGCTCTCGAAGATCAGCCGCGAAACTTCATCCGTCTCGGCGGGCACGATCTCTTCCGCCACAAACCGCCCCCGCCGCAGAACGGCCCCCGCCCCCCCCGCCGCCACGCGCTCGGCGTCGCTGTCGGCCGCCAGCCCGGCCAGCCTGTCTCCGGAGCGGGCGGGCGAGGTCTTGGCGAGCAGCGTGCGCAGGTCAGGGAAGGAGAAACGTGTGCCGGCGGCGGTCGCGAGATAGGCCATGACTCAGTTTGCGGGGTCGTTCGAGTTGGGTCCACCCGGAACGAGATATCCCCGCTTGACATACAGACATACGCCATGTATGTCTCCCACGATGGCCCGCCATACGACCATTCGCCTGCCAGACGATCTGCTTCGCCAAGCCAAGCGCAAAGCGGCGGAGGAAGGGCGCACATTTACGTCGTTGATAGTGGAGAGCCTGCGCGAACGCTTGCAGCGTCCATCGGCGACGCCAATGCGCGAGCCAGTCATGCCGCGCGTCAGCAAGGCGACGGGTGGTTTATTTCCCGGACTGGACCCGAAGGCCATTCAGGAGGAAGAAGACATCGAATACATACGTAAGATGTCGAAGTCCTAATGGATTTTCCCGACGTCAACGTCCTGATTTACGCTTTCCGACCGAATTCCGATCGCCATGAGGAAAGTCGCAGGTGGTTGGAGACCACGCTCCGAAACGGCGCGCCGTTCGCGGTCTCAACACTTGTTCTCTCGTCGGTCGTGCGGATAGTGACAAACCGGCGAGCCGTCGCGGAGGTGAGCACGCTCGATGATGCGCTGGGGTTCTGCTCCGACATCCTGCAGCAGCCAAACGTGCGGCTGATCGAGCCGGGCGAAAGGCATTGGCCGATCTTCGAGCGCCTCTGCAGGACGACGAATCTGGTCGGACCAGTCATTTCAGACATTTTCATTGCGGCGCTGGCCATGGAACATGACTGCACTGTCATTACCTATGACCGCGATTTCCTGCGATTTCCGGGGTTGCGGTGGCGGACGCCGGAATAGCGCCGCCACCGCCTGCAGGATAGCTGAACGGCCTTACTGCTCCACGTAGAGCTTCCCACCGCCCGCCATGAATTCCGCGCTCTTGGCCGCCATGCCTTCGGCGGCCTTGATCTGCTCTTCCGTCAGGCCGAGAGCGCGCTTTTCGTTCTCGCCCATCGCCTGCACTTCGGCGCGCAGGTCCTGCGTGATCTTCATCGAGCAGAATTTCGGCCCGCACATCGAGCAGAAATGCGCGACCTTGTGCACGTCCTTGGGCAAGGTTTCGTCGTGATAGGCGCGCGCCGTATCGGGATCGAGACCCAGATTGAACTGGTCCTCCCAGCGGAAATCGAATCTCGCGCGCGACAGCGCGTCGTCGCGGATCTGCGCCGCGGGATGGCCCTTGGCGAGGTCCGCCGCATGGGCGGCGATGCGATAGGTGATGACGCCGGTCTTCACGTCGTCGCGGTTGGGCAGGCCCAGATGCTCCTTCGGCGTGACATAGCAGAGCATGGCCGTGCCGAACCAGCCGATCATGGCGGCGCCGATGCCGGACGTGATGTGGTCGTAGCCCGGCGCGATGTCGGTGGTGAGCGGGCCTAACGTATAAAATGGCGCCTCGCCGCACTCCTTGAGCTGCTTGTCCATGTTGATCTTGATCTTGTGC
>DAIRCS010000023.1:0-36553 GCA_036796555.1 Rhodoblastus sp. | reverse complement strand
TACGTGACCAAGAAGAACGCCCGCACCAAGACCGACAAGCTGTCGTTCAAGAAGTACGATCCCGTCGCGCGCAAGCACGTCGAGTTCAAGGAAACCAAGATCAAGTAAGGCGGCGCGCCGCTAGCGAGGAAACGAGGGCGCGTGAGCGCCCTTTTTCATTTCCATCTGCGAAGGAGCCGCAAAAATGGGCAGTCCGGCCTTCACCATCGTCCCCGCGCGCAAGCCGGAGGATTACAACGACGCGGTGCGCCTGTTCGGCGCCTATGCCGGCACGCTCGGCGTCGACCTCTCCTTCCAGAATTTCGAGGAGGAGCTGGAAAACATGCCGGGCGAATACGCCCCGCCGAAGGGCGAACTGCTGCTCGCCCGCGCCGCCGATGGCGAGGCCGTCGGCTGCGTCGCGCTGCGGCCGCTCGACATTTCCGGCTGCTGCGAGATGAAGCGGCTCTATGTGATGCGCAAGGGCCGCCATCTCGGCGTCGGCAAGGCGCTGGTCGACGCCATCCTCAAGGCCGCGGTCGACGCCGGATATAAGGAAATGCGGCTCGATACGCTGCCGTCCATGGCGGCGGCGCTGGCGCTCTACGCCGAGGCCGGGTTCGAGCGAATCAAGCCCTATTACGCCTCGCCGATTCCCGGCGCCGTCTTCCTGGCGAAGAAACTGCCCTGATCGGGGCGCCGCGCGCCTGAAGGCGGCGCCGATCGCCGCGAATCGGACGCAGGGCGTCGCACCTCATCCTCAGAGTCTGGCTTCCCAATTCAAGACTCCTCACCCTGAGGAGCGCCTGCAAGGCGCGTCTCGAAGGGTGGCCGGGGCGCGAGACACTGGAACATGCCTCGAGACGCCTGCTGCGCAGGCTCCTCGGCATGAGGGGCGCGAGGTCGCAACGAATTTCGAGACGGAGAAAGAGCCGCAAACGAAGGTGGCCGGTCGTCAACGGCGTCGAGGAGGCCACTCCTACACCGCCGACGACCGGCCGACCCCACGGACCCAGGAGATGCGGCGGACCTGAGCACTCCGCAGGGTATTCAAAGCTGCCGAAACGCACCGTAACGCGAACTGACGCGACCTGCCCGGTTTACGACGCCGGAAACCGGCTTCGGTATCGGGTCTGACCCGCGCCGCCAGATGCAACTAGCTCGGCGATGCCCACGTTACCCGCGGCCCGGCGAAAAGCAATCGCTAGGCTTTGAAACGCCGTAGAAACCGATTGTTAACTTAAACGAACAGGGTGAACGCCTTGCCCGCCCGCACATTAACCGCGCGGGGTCCGGACGTCGCCGATTCTGCGTAAGATACGGATCTGGCTCGGAATTTCAGGCGGCCGAGAGCGTGACCTTGTTGCGGCCGGTCGCTTTTGATTCGTAGAGCGCCTTGTCGGCCGACTTGTAGATGAAATCAGGATTGGCGTCCGAGCCCCGATCGGCGATGCCGATCGAGATCGTCACCGGCACGGCGACCTGCCCTTCCTTCACGTTGAAGGGCTCGGCCTCGACCGCGCGGCGCACGCGCTCGGCGACGCGGCCCGCGACGTCGATCGGCGTCTCCGGCATCACGATCACGAATTCCTCGCCGCCGAGGCGGCAGACCAGATCGACGCTGCGCACCGCGCGGCGGACGCGGCCCGCCAGCGCGCGGAGAATTTCGTCGCCCGCGTCATGGCCGTAGGTGTCGTTGATCTTCTTGAAGAAATCGATGTCCAGCACGAGCAGCGACAGGGGTTTGGCCTCCTGCGCCGCAAGGTCGAGCAGCGTCGACAGGTGCATGTCGAAATAGCGGCGATTGTTGAGGCCGGTCAGCGCATCGACGACCGCCATTTCGATGGCCTGTTCGACGTTGTTGCGCAGGCTTTCGGCATAGCGCTTGCGGCGCACCTGCGTGCGCACGCGGGCGATCAGCTCGTTGCGGTCGATCGGGCGCACGAGATAGTCGTTCACGCCGAGATCGAGGCCACGCAGGATCTTCGGGCGATCCTCAAGATCGGCGATCGTCAGGACAGGCAGCGCGCGCGTGCGCTCGAGCGAGCGCAACTGGCTGCACAGCCGCAGGCCGTCGTAATTCGTCAGGCCGAGGCTGACGATGATGAGGTCGTAAGGATTTTCGGCGGCGCGGAACAGGGCTTCCTGCGGATTGGGCTCGACGTCGACCGTCTGGGCGCCGCGCAGCGAGGCGATGATGCGGTCGCTCGACGCCATGCGGTCGTCGACCAGCAGCACCCGGCCGTTATGGCCGTCGGCGGCCGAGGCGTTGACGAACGGATCGGACCGGCCGAGCCGCGCCGAGGCGGCGGCGCGCGAACGCAGCTCGTCCATCGTCACCTTGAGCCGCGACAGCGATTTCACGCGCGCGATCAGCGCGACTTCGTCCACCGGCTTGGTCAGGAAATCGTCGGCGCCGCAATCGAGGCCGCGCACCCGGTCGGCGGCCTGGTCGAGCGCCGTCACCATCACGACGGGAATGTGCGACGTCGCCGGATCGGCCTTCAGACGCGCGCAGACCTCGAATCCGTCCATGCCCGGCATCATCACGTCCAGCAGCACGATGTCGCACAGGCCCGCCTTGCAGGCTTCGATCGCCTCGGGTCCGTTGGTGGAGGTGAGAACGTCGAAATATTCCGCCGTCAGCCGCGCTTCGAGCAGCTTGATGTTCGGCAGGAGGTCGTCGACGACGAGAACGCGAGCGGTCATTGTGCGCTTATCCTTGCAGGATTACCCTTGGACGTCGGACGCGTAATTGCGGACGGTTTCGAGAAATTTCACGACGGAAATCGGCTTGGACAGGTAGGCCTCGCAGCCGCCCTGCCGGATCTTCTCCTCGTCGCCCTTCATGGCGAAGGCCGTGATGGCGACGACGGGGATGGACCGCAGCGATTCGTCGTCCTTGATCCACTGGGTCACCTGCAGGCCGGAAACCTCCGGCAGCTGGATGTCCATGAGAATCAGGTTGGGAAGATGGAGCCGGGCGAGTTCGACCGCCTCGACGCCGTTGCGGGCCTGCAGCGTGCGATAGCCGTGGGCCTCCAACAGGTCGTTGAAGAGCTTCATATTGAGCTCGTTGTCTTCGACGATCAGAATGGTTTTCGACATCACAAGCCCGGAAACGGTCCGGGATTCGCCAGCCTGGGCGCGGCGAATCCCGATCGACGAAAGCGCGATCCGGCGGATGGTAGCCGCCAGAGATTTACGAAAGGAAAATCCTTGTCCTCCCGAAGATTATCCACAGAAAAACTATCCCTTGGACAAGGGTCGCGGCGCGGTCCGCCCGGCCGCGACGAGGCCGAGGCCATCGCGGTGCAGGCGATCGCCCACATCGCCGCCGACGACGACCGGTTGGGCCGGTTTCTGGCGCTGACCGGCCTCGAGCCCGACGGCCTGCGCGCGGCCGCCCGCGAGCCGGGATTTCTCGCCTCCGTCCTCGACCACCTGGCCGGACACGAGCCCGATCTGGTCGCCTTCGCCGCCGAGGCGGGCGTCGCGCCCGAAAGGGTCGCCGCCGCCCGGCTCGTCCTCTCCGGCCCCGACCGCTGGAACGACTGAATGGACGCCGGGCCGCTCTGCCGGGATTGCCTGAGGCTCGCGCCTGCCGGCGCGGCCCGCTGCCCGGCCTGCGGCTCGCCGCGTCTCGTCGTCCATCCCGAGCGCGATTCGCTGTCCATCGCCCACATCGACTGCGACGCCTTTTATGCGGCGGTCGAAAAGCGCGACGATCCCGCGCTCCGCGACCAGCCCCTGATCATCGGCGGCGGCAAGCGCGGCGTGGTCTCGACCTGCTGCTACATCGCCCGCACCTTCGGCGTGCGTTCCGCCATGCCCATGTTCAAGGCGCGCGCGCTGTGCCCGGACGCCGTCATTCTCAAGCCGAACATGGCGAAATACGCGGAAGTCGGACGCGAGGTGCGCCGGCGGATGCTGACGCTGACGCCGCTCGTGGAGCCGCTGTCGATCGACGAGGCCTTCCTCGACCTCTCCGGCACCGAACGGCTGCACCATGGCTCGCCCGCGCTCACGCTGGCCCGCTTCGCCCATGACGTCGAGGCCGAAATCGGTATTTCCGTGTCGGTGGGCCTGAGCTATTGCAAATTTCTCGCAAAGCTCGCCTCGGACATGGACAAGCCGCGCGGCTTTACGGTGATCGGGCGGGCCGAGGCCAAGGGCCTGCTCGCCGCCCTGCCCGTCTCGCGCATCTGGGGCGTCGGCAAGGTCGCCGCCGAGCGCCTCGCCCGCGACGGCCTGGCGACCATGGCCGATATCCAGGCGCGCGAGGAAACCGACATGATGCGCGCGCTCGGCCCCGAGGGCCAGCGGCTCTGGCGGCTCGCCAACGGCATAGACCATCGCGCCGTCAGCCCCGACCGCGAGGCGAAGAGCATTTCGTCCGAAACCACGTTCGACGCGGATATTTCGGACGAGGAGACGCTGGCGCGCGCGCTCCACGCGCTGACGGAGAAGGTGGCTAGCCGGCTGAAGAAGGCCGACCTCGCCGGCCGTTCGATCACGCTCAAGCTCAAGACCGCCGATTTCAGGATCAGGACGCGGTCGCGCTCGGGGCTGCGGCCGACGCAGCTCGCCGCGCGCATCTTCCCGGTCGCCCGCGACATGCTGGCGCCGGAAATCGGCAAGGCGCGCTACCGCCTGATCGGCGTCGGCGTCGGCGATCTCGTCGAAGGCGCGGAGGGCGATGCGGCCGATCTCGCCGATCCCGATATCGGCAAGGCGAAGGCGGCGGAGACCGCCATGGACGAGATCCGGGCCAAATTCGGCGGCGGCGCGGTGGTGAAGGGCATCGGTTTCGGCAAGGCCCGACGCTGAGAGCCCGACTCGAAACTTACGACGGCCACACGTCCCTCATGCTGAGGAGCCTGCGCAGCAGGCGTCTCGAAGCATGGTCCAGTGTCTCGCGCCTCGACCACCCTTCGAGACGCGCGTTGCAGGCGCTCCTCAGGCTGAAGGGTTGAGCTGTGGGCCACTCTCAGGGCGAAGATCAAAATTTCCGACCCGGCGCTGACGAATGCCGCGGTGGGTTATTTCTTGCAGGGCTTGGCCGGCATGAACTCGAGCTGCTTCATCTCGCCGGCGAGGACAAAATCGCCGTAGTCGAGCTTGAGCGCGCGCGAGACGCCGTTTTCGTAGAGGTCGAAGGACAGGACGTAGTTCGGCGCGTTGTCCTTCTTGTCCTCCTCGAAATAGGAGATCGTCACCGGCCAGCGCCTCAGGCCCTTGAGCTGAGCGGCCTGCGCGGCCTTTTCCGGCGGCGCCGCCGACGTTTCCTTGCCGATCACGGTCAGGGTCTGAAAGACCTTGCGACCCGTGTCCGACCCGTCGAACGCCTTGAGCGACAAGGTTTTTTCTCCGGCTTTGGCCGCCTCGATGATCCGCACGATATGCTCGGTCGGGAAGACGACGTCCTGATCGAGATCGAGCCGGCTCGGCTGCGGCCGGATCAGCCGCACCGAAAGCGCCCCGTCCCCGGATTTGGAGGCCGCGCCGTCGATCTCCTCGATCCCCCTGTCGTCCACCTTGGACTCGACCTTGAACCGGAAGGTCCTGGCGGACGCGTCCTCGAAAGTCGCCGAGCGCATGTCCGACAGGCGCGTCGGCCCCTCGGACGGCTGCAATTCGGTCATCTGCCTGAAATTCTGCGTATATCCGTCGCAGGCGTTGCCCGAGAAATCGAAGGCGATGCGACCGCGCGCCGTATTCGGCGCCTTGTCGCCCTTGGCGGAAAACAGGGTGAGTTCGTAGACGGCGCGATGGGAAGCGAGCGTCGGCGCGCCGGCGGGCGCAGCCTGCGCGGCGGCCACGAGGCAGGCCGCGGCGGCGGACGCAGCGAGGGCGCGCGCCAGAACAGCGAGTTTGGTAGAGAATTGCGCCCGTGCGATGTGCGTCATGGACTGGCCTCCCGCCGCAGCGTTTGCATTACCCTCGTGGCGAAAATACGAGTTTGCGACGAGTCGGTCGAGCGCCGCGCGGCTCCGACAGGAAAGGAACTACCATGAACGAACGCCCGCGCCGATCCGCGGAACAAAGGCTGAGCGACCTCGGCCTCGTCCTGCCGCCGGCCGCAGCGCCCGTGGCCAATTACATCGCCGTCTCGCGCATGGGCGGCCTGCTGGTCGTGTCCGGCCAATTGCCCTTCGGCCGCGACGGCAGGATCGACCCGCGCCATGTCGGCAAGCTCGGCGGCGGGGTCTCGCCCGACGACGGCCGCGCGGCCGCGCGCGCCTGTGCGCTCAACGTGCTGGCGCAGGTGCGCGCTCATCTCGGCAGCCTCGATCCCGTCGGCCGCTGCCTCAGGTTGGGCGGCTTCATCAATTGCGTCAGCGATTTCAAGGAGCTGGCGCAAGTGATGAACGGCGCCTCCGATCTGATCGTCGAGGTTTTCGGCGATCGCGGCCGCCACGCCCGCTCCACCATCGGCGTGACGCAATTGCCGCTCGACGCCGCCGTCGAGGTCGAGGCGATGTTCGAGGCCGCCCCGTGATCGCGCCGGACTGGCTGACGGCGCGCCCGATCGCCCATCGCGGCCTGCACGACAGGGCCGCCGGCCGGATCGAGAATTCGCCGTCGGCCGCCCGCGCCGCCGTCGAGAAGGGCTTCGCCATCGAATGCGACGTCCAGCTTTCGGCCGACGGCGAGGCGATGGTCTTCCACGATTTCGATCTCGGCCGACTGACAGGCCGAAGTGGCGCCGTGAAGGCGCGGACGGCGGCCGAACTGGCCGGGATCGAATTGTCCGGCTCCGCCGACCGGATCCCCGCCCTGCCGGACTTTCTCGCGCTGATCGGCGGGCGCGTCCCGCTGGTGGTCGAGATCAAGAGCGCCTTCGACGGCGACATGCGGCTCGCCCGCCGCACGGCCGAACTCGTCGCCGCTGCCGACGCGCCCGTCGCCATCAAGAGTTTCGATCCGGACGTGATCGCGCATCTGCGCGAGAACCGGGAGACGCTCGGCCTCGCCGCCACGCCGTTCGGAATCGTCGCCGAGGCCGACTACAGCCACGGCGAATGGGCGAAGCTGCCGCCCGCCAGGCAGGTCGAACTGACGAACTTCCTGCATTACGAGCGCAGCCGGCCGGACTTCCTGTCCTGGTCGGTCCGCAACCTGCCGCCCCCCCCCTCCTACCTCTGCCGCGCCGGCCTCGGCCTGCCGGTGATGAGCTGGACGGTGCGCACGCCCGAGCAGCGGGCCACGGCGGAGCGCTGGGCCGACCAGATCGTGTTCGAAGGCTTCGTTCCCTGAACCCCGTTGCGCTGCAGCGCGACCGTCCTAAAATGGCCCGTGCCCGCCGAACTCACGATCCGCGTCATCCCGAGCCTGCGCGAAGTCGAAGCCGCCAAGTGGGACGCTTGCGCCAATCCGAAATCTGATTTGTTCGCCAATAACTTGGGCGACGAATCCGAATCAGTTTCCGAACCGCCTGAATCAAATCCTCAATCGACGGCGGCGCTCGAGGCCGGCGGCTCGGATCCGATGGGTCCGATTGATTCAAAACTTCAACAAGAGCCATTCAACCCGTTCCTGACGCACGCTTTTTTGTCATCGCTGGAAGAATCTGGTTCCGCGACCGCCCGCACGGGTTGGGCGGGCGCCCATATTCTCGTCGAGGACGCCGCCGGCCGCCTTGTCGCCTGCGCGCCGGCCTGGCTGAAGAGCCACAGCCAGGGCGAATACGTCTTCGACCACGGCTGGGCCGACGCCTACGAGCGGGCCGGCGGCTCCTACTATCCAAAGCTGCAGGTCGCCGTGCCCTTCACCCCCGTCACCGGCCGCCGCCTGCTGCTGGCCGAGGGCGCGGGCGCCGCCGAGCGCGCGGCGTTGCTGCAGGGGCTGCGCGCCGTCGTTCGCAAGACCGGCGCGTCCTCGATCCACATCACCTTCCCCACCCGGTCCGAATGGGAGGCGCTCGGGAAAGCCGGCCTGCTGCGGCGCACCGGCCAGCAGTTTCATTTCTTCAACCGCGGCTATGGGTCGTTCGACGATTTTCTGGGCGACCTCGCCTCGCGCAAGCGCAAGGCGATCCGCAAGGAGCGCGCGACCGCGCTGAGCGCCGGCGTCGATATCGAATGGGTGACGGGCGCCGATCTCACGGAAGCCCACTGGGACGCTTTCTTCGCCTTCTACATGGACACCGGCTCGCGCAAATGGGGCCGGCCCTATCTGACACGCATGTTCTTTTCGCTGCTCGGCGAGCGGCTGGCGGACCGGGTCCTGCTGGTCATGGCCAGACGCGGCGGGCGCTATATCGGCGGCGCGCTGAACCTGGTTGGCGACGATGCGCTCTACGGCCGCAACTGGGGCGCGATCGAGGAGCATCCCTGCCTGCATTTCGAGGCCTGCTACTACCAGGCCATTGATTTTGCGATATCAAAGGGATTGAAGCGCGTCGAGGCCGGAGCGCAGGGCGAGCACAAGCTGGCGCGAGGCTACCGGCCGGTCACAACCTATTCGGCGCACGAGATTGCGGATGTCAGGCTGGAGCGCGCGGTGGCCGACTATCTCGATCGCGAACGCCGGCAAGTGGCCGCGACAATCGAGGCCTACGAGGATTACGCGCCCTTCAGAAAAGGCTGAGGCGGCCGGTTTCCCGGCCGCCCCTTCCCGACGGGAGCCGTCGGTTCACCAGCGATGGCGGCGTTCATAGCGTTCATGGCGACGAATGTAAGTGCGCCTGGCCATCGCTCGCCCACGAGCGCTCATCATACGGCACCGACCGTAACGCGTGGGTTGCATACCGGCCGGGCAGCCGAAGCGAACCTGCTCGACGCCGATGCCCGAAGACTGCGGCGCCACCGGCATAGCGGAGGCCTGCGAGGCGACAAACGCGGCGCCCGCAAAAGCGGCGGCGGCGAAAAGGGTCTTGATATTCATTCAGTTAGTCCTCCGTTCTAGCCTTGGCCGGCAGAATCCAGTTTCGCGGCCCGATGATGAATGCGGCCTGAACGCAACTTGACCGCCAGCGGCGCCCGGGGGAAATTCCCGGCTGCGAAAGAGGTTCCGATGGCCGCTTATGATACCGACAATGTCTTCGCCAGGATACTGCGCGGCGAAATGCCGGCCACCAAGGTCTACGAGGACGACGTGGCGCTGGCCTTCATGGACATCATGCCGCGCGCCGACGGCCATGTGCTCGTGATCCCCAAGTCTCCGGCCCGCAATCTCATGGACGTCGACCCGGACGTGCTGGCCGCGCTGATCCAGCGCGTGCAGAAGGTCGCGAAGGCGGCGTTCAAGGGCATGGGCGCGGAAGGGGTCTCGATCCAGCAGTTCAACGAGCAGGCCGGCGGACAGGTGGTCTTCCATATCCATTTCCACATTCTGCCGCGCTGGGCCGGCGTGCCGCTGCGGCCGCCGGGAATCATGGGCGACAAGGCCGCGATCGCGGCCAATGCGGACAAGATCCGGGCGGCGCTCGGCTAGGCCGCGCGCGGCGCAATCGTGGCGAGATCGCTTCCGATCTCGCGTCGCCGCTCCATGAGATCGTAATCGGCCTGCAGGCCGAGGAAAAACCCGTCGGACAGACCGAAGTAGCGCGCAAGCCGCAGGTCGGTATCCGCGGTGATGGCGCGCTTGCCCAGCACAATCTCGTTGATCCGGCGCGGCGGCACATGAATCGCGCGCGCGAGCGCGTTCTGGCTGAGCCCGAGCGGCCTCAGGAATTCCTCGGCGAGGATTTCGCCAGGAGTCGGATTGGACAAGAACTCAGTCATGATAGTCGACGATCCCGACATCGGCTGCATTTCCTTCCGACCAGACGAAGCAGATGCGCCACTGGTCATTGATCCGGATTGAATGCTGGCCGGTTCGATCGCCTTTCAGCGCCTCCAGCCGGTTGCCCGGCGGCGCCCGCAGATCGGCCAACACACGCGCCTGATTGACCAGACGAAGCTTTCTGAGCGCGACCTCCTGAATGTCCGACGGCAGCTTCCTGCTGCGAACGCCGTTCCAGACTTTCTCTGTTTCGGCGTCGGCAAATCCACGGATCATGAAGGAATATAACGCGTAACGTTATGAGATACAAGCTCAGCCCCACCACCAGGCGGCCACGACGATCGCCGCCTCGCCGCCCAGCACCGCGGCCAGCACCGAGCGACGGGCCAGCATGAAGCAGCAGAAGGCGAAGACGAGCGCGCCGAGCCGCGCGGCCAGCGGCACGCCCGCCAGCGCCCCGAGGGGCGCAAAAATCAGCTTGCCCACCACCCCGACCAGCAGGACCGAGGCGACGGTCCGCGCGAAGACGAACAGTTCCGATCCCTCGTTGACGCCGCGCGCGACGAAGAAGGACAGCCAGCGCCAGATCTCGCTCGGCAGGAAGCCGAACAGGATGAGGATGAGATAGGGAGCGAGGCCGCCGTCCTGGACCGACAGGTTCATACGCGCCCCTCCGCCCTGCGCGCGGTGGCGAACCGGCCGCAGGCGTAGGCGCCCACGCCGCCGATCAGCCCCAGCGCGAGCAGGTCGAAGCCGCCGCCGACCCAGGCCTGGGTGATCGGCGCCAACCCCAGGCCGAAGGCGAAAGCGAACCAGTCGACAGGCGCGCGGGCCGCGCGCACCAGCGTCGACAGGAAGTAGACGGGCGTCAGGAAGAGCACGCCCGCCGCCAGTGGAGTCGGCAGGGCGGACGTCAGGTAATAGCCCGCCTGCGTGAAGATCGCCGTCGTCAGGATGCAGGCGATCGCGAAGCCGAAAAAGAAGGGCAGCCGTTTCGCCCGCTCCATGTCCGGCAGCCGCCGCAAGGATTCCGCCCACACGGTCACGGCGATGAAATGGGTGGCGAAGAACAGCGTCCGCCGGCTCGTCCCGGGCGCGCGCAGCATCGGCAGGATCGACAGCACCATCGGCATCAGGCGCACCGAAGAGAGCGTGATCGAGACGGCGACCGCCGGCAGCGCCGTCTTGGCCGCGATGGAGCCGAAGAACAGCACCTGCGCCGGCCCGGCCCAGATCAGCAGCGTGGAGAGGAAGGCGGCCGCGGGCGGAAATTGCGCGGCCTTGGCCAGACCGCCGACGCCGATGAGCGCAATCGCCACGAAATAGGCCGGCCCCGTCAGCGCCTGCCGCGCGCCCTCCAGAAACAGGCTTCGGCGTTCGGCCGGGGTGAGGGCCACGGCCTCTTCTGCGATTTCGCTTTGCGCCATCGGCGCACGCTAGCCGATTCCAGGCAAAAAGCCCGCCGCGCAACTGCACGGCGGGCTTTCGCAAAACGCGGAGGATGGACGGTTCAGCGCCGCAGACGCTCGTTCGACGGCCAGTCGCGCGTCGCCGGCGGGGGCTCTCCGAACCGCCTTTCGGCGCGCCAGCCGCCGAAGGCCGGCGCCGTGATCGGCTCCTGGAAACGGTTCATCGGACTGGTCCTGAGGTCGGCCTTCGGCTCGCCTCTGGCGTCGCAGCGGACTTCGGGCGCGGCCGGCGGGCCGGCTGTCGGCGGCTCGTCCGGCGCGGCCTGCTCCACCCAGTCGGCGGACATGCGCGGCAGGTGGGATTCGTCCTGCAATGCGAAGACCATGCGCATGGCGGTGGCCACCGCCTCGCCGAAGGCGATCGCCTCGCGATTGTTGAGGGCGGAGATGAATTCGAGCGCCCCCGCCGCATTGTCGGGAATGGCGGAGCGCATGATCTGCTGGTCCGAGGCGTTGGACAGGCGCATGGCGAAGACAGTCGAGCATTGCGACAAGATGGTCGGATCGAGCTCGGCCGGGCGCTGCGTCACGATGCCGAGATAGCAGCCGTATTTGCGGCCCTCCTTGGCGATCCGGGCGACCGCCCGCCGCGTGGGATGGAAGCCGAGCGAATGGTCGGCCGGCACGTAGCGATGCGCCTCCTCGCAGACGACCAGCACTTCCTGGCGTCCGCGATGGAGCGCGCAGAGATCGAAGGCCAGGCGCGACAGCACCGAGACCGAGGCGTTCACGACATCGGCGGGAATGCCCGCCATCCGCAGGATCGTCACCGGCTTTTGCCTGTCGTGCAGCCGGAACAGGCTGCGGGTCACGAAATCCATGCGCGCGTCGACGGCCGCCTTGCCGAACATGAACCGGAAGTTGTGATCGTTGCTGATGGCTTCGAGACGATGCTTGAGATTGCGCAGCGATCCGCGCGGAAAACGCGGCTCTAGGCGGCCGATCTCGACGTCGATCCGGGCCATGACGTCGGCGAGCCGGTAGGGCCGCGGCGTTTCCGCCCCGCCCTCCTCCGAACGGTTGTTCCATTTGGCCACCGCCGCGCGCTCGCCGCCCGAAAACTGTTCGCGCGCGTCCGCGATCGCCTCGCGCAGGCAGTCGGATTCCTCGAGCGGCGCCGGCGTGCCGCGATAGACGACTTCCAGGAATTCCTCGAACTGGAACAGCCAGAACGGCAGCTCGAAGCGGCTGGCTTCGACGGTCGCCGATTCCTGGCGGAAAACGGTCGAATATTCGTTGTGCGGGTCCAGGATCACGACCCTGAGATTGGGCCGCTCCTTGATGGCCGCCCGCAGCAGGATGCCGATGCTGGTCGATTTGCCCACGCCGGTCGTGCCGACGATGGCGAAATGCCGGCGCAACATGGCGTCGATATCGACGGCGGCCGGAATCTGCGCCTGGACGAGATTGCCGATGACGCAGGCCTTGCGGTCGCCCAGATCGTAGATGGCCGCCAGATCGGACTGGCGGATGCGGTTCACGACCGAGCCGAGCGCCGGATAGCTGCTGACGCCGCGCCGGAACGTCGGCCGGCCGTCGACGTCGATCACCTCGCCGAGAAGTTCGACATTGGCGTGGACGAAATGGTTGAGGCTCGGGTCCCAGACGCGATCCTGCGCCACCATTTCCTGCACGAGGCAGACGAGCCGCGACTTCTTGGCGTAGATCGACACGAGTTCGCCGACCGACCAGAACTGCTCCGCGTCGGAGACGAGATCCGCCATGCGCGCGGCGACCGTCGCGCGGGAGCCGTTGACGGCGACCACGAGGCCGGATTTACGTTCGCGGCTCTGCCCGGGATCGCGGCGATCCCTGCCGGCTTGCATAGACGCGCTTGAATTCGTTTCGTTTTCCAGCATGGACCGCCCCATTCGAGCGTCCGAGTTTCACGAAGATTTCTTAATCGCCGGTATGAATTCCCATATCGATCGTTCATACGTGCGCCTTCTCGCGGGCAGAGTTAGCGAGAAGTGAGCGAGATTGCCCGAAGTCGTCCGTCCGCCGAAAAATTCGCCGCAGGCGCGGAGTTTTCCCCTTTTTCCACAGGCGGCCCGGCTGTGCAGGGCTTTTGCGCCGGGCCGGGCGGCCTAACCTGCGATGTGACGGCGTCCGGCCCGGCCGTCCTGATGACGACTGGTCGCGCAAGCGGCTCCGCGTAGCGTCGCGCCGGAATCGGAGTGCGGCCATGTCGGCGCTCAGCCCCCGTTCTCTCGCCGCCGCCTGCAGGGCGATCTACGTTCAGGCCGCCGAGGACGCCATCCTGCCGCCGCTGATCCGGGATGCCGCCGATCCCGCGCCGCCACGGCGGACGATCGAGGTTTCGGGCGCGGAATTTTCGCTCAGCTTCGGCGTCCTCTACGCGCAACCCCGCCGCGACGCCCTCGGGCGGCTGACGCATCCGCCGCTCCGCTTCGAGATCGAGGCCAGCGCCGGGCCGGACGACGTCGCGGTCGATCTGGGCGCGGACGAAAGCTTCGCGCTCATCCGCGCCTTCCTGCTCGGCGTTCGGGAGCCGGTTGTCGTCGACGCGTCCGCGAACAACGCGGACTGGCGCGTCGGATTCAAGATTTCGTCGCGGTTTTCGGTCTGGGCGGCCGATCCCGTGCGTCTCGACGCCAATCTTACGGCCGATCAGGTCGCTGAACGGCTTGCCGACGTGCTGCTGGAGGAAACCCGCGGCCTGTTCGCGACGCCGGAGATCGGCCGCGCCGTCTGGAAGGCGCGGCTGCGTCAAGATCTGTTCGCCGACCGCCGGCCTGCCGCGCACGAGATCTGGCCGGTCGATGGCGCGGCGCCCGCATCGGCGCCGCTCGCGCTTCCGGCGCTTGCGCCGCTGCCAGCGGCGCGCGCGACGCATCGCCCGCGGGCCGCGAGCCTGCGCGCGTTCGCCGCCGCTGTCGCGCTCGTCGGGCTCGCGGCTTTCGCCGGCGCGGTCGCCAGCCGCGGCGCCCGCGGCGACGCGAAGTTCGGACGGCGCGCGACCGAGGTCTCGGACGCCGGCGCGCAGCGCCCGCGTCTCGCGCTTGCCGCGCAGCCCGCGGCCGAGCCGTCCGCTCCGGTCATCCGGCCCGCGGCGGCGCTATCGGCCCATGCTCCGTGGTCGCCGGGAGCCGGCGACGCCCGGCTCGCCCTGCTTGCGCCCAACGTGGCCGACGCGACGCGCGCGCTGTCCCCCGCCGCGATCGTGACGGCCGCCTGGACGCCGGCGCCGATCCGCCTCACCGCCGCGCCAAGCCGCCCGGCCGTTGCGACGGACGATCCTGGCCCGGCGCCCCGCGCCATCGCCGGCAAGGCGGCGGCGCGGAGGGCCCACGGGATCGGGCCGCTCGTCCACGTCGATCGCGCCGTCCGCAAATTCGTGAAATCCGTCGCCCGCCGCCTGCCGCGCATGAAATTCTCGGCGCTCAATTCGCCGCACGCCGCCGGCCCGCGCGGCCCCTGACCGGTCGCGCAGCGGCAAAAAAACGGCGGGAAAAATTCCCGCCGTCTTCGCCTTCAGCTCTTGAGAGGCACCCTCGGCACGCTGCCGACCGGGGCGCCGCCCTCGCCGGGCGGGCCGTTGTCCGATTTCTTCGCCTTGGCGCGGCGCACCTCGGGCTCGGCCTTGGGCTTGCGCTTGCGGGCGGCGCCGACGATCTCGCGCTCGGGCCGCGGCAGGACCGGGCCTTCGGGGAAGACGAAGCCGAGCTTCTTCGGGCCGTCCTCTTCCGCCGTCACGACGACGCGCACCGTGCCGCCGTTCTTGAGCCGGCCGAACAGCAATTCGTCGGCGAGCGGCGTCTTGATCGTCTGCTGGATGACGCGCGCCATCGGGCGGGCGCCCATCAGCTCGTCGTAGCCGTTGGCGATCAGCCAGTCGCGCGCCTCGTCCGTCAGCTCGATCGACACCTGCCGGTCGGCGAGCTGCGCCTCGAGCTGCATCACGAACTTGTCCACCACCTTGGCGATGACGTCGCGCGGCAGGTGCCCGAAGGCCACGACCGCGTCGAGGCGGTTGCGGAACTCCGGCGTGAACAGGCGGTTGATCGCCTCCACGTCGTCGCCCGTCCGCTTGGTCGAGCCGAAGCCGATCGCCTGGCGCTGCGCGTCCGACGCGCCGGCGTTCGTCGTCATGATGAGGATGACGTTGCGGAAGTCGATCTGCTTGCCGTTGTGGTCGGTCAGCTTCCCGTGGTCCATCACCTGCAGCAGGATGTTGAAGAGATCGGGATGGGCCTTCTCGATCTCGTCCAGCAGCAGCACGCAATGGGGATGCTGGTCGATCGCGTCGGTCAGCAGGCCGCCCTGGTCGAAGCCGACATAGCCGGGCGGCGCGCCGATCAGCCGGCTGACCGTGTGGCGCTCCATATATTCCGACATGTCGAAGCGGATGAGCTCGACGCCGAGCGCGACGGAAAGCTGCTTGGCGACCTCCGTCTTGCCGACGCCGGTCGGGCCGGAGAAGAGATAGGAGCCGATCGGCTTCTCGCCGTCGCGCAGGCCGGCGCGGGCGAGCTTGATCGCCGAGGCCAAAGCCGAGATCGCGGCGTCCTGCCCGTAGACCACACGCTTCAAGGTCGCGTCGAGATGGGCGAGCACCTCGGCGTCGTCCTTCGACACGGTCTTGGGCGGAATGCGCGCCATGGTGGCGATCGTCGCCTCGATCTCCTTCACGCCGATCGTCTTCTTGCGCTTGGCCTCGGGCAGCAGCATCTGGCTTGCGCCGGTCTCGTCGATCACGTCGATCGCCTTGTCCGGCAGCTTGCGGTCGTGGATGTAGCGCGCCGACAGTTCCACCGCCGCCTTGATGGCGTCGTTGGTGTAGCGGATCTTGTGGAACTCCTCGAAATAGGGCTTGAGCCCCTTCATGATCTCCACGCTGTCGGGCACCGACGGCTCGTTGACGTCGATCTTCTGGAAACGCCGCACCAGCGCGCGGTCCTTCTCGAAATACTGGCGGTATTCCTTGTAGGTGGTCGAGCCGATGCAGCGCAGCGTCCCCTGCGCCAGCGCGGGCTTGAGCAGGTTGGAGGCGTCCATCGCCCCGCCCGACGTCGCGCCGGCGCCGATCACCGTGTGGATCTCGTCGATGAACAGGATCGCGCCCTTGTGAGCCTCGATCTCCTTCATCACCTGCTTGAGCCGCTCCTCGAAGTCGCCGCGATAGCGCGTGCCGGCGAGCAGCGTGCCCATGTCGAGCGCGAAGACCGTGGACTTCGACAGGACGTCGGGCACCTCGCCCTTGGTGATCTTGCGCGCAAGACCCTCAGCGATCGCGGTCTTGCCGACGCCGGGGTCGCCGACGAGGAGCGGATTGTTCTTCTGCCGGCGGCACAGAACCTGGATCGTGCGCTGCACCTCGGCCTCGCGGCCGATCAGCGGATCGATGCGGCCGTCACGCGCCTTCTTGTTGAGGTTGACGCAATAGGCGTCGAGCGCGCTTTCCTTCTTCTTGCCGTCGCCGCCGGTCTCGCGCGTCTCGCGCGCCTCGTTCTTCTCGGCTTCCTCCTCCGCGCCGCGCACGGGCTTGGCGTCGGACATGCCGGGCCGCTTGGCGATGCCGTGGCTGATGTAATTGACCGCGTCATAGCGGGTCATGTCCTGCTCCTGCAGGAAATAGGCGGCGTGGCTCTCGCGTTCGGCGAAGATCGCGACCAGCACGTTTGCGCCGGTCACCTCTTCGCGGCCCGACGACTGCACGTGGATGACCGCCCGCTGGATGACGCGCTGGAAGCCGGCCGTCGGCTTGGCGTCGTCGCGCCCGTCGGTGACGAGATTGTCGAGTTCCGTATCGATGTAGTCGCGCAGGGTCTTGCGCAGCGCGTTGAGGTCCACCGAGCAGGCGCGCATCACCGCGGCGGCGTCGAGGTCGTCGATCAGGCTCAGCAGCAAATGCTCGAGCGTGGCGTATTCGTGGCGCCGTTCATTGGCGGCCTGAAGCGCCCGGTGAAGCGACTGCTCGAGATTGCGCGAAAAAGACGGCATGCCTCACCTCACTTCTTTTCCATGATGCATTGCAGCGGATGCTGGTGCTTGCGGGCGTAGTCCATCACTTGCGTGACCTTGGTCTCGGCGACTTCGTAGGTGTAGACCCCGCATTCGCCGACGCCCTGCTGGTGCACATGCATCATGATGCGCCAGGCGTCCTCGCGGTTCTTCGAGAAATATTTCACCAGAACCGTCACAACGAACTCCATTGGCGTGTAGTCGTCGTTGAGCAGAAGCACGCGATACATCGAAGGCTTGCGGGTCTGCGTCTTCGGACGCGTGATGACCTGCGTGCCCGAGCCCGGCGGCCCATCGCCGTTGCGACGGTTCGGAGTGGATGCCCGGATAGCGCCTTCCTTCATTTGTCTCCCGTCAGCCCGTTCGGGAAGAACCGGACCAATGCCGCCCGGTCGCCCGGGCGCGGCGAGCGCCGCATTCGCCTGGTTCTTCTCCATGCAGCAAATAGGCCAGCCGATCTCCGCCGCCAGTTCCGCCAGCGCCGAGGTGAAGGCGCGCGCGGACGATTCAGTCTACGCCACGATCTTTCTTCGCCATCGCGGCGAACGCAAGGCGCCGGAAAAGCAAAAAGCCCGGCGCGAGGCCGGGCTTCCGAGATGGCGACCGAGGCCGCCGATTTCAATGTCGCGCGGGATTACTTCCCGGCGGCCTGGATCTTGGCGATCGCGCCTTCGACCGGCTTGAACGCTTCCTTGGCGACGGCCTGATACATCTCGCCGAGCTTGGTCGCATGCGCGGCGAAGCCCTCGTAGGAGGTCTTGGCGAACTCGGTCTGCAGCGTGATCGCCTCGTCGAGCTTCTTAACGCCGACCAGCTTCTCGACGAAGGCCGAGCCGTCCTCGAAGGACTTCTTCGAGAAGTCCGAAGCTTCGGTGGCGATCGCCTGGAGGCCCTTGGCGACTTCGGTCATCGCGGCCGAGGCGGCTTCGAACTGGTCCTTGCCGAACTTCTGGAACGCTTCGAAATCATAAGCCATGTGTCGATCCTCGAAATGGGCCCGCATCCGGGGGCAGCCGGGGACCTTGGTGGAGGCCCGGGACAACGCGTCCGTTTTATGTGCAATGCACAATAGAAGTCAAGAATCTTTTTGCATCGCAAAATTCCTAAACTTTTCATCATTTAACCGGTGGGTAACCCAAAACGCCTAGGCTTCGATCCTGTGTTTTCCTGGCAACGGAAGCTTTGCCGGAGATGGACGTCAACAGGATGCGCAGTGAGGCGTCGCATGGGGTTGCGTAGCGTTGTTTCGAAGCGTCTGGGCCTGCTGGCAGCAGGCGCCGCTCTGGTCGTGGGCATGCTGGCGGTCTCGGAGCCGGCCGAAGCGCGAAGCCGTCACCGGCATTATTCCAAGCATCGCGTCCACGCGAGCTGGCACGTCAA
Source organism: Rhodoblastus sp. (assembly GCA_036796555.1). Taxonomy (GTDB): domain Bacteria; phylum Pseudomonadota; class Alphaproteobacteria; order Rhizobiales; family Beijerinckiaceae; genus JAJXWB01. The sequence goes on along the minus strand of DAIRCS010000023.1, from coordinate 18,011 downwards.
GCGCTACGTCCATATCCGCAAGCGTCACATCGGACGCGCGCGCGCCGTCGCGAGCATGCAATTGCCGGCGGAATTCATCATGGACGCCAATTCCGGCCGCGTCCTGCACGCCCATAACGAGAACGCCGAGCGCTTCCCCGCCTCGCTCACCAAGGTCATGACTCTTTATCTGCTGTTCGAGCAGATGGAGGCGGGCCGCTTCCGGCTCGATTCCGAAATCCCGGTTTCCGCGCACGCGGCGTCCATGGCGCCGTCCAAGCTCGGCCTGCGCCCGGGCTCGACCATCGAGGTCGAGGACGCGATCAAGTCGATCGTCACCAAGTCCGCCAACGACATCGCCGTCGCCATCGGCGAGGCGGTCGGCGGCTCGGAGGACCGTTTCGCCGACATGATGACGCGCAAGGCCCACGCGTTGGGCATGTCGCGCACGAATTATGCAAACGCCTCGGGCCTGCCGAACAGCGAACAGGTCACGACGGCGCACGACCAGGCCCTGCTCGCCAAGGCGATCCAGGACCGTTTCCCGAAATATTACCGCTACTTCTCGACGCGCGTGTTCAACTTCGCCGGCCGCAGCATCCGCAACCACAATCACCTGCTCGGCCGCGTCGACGGCGTGGACGGCATCAAGACCGGCTATACGGCCAAGGCGGGCTTCAACCTGATGACCTCGGTGCGCCGCGACGGCCGCCACATCGTCGGCGTCGTGCTCGGCGGCCCGAGCGTCCGCATCCGCGACAACCGCATGGCCGCGCTGCTCGAGAGCAATATCGACGAAGGCGCGGTCGGCCGCACCGCGATCGCAGCGGCCGACAAGGACGACGACGCGGCGCCCGCCCCGCGCGAGGAGGCCCGGCAGGTCCAGAAGGCCGAGCCGACGCCGGTCCGCGAGACCGTCCGCGTCGCCGCCGCCGAACCGATGCGCCTTCTGCCGCCGGTCCAGATCGAATCCGTGCGCGCCAACGTCGAGCCGGCCCGCGCCGAAGCGCCGCGCCCGCAGCCCGCTCGCGCCGAGGCCGGCCTGTTCCTCGGCGTGCCGCCGGCGCCGATCCCAGCCCGCGCGGCGGACGCCGCCGAGCGTCCGCGCCCGGCCTATGTCGCCGGCGCCGCCCGCGCGACCGAGACGCCGGTCGAACGCCCGGCTGAAAAGATCAAGCTGCGCGCCGTCGCGCGCACCCCGGCCACGGCCGACGGCGCGACCGCCCGCGGCGCGCTGGCGCTGGCCACCGCCACCCCCTCCTCGCTGCGCTGGGTGACCGGCGCGCAGCCGGCGCACGGCAAGGAGACGAAGGCCGCGGCGAAGGAAGCCGCCCGCGAGACGCAGAAAGCCGGCCGCACGCAGGTCGCCCGGACGCAGCCCAGCAAGGACGAGGACGACGAGGCCCCGGCCGTCTCCCGCTCCGGCTGGATCATCCAAATCGGCGCCACCGACGACATCGCCAAGGCCAAGGAATTGCTGTCGCGCGCCAAGGGCCACAGCCGCGCCGTCGCCAAGGCGCAGCCCTTCACCGAGAAGGTGCAGAAGGGCTCGGGCACGCTCTACCGCGCCCGCTTCGCCGGCCTGCAGGAAAACGCCGCCGAAAGCGCCTGCAAGGAGCTGAAGCGCTCGGGCATGGCCTGCATCGCGATGAAGAACTGAGGCGCGTCGCTTCCGGCGCGCGGGACATGCGTAGGAGTTGGAGTCTCACAGATGACGGCGCATCAGGACGTCCTTGGCCTCGTTGACCCGGGCCGCCAGATCCGTAGACCCCCCCTGGTCGGGATGCAGTTTCTTCATCAGCGTCCGGTGCGCGCGCGAAATTTCCTCGCGGCTGGCTCCCTTGTGAAGGCCGAGCACCTCATACGCCTCATCCTCGGACATGGCGGCGTTGCGGGTGCGGGTGCGCGTCCCGCCGCCCCGCGCGTCGCCGTAACCCTCTCCTGCCTGACGCCAGCCGGCAAAGCGGCGGTCGAGATAAGCCTCTAGCAGCCGCGCGCCGTCCGGATCGTCGGTCAGGCACTGGCGGTAAAGCTCTTCGCAGGCGGGGCGCGTCAGCGTGTCGAGCGAGCGTCCCTCCTGCGGGCCGGCCAGAATGACGCCGGACATGGCGCCGGTCGCGTGATCCAGCTCCATCTCGATCATGGCCGAGCGCACGCGCGAGACGCCGGGCCCCTTCGACCGGCCGAAATTCCAGTCCTTCGGAAAGCGCCCGTGCCCCAAAATCATCGCGCCGACGGCCGCGAGCACGCCGGCGGCCGGAAAGGCCCCGCGCAACAGCAGCAGCAGGCCGGCGCCGATCGCCGAGGCCCCGCCGACGCCGCGGATCCAGCGCGCCAGCACCGCCGGCGGCGTGCGCGCGAACAGGCGCAGCAGCCAGTAGCCGCCGACCAGGATCGCTATGGCGATGATCAGTTGCGGCACGTCAGCCTCGCTTGCCCATCTGCGCGATCAGCAGTCTTGCATCCGCATTGCCCTTTTTCGCCTGCGCCTCGAGCGCCGTAAAGCCGCCCGCCGCATAGGCGGCCGCCGCCCCGAGCAGGGATGCGAGCTTCTTCGGCGCGCCGGCGTCGAAGGCGGCGTAGGCGCCGCCGGTCAGCCGTGCGATCTCCTGAAAGGCGGTGCGCGCCTGAACGTCGCCGCCCTCGTGGAACATGAAGGCCTTCACGCCGCGCAAAGCCAGCTCGCCGGCGATGGCGCAGAGACGGTCGACATTCTCCTCCATCGCATCGCCGACGAAGACCAGCGCGCCGACGGGCGCGGCCTTCGCCTCGTCGCGGGCGTGGCGCAGCACTTTCTCGATCTGCGTATTGCCGCCCCGGCAGTCGATCTTCGACATGACGGCGGCGAGCCCCGTCCCCTGCGAAATGAAGCGCGACGCCCGGCATTCCGTCAGCCCGCGGAAATAGACGAGCTGCACGTCGAGGCCGCCGAGCGCCTCGGTCTCCTCGAACATGCGCTGCTGCAGCGTCTGCGCCATGTCCCAGGTCGGCTGGCGGCTCATCGTGGCGTCGAGCGCGAAGATCAGCCGGCCGCGACCGCTCGCCGACGGCGCGGGAACGCGCGACGCGCGAGACAGGAAGCTGTCGACCTCTGCATTCACCTTGCGGGCACTGTCGGGAAGCTGGCTCATGGGTCAATTCCACACCGGCCGGGCCTCATAGATCGTATCCGTCGGAACGTCGCGCAAGGGGCAGGTTCGGGTCAAAGCAACCCCAGTTCGCGCAGCTCCCGCCGCAATTCCTCGGGCATCTCGGCGATCGCGCCCGAGCCCTTGCCCAGATCGGCCGGCGCGTCCTTCACGGCGAGGTAGCGCCAGCCCTGGAACGGCCGGCACGGGCGCGGGTGGACGGGAACGACATCTCCGCTCAGCACGAGGTCGGTCCGCCCGATTCCATCGGCGCCGACAACGGGGCGCAGATCGAGAAGACGCTCGCGCGCGGCGATCTGCCCCTTGATGACCCAGTAGAGCGAACCGCCGTCGAGCAATGCCTCGCGGCGCTTGGGAGTCATCCGCGTCGTGTGGATGTGCTCGGGCGTCTCGCCGCGCTTCTTCTGCGCCGCCAGACGCTGGTCGATCCAGTTCTGAAGATCGGAAATCGATTCTGCGCCGACGCAGAGCTTGAGGAGGTGAAGGGAGGGCATGGCCTATTTAACCGAGCGGAGGGGTTCCGTAACATCCTCTACCCCCGCCTCGTCCCAGACCGCGTCTCGAAGCAGGAACTTGTGGCTGTTGGTGTGCTCGATGAAGTTGGCCTGCTTGCGGACGACAGCCGCCGGGATCAACGCCGCGCGCCTGACAGTATAGTCGTTATTGAACAGAACTGCAGCCAACACGTCAAAACCGTCCAGGTCTCGGATCGCCGACAATTGCCGCGACTTGTTCAACCCATGCAGCCGGCGTCCCTTGATCTGATAGCGAAGGCCATCGCTATCTCTAGCGTCCACGGATTTCGCTGAATTGTTCTCCTGCTTCCATCCAAAGGCAGCGCAAAAGAGGTATTCTGCGAGGTCCCCTGTGGGGTTGTTGGCCGAACGAACTACGCCGCGATGACGCATTTCCTCCAGAACTTCAGCATGCAGGAGCAGCAATTCGGCAACGGACTTGGCCGCCAGTTCGCTCGGAGCGCTCACGGAAGCGGGCTCACCCCCGCCCGACGAACGGCATCTTCGTCGCCATGATCGTCATGAACAGGATGTTGGATTCGAGCGGCAGGCCCGCCATGTGCACGACCGCGTTCGCCACGTGCTCCGGGTCCATCACCGCTTCCGGCGCGATCTGGCCGTTCGCCTGCGGCACGCCGGCCTTCATGCGCCCGCCCATGTCCGTGTCGGCGTTGCCGATGTCGATCTGCCCGCAGGCGATATTGTATTTGCGGCCGTCGAGCGCGGTCGACTTGGTCAGGCCGGTGATCGCGTGCTTGGTCGAGGTGTAGGGCGCGGTGTTCGGGCGCGGCGCATGGGCCGAGATCGAGCCGTTGTTGATGATCCGCCCGCCGACCGGGTTCTGGTCGCGCATGATGCGGAAGGCGTGTTGCGTGCACAGGAACGGCCCGGTGAGATTGGTGTCCACCACCGCCTTCCACTGTTCGTAGGTCAGGTCCTCGAGATTGATGCCCGGCGCGCCGATCCCGGCGTTGTTGAACAGCAGGTGCAGATGGCCGAACTCGGCCATGGTCGCGTCAAACAGGGCTTTTACCGAATCCGGATCGCCGACGTCGCAGACCACGCCGATCGCCCGCCCGCCATGCGCGCGCGCCTGCGCCGCAACCTGGTCCAGAAGCGCCTTGCGGCGGCCGGTGACCACGACGTCCCAGCCGGCCTTCGCTAGCGCCAGCGCCGATGCCTTGCCGATGCCGGCCGACCCGCCGGTGATGAGAGCGACCTTGCGTTGCGTCATGCTTCCTCTCCGAAATCTTCTAGTCTTGCGGCGGCTCGAACCGCGGTATCCGCCAGGTCTCGGCGGCCGCGCCGGCCATCCATTTCTTCCACGCGGGCGTCGCCATGACCGCGTCCATATAGGCGCGCGTCGCGGCCGACACCTTCGGCTGGTAGATGTCGAACCGGCAGACGACCGGGGCATACATGGCGTCCGCGGCGGAAAAGGCGCCGAACAGGAATGGGCCCGCCTGCCCCCATCTCGCGCGCGAAAACGCCCACATGGATTCGATGCGCGCGATGTCGGCGAGCGTCTCGGCTGAGAAATCGACAGGCTCTTTCGCGCGGTGCACGACCATGCCGCATTGCTGCCGGAGCGCCTGGAAGGAGGAGTGCATTTCAGCCGACATGGAGCGCGCCAGCGCGCGCGCCTTCGCGTCGCGCGGCCAGATCGCGCGGTCCGGGAATTTTTCCGCCACATATTCGCAGATCGACAGCGAGTCCCAGACCGTCACGTCGCCGTCGATCAGCGTCGGAACCTTGCCCGACGGCGCATATTTCAGGATCTCTTCCTTCGATCCCTCGGCATAGAGCGGGATGACGATTTCCGAAAACGGAACGCCGAAGCCCTCGAGCAGCATCCACGGACGCATCGACCACGACGAATAGCTCTTGTTGCCGATGACGAGCGTGAGACTCATGCATGCCGCTCCATCGCGCTGTCCTTCTTCGTGTCGCGCATCGACGCGTAGACGAGGAAGGACAGGAAGATCACGGCCGTGAGATACCAGTAATACCAGTCGGCGTGGCCGATATCCTGCATCTTCAGGGCCACCCAGTCCGCCGTGCCGCCGAAGGTCGCCACCGTGACGGCGTAAGGCAGCCCGACGCCCATCGCGCGGATGTTGGTCGGGAAGAGCTCAGCCTTCACCACCGCATTGATCGACGTGTAGCCGGCCACGATCAGCCAGGCGAGGCAGACGATGAGGAAGGCGGTCCACGGATCCTTCGTCGATTGCAGCCAGGTGAGCAGCGGCACGGTGCACAGCGTGCCGAGAATGCCGAACATCATCAGCAGCGGTCGGCGCCCGATCCTGTCGGAGATCGCGCCGTAGATCGGCTGCAGGAAGGTGGCGAAGACCAGCGAGCCGAACACGACCGCCGTCGTCTGGTCGTCGGTCAGCTTCACCTGCAGCTTCAGGATTTTCTGCATCGTGGTCGTGTAGGTGTAGAAGGCCGTCGTGCCGCCCATGGTCAGGCCGATGACGAGAAGCACCTCCTTGGGATGTTGCAGGAGCGCGCGCAGCGAGCTCGTTTTCTTCGCAACGGATTTCGCCGCCTCGAAATGCTCGGTCTCGTGCATGTTGGAGCGCATGACATAGGCGATCACCGCCAGCACCGCGCCGATAAAGAACGGCACGCGCCAGCCCCAGCTCTTGAGCTGGTCGGGCGTCAGCAGCAGCTTTTGCAGGACGAGCAGCACGATGATCGCGGTGAGCTGCCCGCCGATCAGCGTCACATACTGGAAGCTCGAGTAGAAGCCGCGCCGCTTCGGGTCGGCCATTTCCGACAGGTAGGTCGCGCTCGCGCCGTATTCGCCGCCGAGCGAGAGGCCCTGCAACATGCGCGCGAGGACGAGGATGGTCGGCGCGGCGATGCCGATCGTGGCGTAGGTCGGCGTCGCGGCGATGACGAGCGAGCCGAAGCACATCAGCAGCACCGAGAACGTCAGCGCGTTCTTGCGCCCGTAATGGTCGGCGAGATAGCCGAACAGCCAGCCGCCGATCGGCCGCATGATGAAGCCGATGGCGAAGACGGCGGCCGCCGACAATTGTTCGGCGACCGGATCGCTCTTGGGGAAGAACGAGCCCGCGAAATAGAGCGCGAAGGCCGAATAGGCGTAGAAATCGTACCATTCCACGAGATTGCCGACCGAGCCGATCAGGATCGCCTTGATGCGGCGGCCCATGTCGGAATAGTCGATCGCGCCATCCGGCGTTTGCACGGCGTCGCTCATTCGCCTCATCCCCCTGTTGTCTTCGCCTGCCGCGTTCAGCCGCCCTTGCGCGCCTTGGGAACCCAGGCTTCCGTCGGGCCGCCCGCCTTCTTCCAGGCGCCGTAGCCGCCTTCGATATGGGCGACCGGCTTCAGGCCCATCTTCTTCGCCGTATGCGCCGCGAGCGCCGAGCGCAGGCCGCCGGCGCAGAAGAACACGAATTTCTTGTCTTCCTGGAATTGCGGCTTGGCGTAGGGGCTCGCGGGATCGATCCAGAATTCCAGCATGCCGCGCGTGCAATGGAACGTCCCGGGAATATGGCCGTCGCGCTCCATCTCGCGGGGGTCGCGCAGGTCGACGAAGGTCACGTCGCCGTTGCCGTGCAGCGCGATCGCCTGCTCGATCGTCAATGTCTCGATCTCGGCGTTCGCTTCCTCGACCAGCTTCTTGATTCCAACCGTAATCTCTTGCGCCATGGGCTCCTCCTGCCACAGATTGACGGGAGCGCGCGCGAAAAATCAACTGCGCGCGGGGCCTGCCAGACCGGACCTTTCGACATGCTGCCCTATTCCGCCGACGCAGCCGCGCTCATCGCTTTTCTGGCCGCCTGGATCGGCTATGCGCGCTTCGTGAAATTCCGTCACGACCGCAAACCCGGCCTCAACGCCCTGATGAACGCGCAGCGCGAGCTCTGGATGGGCGAAATGGCGCGCCGCGAGGTGCGCATCGTCGACACCGCCATCACCTCGACCCTCCAGAACGGCACGGCCTTTTTCGCCTCCGCCTCGCTCATCGCCATCGGCGGCGCGGCCACCGTCCTGCGCCCCACCGACGACGTGCTGCGCCTGTTCGCCGAACTCCCCTTCGCGCCGTCGATCTCGCGCGGGCTCTGGGAGATGAAGGCGATCGGCCTGATGGCGATCTTCGGCTACGCCTTCTTCAAGTTCGGCTGGTCCTACCGGCTCTACAATTATTCGGCGATCCTGATCGGCGCGACGCCGCCGGCGACCTCTGCCGACGCGCAAGCGCGCGAGAAGGCGGCGCGGCGCGCGGCCGGCATGAGCACGGTCGCCGGCCGCCATTTCGCCGACGGCCAGCGCGCCCTGTTCTTCTCCTTCGCCTATCTCGGCTGGTTCCTCGGGCCCCTCGTCTTCCTTCTCACGACGGCGCTCATCATGGTGGTGATCTACAGGCGCCAGTTCCATTCGGACGCGCTCGAGGCGCTCGTGCGCGCGGGCGACGACGTTCCGAAATCTTGACGCGGGCGCGCCGCGCGCGCATCAGCGAACCATGCCCGACAGACAAGATTCGAACGCCGACAGCGACATCGTCGCGGCCGCGATTTTCGCCGAGATTTCCGCGCGCGGCGCGGCGAAGACCATTTCGCCCGAGGACGCCGCCAAGCGCATCGCGGCCGAGCGCGGCGAGGACGACCTCGGCTGGCGCAAATGGCTGCCGCGCGTGCGCGCGACCGCCAAGGGGCTCGCCCGCGAAGGCCGGCTCGTCATCTATCGCAAGGGCAAGCCCGCCGATCCCGACGACGTGAAGGGCGTGATCCGGCTGGGTCTGCCCCGTAGCGATTGACCGGACCGCGAGCCATCTCGCGCTGTCATCCCGGCCGGAGCGAAGCGGAGAGCCGGGAGCCAGGAGCCGCAGTCGAGGCTGGATTCCGGATCGGCCTTCGGCCGTCCGGAATGACAATCGAGGCTCGCGGTATCACGGCGCCGGAAACAGCGCCGCGCTCTTGCCGCTGAGCCAGTAGGAGACGAGCCCGATCCATTCATGCGACGCGGTTTCCAGCACGCGAAAAGCCTCGCCCGGCCGCCGGAACCCGATGAAGTCGCCGCGAACGCCTCCTGTCTGATAGTCGACGGGATAGGGGATCACGTCGAAGCCGATCTTGCGGAAAATGCCGACCGAGCGCGGCATGTGCATGGCCGACGTCACGAGCAGCCAGCGCTCGCCGGGCTTGGGCTGCACCAGCTCCCGGGTGAAGACCGCGTTCTCCCATGTGTCGCGCGACCGGTCCTCGAACGACATGCGGTCGTCCGGCACGCCGAGCGAGCGCCAGAACATCCGCGCGACGTCGGATTCCGTCCAGGCGGTCGGGGTCAGGCGGCCGCTGCCGCCGGAAAAGACGAGGCGCGCGTCGGGAAAGCGGCGCAGCAGCGCGACGGGCTCGGTCAGGCGCTCGGCGGCGTCGTTCAGCGCGGGCGTGTGGCGCGCCCGCGTGACCCCCTCGTCCATCGCGCCGCCGAGCACGATGATCCCTGTCGGCGGCGTGGCGAGGTCGGGCTGCGGAAAGCGGTCCTCGAGCGGGCGCACGAAAATCATCGCCAGCGGCGTGACGGCGAAAAGCACGATCACGGCGGTCATCGCCGTCGTCAGGACGCGTCCGGCGCGGCGCCAGCGCGTCCACAAGAGCGCGGCGCCGACGGCCAGCAACTCGAAGAAGAGCTGCGGCGCCTGCGCCATCACGCCGAGCGTCTTGGCGATCACGAAGAACACGGGCACCCCCCTGAAGATGCGGCCGGCGCTGCGCGTGCGGCGGCGGCGCCCGTGACAACGCCGTCCTTCACGCCCTGCCCTCCGCGATCGGCCGCCGCGCCCAGATGAGATGCCCGGCCGAGGTCCGTCGCGGCCCAACGCGCGGCGCGCCGAAATAGCGCGCGGCGATGTCGGCGACGGCGAGGTCTTCCTGTTCGCTCATGCCGAGACCTTCGAGGTCGCGCGCAAGCCGCTCCGGATCGAAGAAGCCGACGATCGGCTCGCCGAGCGCGGCGACGCGGTCGAGCAGCGCGTCGTGGAAGTCGCGCGCCTCGCCGTCGTGCTTGTCGCGTCCTTCCGTGTAGTCGAACGCGACTTCCGCGCCGGGCGTCCGCGCGACCGTGCGCAGCGTCGTCATCGCCGCGTCCCGCGTGAGATAGGGCGTGACGCCGAGCCACATGAAGAAGATCGGCGCGGCGCGATCGACGCCGGCGCGCGTCAGCGCCTCGCCGAGGTCGTCGCGCTCGAAATCGCAGGGCGCGAAGGTCAGCGACGGCGCCTGCGCGCCCATCGCCGCGATCTGCTCGCGCTTCCAGGCCTGCGTCGCAGGATGATCGACCTCGAACACGCGCAGGCCCTGGCCCGCATGCGGATTGCGCAGGCCGAACGTGTCGAGCCCCGCCCCGAGCGTGACGACCTGCCGCACGCCCCGCGCGGCGGCCGCGGCGATCCTGTCCTCGGCGAAACGCGCTCGCGCGGCGATGAAGAGGCGCATGCGCCGCCGGCTCTCGTCGTCGCCCTCCTGCGCAACGGCCTCCTCCGGCGTCAGGCCGAGGATCGCGCAGGCGTAGGGGTCGCGAAAGATGCGCCCGCCCTCGAGCGTCTGATGGGCGGCGCGATGCAGGGCCGCGCCGCGCGCCGTCCGGCTGAACTGGTCTTCGAGCATGGGTGGGAACCGACGAGTTGCGGAGAGCGAACAGTGAGGAGAGCCTGGTTTGGGCCGCGCCCTGCCCCTACTCGCTACCCGCTATTCGCCACGCGCTCAATTGCTGGCGAGCCAGGTCTGCCATTCCTTCGCGGAGCCGTGGAAGCAATTGCGGTCCACCTTGCCCACGATGCCGGGCACGTAGCCGTCCGACTGGTATTGCCAGAAGTGCCACTTGCGCGAGCCGTAGCGGACGTGCGGGCGGTTCTTGGTCGAGCGCACCCAGATCGGATATTCGCCGAGCGCGCCGTCGGCCAGGATCGCCTCATAGAAATCGACCGTCGTGTAGATGATCGGCCGCTTGCCGTAATAGCGCTCCATCTCCTGCAGCATCAGCTTCATCTGCGGAATGGCCTGCTCGGGATAGATCGTGCGCTTGCAGGTGCGCGAGGTGGGCGTCGCCTCCACGTCCAGAACGGGCGGCAGGGCGTCGGGCTCGCGCGGCACATTGGCCTTGAACCAGGCCATCTCCTCCTGCCACGGGCGGCACCAGTAGACGAAATGATAGGCGCCGCGCGGCACGCCGGCGGCCTTGGCGGCCGCCCAGTTCTCGCGGAACTTCGAGTCGATGTGGTCGGCGCCTTCGGTCGCCTTGATCCAGGCGAACTGCACGTCGGAATTGGCGACCGCCTGCCAGTCGATATTGCCCTGGTATTTCGAGACGTCGATGCCGTGGATCTCGAAATCCCGGCTGTGATCCAGCGCCTCGCTCGGCTTCACCGTATGGGTCGGCGCATAGGAAATGGCCGAGGAGCGGAAGCGCTGCTTGCTGGAGAGCTGGGAATCCACCGCCGAACCGCACCCGGCGAGCGCGGCGGAGAAGGCGAGCGCCGCAAATACGCGCAGCGGCAGGCGGAGATCGAAGGTACGCATCATCGGCGCAAATTATCCCTCTCGGGGTAACGAGTCGTTAATGCGCGGTCTCCGGTGGAATCTCCGCCGGGCCGACGGGATCATTTTAGCCCGAAATACAGCGTCGCGAAGCTCAAAAACGAGAAATAGCCGACGATATCCGTCACCGTCGTCACGAACGACCCCGAGGAGACGGCCGGATCGATCTTGAACCGCTCCAGCGTCAGCGGCACCAGAATGCCGCCGAAGGCCGCCGCGACCAGATTGGTGAGCATGGCCGCCGCGATCACGAAGCCGAGCGCCGGCAGGCCGAACCAGATGGACGCGCCGATCCCGGTCAGGACGCCGAAGGCGAGGCCGTTGAGCGCGCCGACCAGAAATTCGCGGAAAATGATCCGCGCCGCATTGGCGCGCGACATCTCCTTGGTCGCCAGCGCCCGAACGGCCACGGTCATGGTCTGGGTCGCGGCGTTGCCGCCCTGGCTGGCCACGATCGGCGCGAGGATGGCCAGCGCCACCATCTTCTCCAGTTGCCCCTGGAACAGGCCGAGCACCGACGAGGCGAGAAACGCCGTCACGAGATTGACGAACAGCCAGACGAAGCGCCCGCGCGCGACCGAGAAGATCGGGTCGCTCAATTCCTCGCGCCGGTTGACGCCGCCGAGCGCCTTGATGTCCTCGTCGGCGGCCTCCTGGATGACGTCGACGATGTCGTCGATGGTGATGACGCCCACCAGCCGGTCGGCCTCGTCCACGACGGGCGCGGAGACGATGTTGTAGCGCTCGAACATGCGCGCCACTTCTTCCTCGTCCTCGGTCACGCGCACGTGCCGCCGGCCCTGCATGATCGCGTCGAGGCGCGTCGACCGCGGCGTGCGGGCGAGCTTGTCGAGAAAGACGTTGCCGAGCAGGCGATGGCCGGGATCGACGACGAAGATTTCGAAGAAATTGTCCGGCAGGTCGTCCTGGTCGCCCTCGCGCAGATGGTCGAGCGCCTGCCCCGCCGTCCAGAACGGCGGCACGGCGACCAGCGTCGTCTGCATCAGGCGGCCGGCGGACTTTTCAGGATAGTCGAGCGAGCGCCGCAGCGCCGAGCGCTCGACCGCCGGCATGGCCTCGAGGATTTCCTCCTGCTCGGAGCGATCGAGATCCTCGAGCAGCGCGATGGCGTCGTCGCTCTCGAGCTCGCTGACGCCTTCGGCGACCGTCTCGGTCGGCAGTTCCTCGAGAATCTCGTCGCGGACATTGTCCGGAACTTCGGTCAGCGCGGCAAAGTCGAATTCGTCGCCCATGAGTTCGACGAGGCGCGGCCGGCTGTCCGCGTCGAGCGCCTCGATGAGGGCGCCCATGTCGGCTTCGTGCAATTCGCCGGCGAGCGCGAGCAGTTCACGCTTGTCGCCGCCCGCGACGGCTTTCTCAACCGAAGCGACGAATTCGGCGCGCAGCGCCCCGTCCTCGTCGCGGAACGGCCAGGAGACGGGCTCGTCGCCTTTGGAATCTTCGGATTTTTCGCCCATGGATCACCGCAACGCCCGCGCTTCGCGGCGCCACTTAGACCAGATTCGGCGGAGCTGGCGATTGTTTTCGGGCTCGGCCCGCGACAGCCGCCTTTTTCAATAGGCGCCGCTGCCGACCAGCGGGTGGATGCCGCCGAGGTCGGACTTGCCGCGCCTGGCCTGCCGCGCCCTGGAGCGCGGAGCCTTGGCCTTCGCCTGCTTCCGCGCGACCGGCGCGATCGCCTGCGCCGCCGCGGAGACGGCGGCCGGCGCGGGCCTGGCGACAGGCAGCGCCAGCGCTGTGGGCGCGCCCAGCGTCGCGCTCAGGAGGGCTGCAAGACATACGCGCATGGAAAACCCCGGTTCGGAGCGCCGCGCCGGGAGCCTAGCACAGGCGGGCGCGCCCGGCGCAAGCCTCGGCGCCTGACCGGAAATGCGTTAAGGAGCGGGATCTCTCATGCTGAGAGCCTGGCCCATAACTCGAATCCTCATCCTGAGGAGCGCCGCAGGCGCGTCTCGAAGGATGGCAAAACCAGCGATTTTCGCCGCTGCCGCCCTTCGAGACGGCGCGGAGTTTATCCTTGCGCCGGCCGGAGGCCGGACGCGAGGGCGCCTCCTCAGGGCGAGGGGTCGAGTTATGGGCCAGGCTCTCAGGATGAAGATTCGACTTATCGGCCAGACTTTCACGCCCGCGCCGTCGGCCGGCTCGTCACGAGATCGTACCAGCGAGTCAGATTGGTCAGGTCGTCGGGAATCTTCGAGCCCGTGCCCTTGCCCATCAGGAAGGCGCATTGCGCGGTGATGTCGGCGACCGTGTAGCGATCCCCCGCGATATAGGGACGGTCGGCCAGTTCGCGGTTGAGCCAGGCCATGCGCTCGAGCACCTGCGCCTGCCGCACGCGCCCGTATTCCGGCACCTGCGGCCTGCGGCCGGCCCAGAACGGGTTGAGGTGAATGAACACGTCCTGGATCGGGAGCTGGATTTCCAGCTCCATGCGCCGGTTCCACATCTCGATCTGCGCTCGTTCCAGCATCGTCGTGCCGAACAGCGGCGGCTCGGGATGCAATTCCTCGAAATAACGGCAGATCGCGATGGACTCCGCCAGATGCGTGCCGTCGTTGAACTCCAGCACCGGCATGGTGCCCAGCGGGTTCATCGCCATATAGCGCTCGCCCTTGTTCTCGCCCTTCATCATGTCGACGAATTCGGAGGGGATCGAAACGCCCTTCTCGGCGAGAAAGATGCGGACGCGCCGCGGATTGAGTCCGTTCTTGAGATCGTAGAGTTTCATGCGTCTCCCCTGTCGCGGGAGAATGCGTCAGCCGCCGGGCTACTTCAACGGAAGATATAGATCGGTGACGAGGTCCTTGGGCGGGGCGTCCATCGGCGTATTGATGTAGATTTCGTAGCAGGGTCGATCGGCCGCCTCGCGGCCCGAGCCCGGCAGCCAGACGCCGAACAGCCAGTCGTAGGCGGCGCCGAGTTCGGCGTAAGGCCCGCGATGGCGCAACACGGCGTAATCGCCGGCAGCGAGATCGAACCGCTCCAGCGGCGGCGCGATCGGCGTCTCCGCGCGCGTGGAGCGCCCGGCCAGCGAGCGGCATTCGGCAGGCGGCGTGACCGAGGCGTCATCGAAATAGACGGCGACATTGTGCTGGCCGGGGTCGTAAAGCCCCCGCGTCGTCAGGACATTGCGGAGCTGATCGAACGCGCGGCCGATCTTCATATACGGCCCACGATGGGGGATGCCGGCGACAATGAGCGCCGGCGCCCGCCTGACTTCGACTTCCCGCATGGGCAAACCCTCCTTGGTTCGGGCAGTTCCCGTTTCCGCATATCCGCCCTCGCGCCGGTAATGCGCCGGAGAAATGCCGAATTTCGTCTTGAACGCGCGGGAAAACGCCGCCGCGCTGTCGTATTTCGCCCGCGCCGCAATGCGCGCGACCGGCAACGTCGTCCGCTTCAGTTCGTAGGCAGCCCTTTGCAGGAGCAGCCGGCGCACGGTCGCGAACGCCGTTTCCCCGTGCAGGGCGTGGTAGATGCGATGCCAGTGATGCGGCGACAGGCATGCTATTTCGGCCAGGCGCGCGAAATCCAGATCTTCGTCGAGGTGATCGTAGACGTAGTCGCGCACGCGGCCGAGCCGCTCGTTGTAATCGCCTCTGGTCAACCCCTTCGCCATCGCCCCGCTCTCCGATCGTCGGAAGCTAGCAAAGGGCGGCTTGATAAATCTTGCGGATTTCACGCCCCGAGCGCGGCGGCGATCTCCGCAGCCGCCGTCTCCGGCGCAAGCCAGCGGAAATCCGGCAATTGATGGCGCGCGAAGGTGAACTGCCTCTTGGCGTAGGCGCGGGTGTCGGCCTGCCCGCGGGCGATGGCGTCGGCAAGCGGAATTTCGCCGCGTAAAAACGCCATCAGCGCCGGCGCGCCATGCGCGCGCATGATCGGCAGCGCCGGATCGAGCTTTCGCGCGGCGAGCGCGGCGACTTCGTCCAGCGCGCCCCGCTCGATCATGGCCACGAAGCGCCCGTCGATCGCCGCTCGCACGGCCTCCCGCTCCGGCGCGAGAAAGAAGCCGCGCCACGCGCCTTCGGGCAGGATCGGCGCCCCGCGCGCGCCCTGGAAGGCCGAGAGCGGCCGGCCCGTCGCCTCCAGCACTTCCAGCGCGCGAAGAATGCGCTGCGGATCGGTCGGGCGCAGGCGCGCCGCCGTCTGCGGATCGCGCGCCGCCAGCCGCGCGTGCAGTTCCGCCGGCGCGACGCCTTCCGCCGACGCCCTCACCCGCGTCCGCACTTCTTCCGGCGTGCGCGGAATTTCGGACAGGCCCTGCGTCGCCGCCTTGAAATACATGCCCGTGCCGCCGACGACGATCGCCATGCGCCCTGCCCGGTCCAGCGCCGCCATCAGCGCGGAAAAATCGTCGAGCCAGCGGCCGACCGAATAATTCACGACGCCGTCGACATGGCCGTAGAGCCGATGCTCCGCCGCCGCCTCGTCGGCGGGCGACGGACGCGCGGTGAGGATGCGCAGGTCGCGGTAGACCTGCATGGAATCGGCGTTGACCACGACCCCGCCGGTCTGCCGCGCGAGTTCCAGCGCCACGGCGGACTTGCCGCTCGCCGTCGGGCCTGCGATGAGGATGGCGCGCATCCGCCCCATTCGAGTTTCCGTCCGATCCGAACCCTATGTCCAAGACCCTTTCTCACGTCGCCACGCTCGTCTGCAATCCGCAGACGCCGATCCTGACCGTCGCGCGCGCCGAACGCGCCCGCGCCGCGCTCGCCAACGCCGGCGGCGTGAAGTGGCTCGATCCGGACATCGCCGCCGACATCGCCTTCGCGCCGGAGGACGGGTTCGAGATCGTCGAGATCGAGACGACCTTGCGCGCCGCGCTCGACCACGCGGCGGTCGACATTGTCGTGCAGCCGGTCGCGGACCGCCGCAAGAAGCTCTTCGTCGCCGACATGGATTCCACCATCATCGGCCAGGAATGCATCGACGAGCTCGCCGATCTCGTCGGGCTCAAGGCGCATGTCGCCGCCATCACCGAACGCGCGATGCGCGGCGAGATCGCCTTCGAGCCGGCGCTGCGCGAACGCGTGGCGCTGCTTGCCGGCCTCGCCGCGGACGTGCCCGAAAAAGTCATCGCCGAGCGCATCACGATCACGCCGGGCGCGAGGGCGCTGGTGCGCACCATGCGCGCCAACGGCGCTTACACTGCGCTCGTGTCGGGCGGCTTCACGGCGTTCACGAGCCGCATCGCGGCTGCGGTCGGCTTCGACGAGAACCGCGCCAATCGCCTCGTGATCGAGAACGGCAAGTTCGCCGGCCGCGTCGAGGAGCCGATCCTCGGCGCAGAAGCCAAGCTTGCGTCGATCATCGAGCTGCGCGACGCGCGCGGCCTGACGAAAGCGCAGACGATCGCCGCCGGCGACGGCGCCAACGATCTGCCGATGCTGCGCGAGGCCGGCCTCGGCGCCGCTTTCCGCGCCAAGCCCGCGGTCGCCGCCGCCGCCGATGCGCGCATCGATCACGCCGATCTCACCGCGCTTCTTTTCGCGCAAGGATTTTCGCGCGCCGATTTCGTGGAATGACGGACCGCGAGCCTTTTGGCTCGCGCGAAATTCACCGACGCTTCTTCCGCAAATGCAAGTTTGAAGGCTCACGGTCCAATTGTTTGCGGCCATTCGTGTTCCACCGGTTATAGTCGTCGCGCTGAATCGGACCGGAGCACGATGGACTCGGAATTTCACTGGGAAACTTGGCGTCAGCCGCTGATCTTCCTCATGACGGCGGGCGTGGTCGTGCCGCTGTTCCGCCGGCTGCGCGTAAGCCCGGTGCTCGGTTTCCTCGTCGCCGGCGCGCTGCTCGGCCCCTTCGGCGCCGGACGCCTCGCCGCAACCCATCCCTGGTTTGGCGCCATCTCGATCGGCGGCGGCGCGGGCGCGGCGCAACTCGCCGAACTCGGCGTCGTCTTCCTCCTGTTCATGATCGGCCTCGAATTGTCGTGGGACCGCCTCATGCGCATGCGCCGCCTCGTCTTCGGCCTCGGCGCGGCGCAGGTCGTGGTCACGACGGCCCTGCTCACGCTGCAGGTCGGCGCATGGCTCGACCTCGGGCTCGGCCGCGCCGTGCTCTGCGCCGCCGCGCTGTCGATGTCCTCGACGGCGATCGTGCTGTCGGTCCTGTCTGAGCGCAAGCGGCTGAACCGCGCGGCGGGACGCGCGGCCTTCGCCGTGCTGCTGTTCCAGGATCTCATGGTCGCGCCGCTGCTCTTCATGGTGCCGCTGCTCGACGCCAAGAGCGGCGCGCTCGCCGGCTCGCAATTGTTCTGGACCTGGGCGCCCGCGGTCGTCGCGCTCTTCGCGCTCGTCGCCGGCGGCCGGCTTGTGCTGCGCCCGCTGTTTCATCTCGTCGCGGCCGGCGGTTCGACCGAACTGTTCATGGCCGCCTGCCTGCTCGTCGTCGTCGGCGCGAGCGTGGCGAGCGCGTCCACCGGCCTTTCGATGGGGCTCGGCGCCTTCATCGCCGGCCTGCTGCTCGCCGAAACCGAGTTCCGCCGCGAGGTCGAGGTCACGATCGCGCCATTTCAGGGCCTGCTGCTCGGCCTGTTCTTCCTGTCGACCGGCTCGCATCTCGATTTTGCGCGCATCGTCGAGGCGCCGTTGACGATCCTCGGCTTCGCGGTCGGTCTCGTCGTCATCAAGGCCGCGGTTCTCTACGTGCTCGCGCGCATGTTCCGGCTGGCGGCGCCGGTCGGGCGCGAAATGTCGCTTCTGCTGGCGCCGGGCGGCGAATTCGCCTTCCTCATGATCGGCGCGGCCATGGCGGCGAAGATC
>DAIRCS010000022.1:0-36990 GCA_036796555.1 Rhodoblastus sp. | reverse complement strand
TCAAAGTCGACAATCTCGTCGCCGGCTACGGCAAGGTGCAGGTGCTGCACGGCATCTCGCTCGAGGTGCAGGAAGGCCAGCTCGTCACGCTGATCGGCTCCAACGGCGCCGGCAAGACGACGACGCTGCGCGCCGTCTCCGGCATGATCAAGCCGCAGTCGGGCTCCATCCGGCTCGGCGGCGACGAGATCGCCGGCGAGCCCGCCTATCGCATCACCCGGCGCGGCGTCGCCCACTCGCCGGAGAACCGGCGCGTATTCACGACGCTGCCCGTGCGCGACAATCTGCTGCTCGGCGCATTCCCGCGGCTGACCGGCGCCCGCCCGCGCGGCGACGTCGACCGCGATCTCGACCGCATGTTCGACCTGTTCCCGCGGCTGGCGGAACGTCGCGACCAGCTCGCCGGCACGCTGTCGGGCGGCGAGCAGCAGATGCTCGCCATGGCGCGCGCGCTGATGCTCGATCCGCGCGTGCTGCTGCTCGACGAGCCCTCCATGGGCCTGGCGCCGCGTCTCGTGGAGGAAGTCTTCGCGACGGTCGCGCGGTTGAAACAGGCCAAAGTGACGATGCTGCTGGTCGAGCAATTCGCGGCCGCCGCGCTCCATGTCGCCGATTTCGGCTATGTTCTGGAGAACGGCGCGATCAGCGTTTCGGGCCCGGCCGAAAAGCTTCGCAACGATCCTGCGGTGCAGGCCGCATATCTCGGCGCGGCGCACTGAGAGCGCTTCGCGGCCCTTGCCTCGGGCGGCACGGCGTAGCATGCGGTTCGCCGTATTTTTGAACGAGTCTGTCGACTGGTAGGCAAATGTCCGATTTGTGTGCATTGCACAAATCACGCGCGGATTGTCTGCGCGGCATGCGATCGGCCCGGACATTCGGCGTCGGCCGGCGTCGATCTAACAGATATCAATTTCCGAATTGATTTCAATCATCATTCTTACCGATTGAAAATAAACGGCTATTTGGCACGCGGCTTGCGAAAGGAATGCAAACTTCCTTCGGAGCTGGCCGATGCGCAAGAAACTGGTGGTGATCGGAAACGGCATGGCCGCGGGCCGTGTCTTGGATGAATTGTTCGAGAAATCGCCCGACCGATACGAGGTGACGGTCTTCGGCGCCGAGCCGCGGGTCAACTACAACCGGATCATGCTCTCGCCGGTGCTGGCCGGCGAAAAGACCTTCGACGAAATCGTCATTCACGACGAGGCCTGGTACGAGGCGAACAAGGTCGCGCTGCGTCGCGGCGAGACGATCGCCGAAATCGATCGCGCCAGGCGCGTCGTGCGCACGGCGTCGGGCGAGATGGAGCCCTACGACAAGCTGATCGTCGCCACCGGCTCGATGCCGATCATCATTCCCGTGCCCGGCGCCAAGCTGCCGGGCGTCGTGACCTTCCGCGATCTCGACGACGTCGACGCCATGTTGAAGGCGGCCGCCGGCGGCGGACGCGCGGTGGTGATCGGCGGCGGCCTGCTCGGCCTCGAGGCGGCGGCCGGCCTCGCCGCCAAGGGCATGAACGTGTCGGTCATCCACCTCATGCCGACGTTGATGGAGCGCCAGCTCGATCCCAACGCCGGCTATCTGCTGCAGCGGGCGATCGAGCAGCGCGGCATCGAGGTCGTGACATCGGCCAACACGAAGTCGATCGTCGGGGAGGCGCGTGTCGAAGGCGTGCTCCTCGACGACGGCCGCACGCTGCCCGCCGACCTCGTCGTCATGGCGGTCGGCATCCGGCCGAACACGACGCTGGCGAAAAACGCCGGCCTCGACGTCAGGCGCGGCGTCGTCGTCGACGATTTCATGCGCACCAACGATCCCGACGTCTATGCGGTGGGCGAATGCGTCGAGCACCGCGGCGCCTGCTACGGCCTCGTCGCGCCGCTCTACGACATGGCGAAAGTGCTCGCGGGCCAGCTCGCCGGCGAGGAAAGCGTGGGCTACGCCGGCTCGATCACCTCCACCAAGCTGAAGGTCACGGGCATCGATCTCTTCTCGGCCGGCGACTTCTCCGAAGGCGACGACACCGACGAAGTCATCCTGCGCGATCCAGCGCGCCAGATCTACAAGCGCGTCGTGCTGCGCGACAACAAGGTCATCGGCGCGGTTCTCTATGGCGATACGGCCGACGGCGCCTGGTATTTCGACATGCTGAAGAAGGGCGTCGACGTCGCCCCGATGCGCGAAACGCTGATCTTCGGCCAGTCCTACCAGGGAGGGTCTCCGCTGGACCCTACGGCGGCCGTTGCAGCCTTGCCGGATGATGCGGAAATCTGCGGCTGCAACGGCGTGTGCAAGGGAACGATCGTCCAGGCCATCACGGGCGGCGGCCTGACCTCGATCGACGAGGTGCGCGCCAGGACGAAGGCATCTGCCTCCTGCGGCCAGTGCACGTCGAAGGTCGAGACCCTGCTGATGGCGACGCTCGGCGAAAAATACGTCGCCGGCGCGCGCAAGCCTATGTGCAAGTGCGTCGACCTCACGCACGAGGAAGTGCGTCATCAGATCAAGGCAAAGGAGCTGAAGTCGCTTCCCGCCGTCATGCAGGAACTCGCCTGGAAGACGTCCTGCGGCTGCCCCACCTGCCGCCCGGCGCTCAACTATTATCTGATCTGCGCCTGGCCCTACGACCATCGCGACGACTACCAGTCGCGCTTCGTCAACGAGCGCGTGCACGCCAACATCCAGAAGGACGGCACCTTCTCGGTCGTGCCGCGCATGTGGGGCGGCCTGACGACGCCCGACGAATTGCGCGCCATCGCCGACGTCGCCGACCAGTTCAAGATTCCGACCGTCAAGGTCACGGGCGGACAGCGCGTCGACCTGCTCGGCGTGAAGAAGGAAGACCTGCCGGCCGTCTGGGCGCAGCTCAACGCCGCCGGCCTCGTCTCGGGCTTCGCCTACGCCAAGGGCCTGCGCACGGTGAAGACCTGCGTCGGCTCCGACTGGTGCCGCTTCGGCACGCAGGATTCCATGGGCCTCGGAATCAAGATGGAGCGCCTGCTCTGCGGCTCGTGGACGCCGGCGAAAGTGAAGCTCGCCGTCTCCGGCTGCCCGCGCAATTGCGCGGAGGCGACGGTGAAGGACGTCGGCGTCATCTGCGTCGATTCGGGCTACGACCTGCACATCGCCGGCGCGGCGGGCCTGCATGTGCGCGCGACCGATCTGCTCGGCCATGTCGATACGGAGGAAGCCGCGCTCGAACATGTCGCGGCGGTCATCCAGATGTATCGCGAGGAAGCGGCTTATCTCGACCGTCTCTACAAATGGGTCGAGAAGACCGGCCTCGAGCGGGTGCGCGCGGCGATCATGGACGATCACGACAATCGCAAGGCGCTCTACGAGCGTTTCGTGATCTCGCAGCGCGTCGCGCGCCGCGATCCCTGGGCCGAGCGCGCCGCCGGCCGCGACGCCCGCGAATTCGCGCCGCTCGCCGTGCTCATGCCCGTCGCCGCGCAATAAGGACGCAGATCATGCGAAACGAAAACCGCTACTGGTTCGATCTGGGGCCCATCGACGCCATCCCGAAGCGCGGCGCGCGCACCGTGCGCACGCCGCGTCGCGAGATCGCGGTGTTCCGCACCGCGAGCGACGAATTCTTCGCGCTCGAGAATCGTTGTCCGCACAAGGGCGGCCCGCTGAGCGAAGGCATCGTGCACGGCCGCAAGGTCGCCTGCCCGCTGCACAACTGGATCATCGATCTCGAGAACGGCGAGGCGATGGGCGCGGACCAGGGCTGCGCGCGCAGCTTCCCGGTCAAGCTCGAGAACGGCCGCATCTATCTCGACATGGGCGTGGCCGCGCCGGCCTGAGATACGGACGAGCGCGATGCAAGAAGGATCAGCGACCTTGTCCGGCAAGGCGATTGCGACAACCTGCCCCTATTGCGGCACGGGCTGCGGCGTGAAGGCGTCCGCGGGCGCGCGCGGCGAGATCGAGATCGCGGGCGATCCCGATCATCCCGCGAATTTCGGCCGGCTCTGCGTGAAAGGCGCCGCGCTCGGCGCGACGCTGGGCGACGAGGACCGCCTGCTGCATCCGCAGATCGGCGGCAGACGCGCCGCCTGGTCCGAGGCGCTCGATCTCGTCGCGCGACGCTTCGCGCGGACGATCGAACTGCACGGACCCGATTCCGCCGCCTTCTACGTGTCGGGACAGATCCTCACCGAGGATTATTACGTCGCCAACAAGCTGATGAAGGGTTTCATCGGCTCGGGGAACATCGACACGAATTCGCGGCTGTGCATGGCGGCTTCCGTCGCCGGCCATCGCCGCGCCTTCGGCGCCGACATCGTGCCGGGCGTCTACGAGGACCTGGAGGCGGCCGATCTCGTCGTGCTCGTCGGCTCCAATCTCGCCTGGTGCCATCCCGTTCTGTTCCAGCGCCTTGCGCAGGCGCGCGAGAAACGCGGCGGCAAGCCTTTTGTCGTCAACATCGACCCGCGGCGCACCGCGACCAGCGAGATCGCCGACATGCATCTCGCCATCGAGCCCGGAGCCGATGTCGCGCTGTTTCTCGGCCTCCTGCGTCATCTGTCGAAGTCGGACGCCGTCGACGAGGCTTTCGTCGACGCGCATACGCAAGCCCCGGACGAGGCGCTCGCCGCTGCCGCGCAATGGACGCCGGGCGCGGTCGCCCGCCGCACGGGCCTTTCCCTCGCGGACATCCGCCGATTCTACGAATGCGTTGCAGCGACCGCGAAGACCGTCACCGTCTATTCGCAAGGCGTCAACCAGTCGAGTGTCGGCGTCGACAAGGTCAACGCGATCGTCAATTGCCATCTGCTGACCGGGCGCATCGGCAAGCCGGGCTGCGGACCCTTTTCGGTGACCGGCCAGCCCAACGCCATGGGTGGGCGCGAGGTCGGCGGGCTCGCCAACCAGCTCGCCGCGCACATGGAGATCGACAACGACGGCCATCGCGCTCTCGTCCGGGATTTCTGGAAATCTCCGACAATGGCGACGCGCGCCGGCCTCAAGGCGGTCGATCTTTTTCGCGCGATCGGCGAGGGGCGCATCAAGGCCGTCTGGATCATGGGCACCAACCCCGTCGACAGCCTGCCCGACGCAAACCGTGTCGCGGCCGCGCTCGGCGTCTGTCCGTTCGTCGTCGTCTCCGACGTCGTCGCGCGCACGGACACGACGAAATTCGCGCATGTGCTTCTGCCGGCGCAGGCCTGGGGCGAGAAGGACGGCGTCGTCACCAATTCGGAGCGCCGCATCTCGCGCCAGCGGCCGCTGCGCGCAGCCGCGGGCGAGGCCATGCCCGACTGGTGGGCGATGGCGGGCGTCGCGCGCCGCATGGGCTTTGGCAAGGCCTTCGACTATTCCGGTCCGGCCGCCATATTTCGCGAGCACGCGGCGTTGTCGGGCTATCGCAACGGCGGCGCGCGCGGCTTCGACATATCGGCGCTGGCAGGAATCTCCAATATCGAGTTCGACGCGCTGCGGCCGTTCCAGTGGCCGTGGCGCGCGGGTGAGGCGGCGAGCGACGCGCCGAAGCGCTTCTTCGCGGACGGCCGCTTCTACACGCCGGACGGCCGCGCGCGTTTCGTGCCGACGCCGTTCCGGGGACTCGCGGGACGCAAGGGCGTCGCGCGCGAATTCGTGCTCAACACCGGCCGCATTCGCGATCAATGGCACACGATGACGCGCACGGGCGTCGCCGCGCGCCTGTCGCAGCACATCGCCGAACCATTCGCCGAGATCAACCCGAAGGATGCGGCGCGGCTCGGCGTCGCGGCGGCGGGACTCGTGCGGCTGTCCAACACGCGGGGCTCCGCGACCTTGCGCGCCCTGGTCACGGATCGGCAGCGCGAAGGCAGCATCTTCGCGCCGATCCACTGGACGGATCAGTTCGCGAGCAACGCGCGCATCGACGCGCTTGTGGCGCCGAAGCTCGATCCGGTCTCGGGGCAGCCGGAATCCAAGGGCGCCTACGTCGAGGCGAAAGCGCTGGCGCCGAACTGGTTCGCTTTTGCGCTCGTCCGCGAGAAGCCGGAACGGCTCGAAGCCGATTACTGGGCGCTCGCGCGCACCGACGGCGGCTGGCGCCTGGAGCTTGCCGGCGACACGCCCGTCGCCGACTGGGAAGCCCGCGCGCGCGATCTTTTCGGCGTCGGCGCGAGCGAAGATGTCTTCATTCTCTCCGCCCGCGATGCGCGCGCTGGGTCCTACCGTTGCGTGGCCGTCCGCGATGGCGGCGTCGCCGGCCTGCTGTTCGTCGCGCGCGCGCCGATCGCCGCAGCGCGCGCGTGGCTCTGTGAACTCTTCGCCGATCCGACCTCCGATCCCGCGACCATGCTGGCGGGACGCCCCCGCGCGCAGGCCAGGGATCCCGGCCAGAAGATCTGCGTCTGCTTCAACGTCGGCGCCAACGCCATCCGCGACGCGATCGCACGCGGCTGCCGCGATGTCGCGGCCATCGGCGCGGCCACGGCGGCCGGCGCGGGATGCGGCTCCTGCCGGCCGGAGATCGGCCGGATCCTCAAGTCGGCGATGGAAGAAGGCGAGACGGCCGCGACGGCCGCGATGGCGAAATGAAGGGGGAATGGCATGTGCAACGGAGATCTGTCTTGATCACGAACCTCGCGCCCTCGATCCGCGGCGCTGTCGCAGCGGTCGCAATCGCGGCGGCGCTTTCAAGCTCCGCCGACGCGAAAATGCTCAATGTCGAGAAGGACACGCTGAAGCTCGGCTTCATCAAGCTGACCGACATGGCGCCGTTGGCCATCGCGCTGGAGAAGCATTTCTTCGAGGACGAGGGCCTCTACGTCACGCTCGAACCGCAGGCGAACTGGAAAGTGCTGCTCGACCGCGTGATCTCCGGCGAGCTCGACGGCTCGCACATGCTCGCCGGACAACCGCTGGCGGCGACGATCGGATTCGGCACCAAGGCGCATATCGTCACGCCTTTCTCGATGGACCTCAACGGCAACGCCATCACCGTTTCCAACGCCGTCTGGGCGCAGATGAAGAGCCATGTCCCGATGAAGGACGGCAAGCCCGAGCATCCGATCAAGGCCGACGCGCTCAAATTCGTCGTCGACGATTACAAGCGGCAGGGCAAGCCGTTCAACATGGGCATGGTGTTCCCCGTATCCACGCACAATTACGAATTGCGCTACTGGCTGGCGGCCGGCGGGGTGAAGCCCGGATATTATTCGCCGACCGACACGTCCGGTCAGATCCAGGCCGACGTTCTCCTGTCGGTGACGCCGCCGCCGCAGATGCCGGCGACGATGGAGGCGGGCACGATCCTCGGCTATTGCGTCGGCGAGCCGTGGAACCAGGCGGCTGTGTTCAAGGGCATCGGCGTTCCAGTCGTCACCGATTACGAAATCTGGAAGAACAATCCGGAAAAGGTGTTCGGCCTGACCGCGGAATTCGTCAAAAAGTATCCCAACACGACGCTCGCCTTGACCAAGGCGCTCATCCGCGCGGCGAAATGGCTCGACGAGAACAACGACGCCAACCGCAAGGAGGCGGTCGAAATCCTGTCGCGGCCGAATTACGTCGGCGCCGACGCCAAGGTCATCGCCAATTCGATGACGGGCACGTTCGAATACGAGAAGGGCGACAAGCGTTCCGTCCCGGACTTCAACGTCTTCTTCCGCTATTACGCGACCTATCCCTATTATTCGGACGCGGTCTGGTATCTGACGCAAATGCGTCGCTGGGGCCAGATCGCGGAAGCCAAGACCGATAGCTGGTACGCCGACACGGCCAGATCCGTCTATCTGCCTGACGTCTACATGCAGGCGGCCAAGCTGCTGATCGAGGACGGCCTCGCCAAGCCCGATGAATTCCCGGCGGGCGCGGACGGCTACAGGGCGCCGACCAGCGATTTCATCGACGGCGTGACCTACGACGGCAGGAAGCCCAACGCCTACATCGACTCGCTGAAGATCGGCCTGAAAGGCAAGCAGACGGTCGAAGGTTCCGAGGTCGTCGGCAATTGATCCGGACCGGCCGGGCGACGAAGGCGCGCCCGGCCGCCAACGCATCCAGCACGAGGAAGGCAGATGAGCAGCACGACCGAAATCATCAAGCCGGTCGAAGCCGATACGGCGCGACGGGAGCGCCGCGCGCGCATCGACTTCTATCTCAATCGCGCCGACAAGGCGCTCGGCGTTGTCGGCCTGAGCTGGCTCGTGCCGATCGTGCGGCTCGCCATGGGCGATCATCCGCGCGCGCAGCTTGCGTCGATCACACGCGATCTGCTGATCCCGATCGCCGGCGTCGTCGCCTTTCTCATCGCGTGGGGCGTGCTGGCGCCGCAGGTGCGCACCTCGCTCGGCGCGATCCCCGGTCCCGCGCAGGTCTACGACCAAGCCAAATCCCTTTGGGCCGATCATGCAGCCGAGCGCGCCAGGGCGGCGGAATTTTACGCGCGCCAGAAGGAGCGTAACGCCAAGCTCGTCGCCGACGGCCAGTCCGATCGCGTCCGCTGGCGCAATTACACGGGCAGGCCGACCTACCTCGACCAGATCGAGACCAGCCTGCTGACGGTTGCGCTCGGATTCGTCATCGCCACGCTGATCGCGGTTCCGCTCGGCATCGCGTCGGGCCTGTCGCGGACGATCAGCGGCGCGATCAATCCGCTGATCCAGATCTTCAAGCCCGTGTCTCCGCTCGCATGGCTGCCGATCGTCACGATGATCGTCTCCGCCCTCTATATCAATCCGTCGGACGCCTTGCCGAAATCGCTGGTCATTTCCGCCGTCACGGTCACGCTCTGCTCGCTCTGGCCGACCTTGATCAACACGGCGCTCGGCGTCGCGTCGGTCGACAAGGACCTCGTCAACGTCTCGAAAGTGTTGCGCCTGCCGACGTCGACCACGATCCGCAAGGTCGTCCTGCCGTCGGCGCTGCCGCTGATCTTCACCGGCCTGCGCCTGTCGCTGGGCGTCGGCTGGATGGTGCTGATCGCCGCCGAAATGCTCGCGCAGAACCCCGGCCTCGGCAAGTTCGTGTGGGACGAGTTCCAGAACGGCTCGTCGGATTCGCTCGCGCGCATCATCGTTGCGGTGCTGACGATCGGCGTGATCGGCTTCCTGCTCGATCGCCTGATGCTCGCGCTGCAGACGGCCTTCACCTATTCGCCGGCGCGCTGAGGAGGCGGACATGGCCTTTCTTGAATTGAAGAACGTCAGCAAGGGGTATGGCGCGGGCCCGCAACGCCGCGAGGTCCTCAGCAATGTGAACCTGGCGGTGGAGGAGGGCGATTTCGTCGCGATCGTCGGCTTCTCCGGCTCCGGCAAGAGCACGCTCGTTTCGCTGATCGCCGGCCTCATCGAGCCCGACATCGGCGAAGTGTCCGTCAACGGCGCGAAGATCGACGGACCGGGCCCCGACCGCGGGCTGGTGTTCCAGTCCTATTCGCTGATGCCGTGGCTCACGGTTTACGAAAACGTGGCGCTGGCGGTCGATGCGGTCTTCGCGAAGGAGAGCAGGGCCGAGCGAGATGCGCGCACGCGCCGCTACATCGAAATGGTCGGCCTGTCGCACGCGCTCGACCGTCGTCCGGCGGAATTGTCCGGCGGCATGCGCCAGCGCGTTTCAGTGGCGCGCGCGCTGGCGATGAGCCCGCAGATCCTGCTGCTCGACGAACCGCTGTCGGCGCTCGACGCGCTGACCCGCGCCAAGCTGCAGGACGAGATTCAGGAAATCTGGCGCAGCGAGAAGAAGACCGTTCTTCTCATCACCAACGACGTCGACGAGGCCCTGTTGCTCGCCGACCGGATCATCCCCCTCAATCCCGGTCCGCGCGCGACGCTCGGTCCCTCCTTCGTCGTCGATATTCGACGCCCCCGCGACCGTTCCGCCGTCAATTCGGACGAGGCCTTCAAGGCGTTGCGCGCCAAGATCACCGATTACCTGATGGGAGTCGGCGATCGCCATGTCGGGGAAGGCGACGGGCTGAAGCCGCCCGCCCTGACGCCGGCCGCGCAATTGCCGGACGCCTACGTGAAAGCGGCGCATTCGCCGATCAGCAAAAATTTCGTGGAGTTCTCGGAGATCGCCAAGGTCTTCGCCACGCCGAAGGGACCGCTGACTGTCGTCGATGGCTTCAATTTCAAGATGAGCAAGGGCGAGTTCGTCTCGCTGATCGGCCATTCCGGCTGCGGCAAGTCGACCGTTCTGTCGATGGCGGCAGGGCTTCAGGACGTGTCGAGCGGCGTCATCGTGCTCGATGGGCGCGAGGTCGGTGCGGCGGGCCCGGATCGCGCCGTCGTTTTCCAGGCGCCGTCGCTCATGCCCTGGCTGACCGCGCGCGAAAACGTCGCCCTCGGCGTCGATCGCGTCTATCCCAGGGCGAGCGCCAGCGAGCGCAACGAGGTCGTCGAATATTATCTGTCGCGCGTCGGTCTCGCTGATTCCATGGACCGCAGCGCGTCGGAAATGTCGAACGGCATGCGCCAGCGCGCCGGCATCGCGCGCGCCTTCGCGCTGTCGCCGAAGCTGCTTCTGCTCGACGAGCCCTTCGGCATGCTCGACAGCCTCACGCGCTGGGACCTGCAGGACGTGCTGATGGATGTGTGGAAGCGGACGCAGGTGACGGCGATCTGCGTCACGCACGACGTCGACGAGGCGATCCTGCTCGCCGACAAGGTGGTGATGATGACCAACGGCCCGAACGCCCGCATCGGCCATGTCATGCAGGTCGATCTGCCGCGCCCGCGCAGCCGCAAGGACTTGCTCGAGCATCCCGACTACTACCGCTATCGCCAGACGCTGCTCGACTTTCTGGAGGCCTACGAAGGCGGCGCCGATCCCGAGCCCGGGCGGCTGGCGGCGCTCGCCGGCGCGGCGGAGGACGAGGCGGCGTAAAGCCCCTTTGCGGCGCCGCGCGCCGGGCATGTCCGGACGCCTTTCCGCATAGGCTGAGCGTCTCGGCGATTTTCCGGGGCTCGATCCTCCCGCGGATCGGTTAGGATCGCTTCGGGGAGGACGCCGGACGATGGGACGGCACGATCGGCCGGATGACGGGCGGCCGGATAGCGACTCGTTTCACGCGCCGCCGCGGCGCGGGGCCCGCAGCCGGCTGCGCGACCTGATCCCGGGTCGCCCGGCCGCGCGCGATCCCGGCGACGGCGGCCGGCTCGCCGACGCCAGCGTCTGGAAAGAGAGCGCGGTCGCCGTGCTCGCCGTCGCCGCGGCGGTCGTCGTCGGCCGCATGCTCTCGCATCTGCTGCGCTTGCCCAACCTGTCGATGATCTTCCTCGCCGCGGTGCTGTATTGCGCGGTCCGGTTCGGCGCGCGCGCGGCGGTCGTCGCATCCTTCCTGTCTTTTCTCGCCTACAATTTCTTTTTCGTGGAGCCTCTGCACACGTTGCTCATCGCCGAGCCGCACGAATTCCTCTCGCTCCTGGTGTTCCTCGCCGTGGCGGTCTTCACGGGGTCGCTCGCCGGACGCATTCGCGACCAGAGCGCGATTGTCGCGCGCAACGCCGCCGTTACCCGGTCGCTCTACGATTTCAGCCGCGAGATCGCCGGCGCCGCGACGACGGACGCCGTCTTGCGCGCGACGGCGGCGCATCTGCATGCGATGCTGAGGCGACCGGCGATTCTGCTGGTTCTCGATGGCGAGGAATTGACGTTGCAGGCCGCATCGCCGTCGGACGTGAAGCTCGACGCGGCGGAATCGGGCGCGGCCCGCTGGGCTCTCGAGAAGGGCGAACCGGCGGGCCCAGGCGCAACTGCGCTACCGTGGGGCCGGTTTCAGTTCCGGCCGCTGCGCGCGGCGGGCGGCGTCGTCGCCGTCTGCGGCTTCGAGCCGCCGTCGGGCGCGGCGGCCATCGCGCCGGACGACGAGCGCGCTGTGGCCGCAATTCTCGGCCAGGCGGAGATCGCGCTCGACCGTGCGTTGCTCGCGCGCGAAGCGGTCAAGGCGGCCTTGCTCGAGGAAAACGAGAAGGTGCGCGACGCGCTGCTGACCTCGCTCTCGCACGACCTGCGCACGCCGCTCGCCTCGATCGCAGGCGCCGCCTCGTCGCTGCGCGACCTCGGCGACAGGATGAGCGCCGCGGATCGCGCCGACCTGCTTGCGTCGATCGAGGAGGATACCGGCCGCCTGTCGCGCTTCGTCGCCAATCTGCTCGACATGTCCCGCATCGAGGCCGGCGGTCTCAAGGCGCGGCGCGATCGGGTCGATGTCGGCGAGGTCGTCCAGTCCGCGATCGAGCGTTGCCGCAAGGCTTTCCCGCGCAGCGTCATTCGCGCCAGCGTCGCGCCGGATCTGCCGGCCGCGCGCGGCGATGCGCGGCTCCTGGAGCAGGTCCTGTTCAATCTGCTCGACAATGCGCAGAAATACGGCGGCGACGGCGAGACGGCGGTCCATGCGCGGCGCGAGGGCGACCAGCTCGTGCTCAGCGTGACCGACGAGGGGCCGGGGATCAGGCCGGCCGATCTGGAGCGGGTGTTCGAGAAGTTCTATCGTGGCGGCCGCATGGACGGACGCAAGGCGGGCACGGGGCTCGGACTGTCCATCTGCAAGGGATTGATCGAAGCCATGGGCGGAACGATTGTCGCGGAAAGTCCTGCCGTCCGCCGGCGCGGCGCGCGCATCTCCATCCGCCTTCCGGTCGGTGAGGCGCCCCCGCCGCGGAGCATGGCATGAGCAATCCCCGCATCCTCGTCGTCGACGACGAGCCGCAGATCCAGCGGTTCCTGAAGGTCGCGCTCGCCGCCGCGGGCTACGACGCCCTTTCCGCGGAAACCGGCGCGCAGGCGTTGAAGCTTTTTGTCAACAAGGCGCCCGATGTCGTGGTGCTCGATCTCGGCCTGCCCGATCGCGACGGCAAGGACGTCCTGCGCGACATCCGCGCCCTCTCGAAAGTCCCCGTCATCATCCTGTCGGCGCGCGACCGCGAGGCCGAGAAGATCGAGGCGCTCGATCTCGGCGCTGACGATTACGTCGAAAAGCCCTTCGGCATCGGCGAGTTGATGGCGCGCCTGCGCACGGCGATGCGCCACGCCGGGGGCGCCGCCGCGCTCCCGTCTGTCTTCGCGAAGGACGGCCTCGTCGTCGACCAGGAGCGCCGGCTCGTGACCCGCGACGGCGCCCCGGTGAAGCTGACGCCGAAGGAATACGATCTGCTGACGACGCTGGTGAGGCATGCCGGACGCGTCGTCACCCACCGCCAGATTCTCGGCGAGGTCTGGGGTCCCGCGCATGCCGAGGACACGCAATATCTGCGCGTCTTCATCGGTCAGTTACGCGCCAAGATCGAGCGTGATCCCTCGGCGCCGACCATCATCCGCACCGAGCCCGGCGTCGGATACAGGATGATCGAGGCGTAAGCCGTCGGCGTGTTGCGCTGGCGCGCCGCGCGCGCCGCTCAGAGGCCGTATGTCCGGCGGGCCTCCGCGAGTTCGGCCTCGTCCCAATAGCCGATGAGAACGCCGCTCTTCAGTTGGGCCGCGCCGTTGTAACCCTCGATCTTCGCATCCGGCGTGGTGATGCGGTTGTGGTCGGCGAGCGACCATTCCATCAGCGCCTCGCGCATCCGTGCGCGCACCGGCTCGCAGGACGGATCGGCGCCGAGATCGTTGAATTCCTGCGGGTCGCTCTCGAGGTCGAACAGCATCGGCCGGAAGCCGGGCGCGTGGATATACTTCCAGCGCCCGTCGAAACACATGAACAGACGGCATTTGTCGACCGGCAGTCCGAGCGTTCCGCGCACGTCCTGCATGGAATAATCGTATTCGGAGAACACATGGCCGCGCCATTGCGCGGGCTTCTCGCCACGCAGCCACGGCGCGAGCGACTTTCCTTCCACGATGTGCCGCGGCGACGTCCCGCCGAAATATTCGATGAAGGTCGGCGTAAGGTCGATCGCCTCGACCAGCGCGTCGCAGATGGCGCCGCGCGTCGCATCGGCCGAAGGCGAGGGATCGACGACGATCATCGGAACCTTCACCGATACCTCGTGGAACAGGTCTTTCTCGCCGAGCCAGTGGTCGCCGAGATAGTCGCCGTGATCGGAGGTGAAGACGATCAGCGTGTTCTCCTCGAGGCCCTTGCGCTTGAGAAAATCGAACAGAAGCCCGAGCTGGTCGTCGATCTGTTTGATGAGGCCCATGTAGGTCGGAATGACGCGCGCGCGCACTTCGTCGCGCGAGAAATTGCGGGAGACGCGCAGGTCCATGAAGGCGCGGTAGACGGGATGGGCGTCGTTGCCGCGCTCGCGCTCGCTGCGCACCGCGGGCGACACCTGCGAGGCGTCGAACATGTCGTGGTAGGGCGCGGGCGCGATATAGGGCCAGTGCGGCTTGATGTAGGAGAGATGCAGGCACCAGTTCTCGCCCTTGCCCTCCGCCTCGTCGATGAATCGTATCGCCTCGCGCGTCGTCCACGGCGTTTCGGTGTCCTCGTCCGGCGCGCGCGCCTTCTTGTCGGCATGGACGAGAAGCCAGCCGTTCTGTTGGCTTCCGTCCTCCGCCATGCCGGAATTGGCGTAGGTCTCCCATGGATTGTCGCCGTCGTAGCCCTTGGCCTTGAGATAATCGTTGAAGGGCGCGCTCTTGGCGCGGCGCGCGGAGGGATGCAGGCCGTCGTCGCGATCGTAGGGTTCGAAGCCGCATTCGGAGGCGAGCACGCCGATGGTCGATCCGGAATCGATGCCGAGCCGCTGCATGCCTTCGTCGTCGGATGTCATATGGGTCTTGCCGACCAGCGCCGTGCGCACGCCGAGCTTGCGCAGGTGATCGCCGAGCGTCGGCTCGCCGATGCGCAGCGGAAAGCCGTTCCAGTTCGCGCCGTGCGAGCGCATGTAGCGGCCGGTGTAATAGCTCATGCGCGAGGGGCCGCAGACCGGCGATTGCACGTAGGCGCGCGTGAAGCGCACGCCGCGCGCGGCGAGCGCATCGATGTTGGGGGTCCTGAGAAACGGATGGCCGGCGCAGCTCATGTAATCGAACCTGAGCTGGTCGCACATGATGAAAAGCACGTTGCGCCTGGTCACCTCTGAAACCTCTCCGAATGCGGGCGTCGCAGGCAAACGCGGCGGCGCCTCTTGACTCGCGTCGACATTATGAGAAAATCAATTATTGATAATGTCAAGTTCATGGGATCCGATGCCCCCACGCCCGCACGATGCGCCGCCGCGGCGCCCGCGCGACATCCGCGACATGCTGATGTACCGGATCGTGCGCCTGGCGAAGATCGGCGATCGAACGGGACAATTGGTCATTTCCCGCAGGTTCGGCCTGAACGTCGGCGACTGGCGTGTTCTCGGAGCCATCCATGCGTTGGCGCCGGTGACGCTCGCCGGGCTGGCGCGCGAACTCTATATCGACAAGGGCCAGCTCAGCCGCACGGTCTCCGGCCTCATCGAGACGGGTCTCGTTTCGCACCGTGCGAGCACGAGCGACCGTCGCCAGAATTTCTTCGGGACGACCGCCAGGGGGCGCAAGCTGCACGGCGAAGTGCTCGCTTACATCACGCGCCGTAACGTCGAGCTTCTCGCCGATCTCGATGCGGCGGAGCAGGCGGAATTTTTTCGGTTGCTCGACAAGATCGGCGCGACCTTCGCTAGGTCCTACGACGAATTGTTCGGAACGCCGGCGCGCCAGGACGAAGAGGCCGGGCGTCCGACGAGCCGGTCACGCATCGCGAGGAAGGCGGGCGGCGCGCCGAAACGCGCCGGGGAGCGCAGGAATGTCGGGCGCGCAAGCGCCGGCGCGGCCGGCTCGTGACGCGTGAGCCGCCGCCGTTCGACTGGCCGGGAGGAAACAAGAGCCGGACGAACGCAACGCGAAAGAGGGAGGAAGGCATGGACAGACGACAATTCATGGCGGGCGTTGCGGCGTCGGCCGGCATGTTCGGCGGGCCCGCGCTCGCGGCCGACGGGCTGCTCAAATTCATCTATCCCTACGCGCCCGGCAGCGGCGGCGACATTCTCGTGCGCGTGCTCGCCGACGACCTGCAGAAGAAGCTCGGCATTTCCGCCATCGTCGACAACAAGCCCGGCGCGGACGGACGCATCGGCGTGCGCGAGGTCAAGCATGCCGCGCCCGACGGCAATACGCTGCTGTTCACGCCCTTCGGCACGATGGTTCTGTTTCCCACCGTGTTCAAGAGCTTGCCTTACGACGCGTTCAAGGATTTCGCGCCGGTCACGCAGGCGTTGACTTTCGATTTCGGCCTAGCCGCCGGGCCGATGTCCGGCGCGAAGACGCTCGCCGAACTCACGGAATGGCTGAAGAAGAATCCGGACAAGGGCAACGTCGGCATGCCCGGCCTCGGCGCGCTGCCGCACCTTCTGCCGCTCAAATACGCAGCCGACGCCGGCGTGAAACTGAAGGCGATCGCCTACAAGGGCACGGCGCCGGCCCTGACGGCCGCCATGTCCGGCGAGACGGCGCTCGTCTGCGCGCCGCTCGCCGATCTGATCGCGCAGCACAAGGCTGGCGCGATTCATCTGCTCGCGACCTCGGGCAGAACGCGCTCGCCCTATCTTCCCGACGTGCCGACTTTCATCGACCAGGGTTTCAAGATCGAGGGCTCCGGCTGGTATGGCGTTTTCGCGCCGGCCGGGACTCCGCCGGAAACGATCGCCAGGCTCAACAAGGCTCTGGTCGACGCGATCCATTCCCCCCAATTCCAGGAACGCGCCAAGTCGGTCTATCTGCGCGCCGTCGGCACGACGCCCGAGGAGCTCGGCGCGATCCAGAAGGCGGATTACGAGCGCTGGAAGCCGGTGATCGAGGCGGCGGGCCTGGCGGGCAAGTAGCTGTCGTCAACGCCGTCGTTCGCGCGGCGTTGCGCTCGCGCCGCCGGGCGGACGGCGCACACCTGCAATCGGGGCGGTATCAGCGATGATGAAGCGTTTGGAAAAACGGCGCGACTATTACGCCGGCGCTTTGATGGTCCTGGTCGGCGTCTTCGCGGGATATGTCGCGACGACGTACGACATCGGCTCCCTGAGCGAGATGGGCCCCGGCTTTTTCCCGCTCGTCCTCAGCGTGCTGATCGCCGCGCTCGGCATCGGGATCGCCGCCGGCGCGGGCCGGACGGAGGAAGAAGCCTACGGGCCGATGGCGCACAGCCGCCGCGTCGGCGTCGACCTGCGCGGCTGGGCGGCGATCCTCGCCGGCGTCGTCGCCTTCATCGCGCTCGGACAATACGCCGGCATGGCGCCGGCGACCTTCGCCTGCGTCTTTCTCTCGGCGCTGGGCGACAGGCAGAACACATGGAAGACGGCCGCGGCGCTCGCGCTCGGCCTGACGATCGTCGCCGTCGTCGTGCTGGCCTTCGGCCTGCGCGTGCAGATGCCTGTCATCAAGGGATTTTGAGACATGATCTGGACGAGCTTCGTCGATCTCGCCCATGGCTTCGAGATCGCCCTGCAGCCGCACAATCTGCTCTATTGCTTCGTCGGCGTGCTGATCGGCAATCTCGTCGGCGTGCTGCCGGGCATGGGCGTTCTGTCCGCCGTGTCGATCCTGCTGCCGCTCACTTTCGGCATGAAGCCGGTCGCCGCGATCCTGATGATCTCGGGAATATTCTATGGCGCGCAATATGGCGGCGCGATCTGCTCGATCCTGCTCAACCTGCCGTCGCATCCCCCGCACGCGGTCACCTGTCTCGACGGCTATCCGCTGACGCAGCAGGGCAAGGGCGGCGTCGCGCTCGGCGTCACCATGATGGCCGCCGTCTTCGGCGCGGCCTTCGGCATCCTGCAGATGATGTTCCTGGCGCCCTACATCGCTCGCATCGCGTTTTCGTTCCAGGCGGCGGAAATCTGCTCGCTGATGCTGCTCGGCCTGCTCGCCGGATCGACGCTCGCCAAGGGCTCGCCGCTCAAGGGCGTCGCGATGACGGCCTTCGGCATGCTGCTCGGCCTCGTGGGAACCGACACGGCGACGAGCGTCGAGCGCTACACGTTCGGACGTTACGAATTGGCCGACGGTATTGAGCTCGTCGCGCTCGCGCTCGGTCTGTTCGGCATCGCCGAGTTCCTGCGCAGCGTGAACAATGTCGCGCCCGTCAATACGGCCTACACCAGGCTGAAGTTCAGGGACATGCGCCCGTCGAAGGCCGAAGCGAAGGAGGCCGCGCTGCCGATCCTGCGCGGCACGCTGGTCGGATCGCTGTGCTCGCTCATACCGGGCACGGGGCCTGTCATCGCCTCGTTCATCGCCTATGCGGCGGAAAAGAAAGCGTCGAAGACGCCCGAGAAGTTCGGGCGCGGCGCGATCGCCGGCGTCGCTGCGCCGGAGGCGTCGACCCATTCCTCGATCCAGGGCGATTTCATCCCCACCATGTCGCTCGGCATTCCCGGCGACGCCGCCATGGCGCTGCTGCTCGGCGCGCTCATCATTCACAACATCACGCCGGGACCGCGCCTGATCGTCGAGCATCCGGACGTGTTCTGGGGTCTCGTCGCCAGCTTCTGGATCGGCAATCTGATCCTTGTCTTCCTCAACGTGCCGATGATCGGCGTCTGGGTGCGCCTGCTGACGGTCCCCTATCGCTACCTCTATCCCTCGGCCCTGTTCTTCATCTGCATCGGCGTCTTCGCCACGCGCAACTCGCTGTTCGACGTCGGCGTGACATTGGTCATCGGCCTGTTCGGCTATCTTCTGCTGCTCCTGCGTTTCGAGCCCGCGCCGATGCTGCTCGGCTTTGTGCTCGGCCCGCGCTTCGAGGAGAATTTCCGCCGGGCGCTCAACATCGCGCACGGTGATCTCACGACCTTCGTGGACCGTCCGATCAGCGCGTTCTTCCTCGCGGTCTGCGCGACGCTGATCGGCCTGCAAATCTACGCGCGCGTCAAGAAGGCGCGCGCGCCGGTGAAGCTCGCCTCGACCGCATTCGACTGAGAGAACCCGGTTTCCAGATCGCGGGACGCGCCATGGCCGCGCGCTATTCCGCGATCGCCACGTCCACCCAGCGATCGCCGCCGGGGCCGGACACGAGCAAAAGGGCGGACGTCTTGCCCTTGTGATTGAACATGTCGTCGATCACGCCGCCCATTTCGGCGATGGTGCCGACGCGATGAGAGCCGACGCGCTTGATCGTGTCGCCCTCGCGCAGTCCCGCGCTCCACGCGACCGAGCGTTCGACGATCGATTTCACTTTCGGTCCCTCCGGCGTATCGACGAAAGCGACGCCAAAGTCGGCGTAGTCGTTGAGCTTCGGCGCGACGTCCATCTTCGATTCCCAGATTTCGCGAGGCCATTCGCCGATCGCCACCGGAACGGTCAGCTTGGCGCCGTCGCGGTAGAGCTCCATGGGCAAGGTCTGGCCGGCGGATCGGGCCACTGTGCGATTGAGCGAGGACGTGCCCTCGATCGGCCTGTCGCCAAGCTTCACGAGAATGTCGCCGACCTCCAGTTTGGCCTGCGCCGCCGGTCCGTTCGCCGCAAGGGCGGAGACGATCACGCCCTTGTCGGCGGGAACGCCGGCGGCGCGGGCCATCTGCGCGGTCAGCGACTGGCCGGTCACGCCGAGCCAGCCGAAATTGGGCTTGCCGTATTTCAGAACGTTGTCGACCAGGAATTTGACGTCGTTGATCGGGATCGAGAAGCCGATGCCGATCGAGCCGCCCTTGTTGCGCGTATAGATCGCCTGGTTGACGCCGATCACCTCGCCGTCCATGTCGAACAGCGGGCCGCCGGAATTGCCCTGGTTGATCGTGGCGTCGGTCTGGATGAGGTCGTCGTAGGCGGACAGGCCCGCCTGCCGGTGGAAAGCGCTGATCACGCCGGCGGAAACCGAACTGGAAAAGCCGAGCGGGTTGCCGATCGCGACGACCGCCTGCCCGATCTTGAGTTTCGTGCTGTCGCCGAGCCTGGCGCTGGGCAGCTTTCGTCCGAGGTCGATTTTCAGGAGCGCAATGTCGAACGTCAGCGCCTTTCCGACGAGCCTGGCGGGCACATGCTCGCCGGTCGCAAGCGTGACGAAGATGGAATAGGCGCCCTCCACGACATGCCGGTTGGTGACGATCAGTCCGCTGCCGTCAACGATGAAGCCGGATCCGACCTCGTCCTGGATCAGCGTCGTCATGCCTTGCGGCATGCCGCTGTCCGGCTCGGCCTTCGCGACGCCGCGCGTGTAGATGTCGACGAAGGCGGGCATGACCGCCGCGGAAAGCTCCGCGACATTCCTGTATTCGGCCGATGCCGGAGACATTGGCGCGGACACGGACAGCGCCAGGGCGACAGCGATCTTGCGCATGGTTCAGCTCCCTTGTTGGCCGAGAGGTTTCAGGCCCGGAAGGCGCCGCAGGATATCAGGGAATCGAGCGCCCACCATTGTGGGTCGCGTCCGGCGGAGACGGCGCGTCAGGCCGCGCTGCAGGCCGCACGTCCGCCGAGCAGCGCCAATGTTAGCCGGCTGAAGCGGTCTTCGCGGCTCAGGCGCATGCGCGCGGCGAGCACGCGCTCGACCTGCCGGCGTTCGCCGGACTGCGCCGCGATCAGCGCGAGCGTGCGGGTGAAGACGTCGCGCTGCGCGCGGCTGCCGCCGAGCGGCGTGAGACTGCAGGCGAGCCGCTCGATGCCGGGCCGAGTTCGCCGCGACGCGCCGAGCGAATGAATGGCGCGGGCGAGATCGAGACCGACGCCGCGCGCGACCGCCGACTGGTCGGTGGCGGCGCTCTGGGCGCAAGCGGCGATCTCGGCGACGGCGCGCGCCGCATTCGTCCGGTCGCCGACCGCGATCAGCGTCAGAAGATGATGGAGCGACGCGAAGATCAGGGTCGTGTCGTCGAGGCGGCGGCGGGCGATCCCCGCGAGTTCGTCCCAGCGGTCGCCGACGTCCACGCCTTCCTGGCGCAGGCGCCAGAGCAGCGAGACGGCGTTGGCGACGTCGCGAAAATCGTCGGTCCGGCTCGGACGCACTTCTCGATCGTAGAGATCGAGCGCGCGTTCGGCGCGTCCCCGCGCCATATGGAACAGCGCGAGATGCCAGGCCATGTGGAAGGCGAAATTGTTGCAGCGCGTCCAGTCCCCGCGCCGCCTCTCGATGAGTTCGACGCCCTCTTCGGCGCGGCCCTGCATTTCGAGCACATGCCCCAAGGCATGGAGCCCCCAGGCGTCGGCCGGCTCCGCGTCGAGCGCGCGCCGGGCGAGCTTTTCGGCTTGCCGCAGGTCGCCGGTCTCCTCGAGCGCGAAGGCATGGCAGCCGAGCACGAATCCGTAGCCCAGCCTGTCCGACGTCCAGTGGCGCGTCGCCAGTTCCGTGCAGGCGCGCATGCCGGCGGGATCGCCGCCCATGAAGCGCAGGGAATGCGCGAGTTTGAGCGCGAGCAGATCGTGCGGCGTTCGCGCCACGTGGTCTTCCAGACACGCGGCGGCGGCCCGCAGGCGCCCCGCTGCGGCATGTTCGAGCGCGACGACGAGCACGCGCTCGCCCGCACTACAGGGCTTGGCGGCTATCGCTTCGCGTGCGCGAGCAAGGTCGCCGGCCGCCGCCGCGACCGTCTCGCGGCGCGCCAGCATCACGCCGGCGAAGCCGCGCAGCGCGTGCGCCGCCGCCATGCCGGGATCGTGCGTCAGCGCCTCCGCCAGAGCCTGCGCGCCGGCGGGCCTGTGCGAAAGCACGTTCCAGATCGCGGTCTCGAACGCCGCGACGGCCGCGGCGCTGTCCGTGGAATGCGCGCCGGAATAGCGATCGACGATCATCGCGGGCGTCCTTTCCTGTCAGCGCGCTTCGAGCCGCTCGAAAATGACGACGGCGATGTAGCCGAACAGGACATGGCCGGCCCAGCTCATGAAGGACAGCAGGCCCGCGCCTTCGAGCAGCAGGAAGGGCAGGCCGGCCAGCGGCGCCATGATGCCGAGCGCGTTGAACCAGGTGAACGAGCCCCAGCTCAGCGCGTCGCGATGGAGCGCCGACGGATTGACGAGGCGCGTCGCCGTCGTCAGCGTTACGATCAGCCAGAAGACGGCCTCGCCCGTGTTGAAGCCGTCGGTCTTGATCCGCCAGGCGACCGCGATCGTGAACAGGGCGAGCACGGCGGCGTCGAGAATCGCGCCCCAGTTCCTGAGGTGGCGCGAGACGACGTAATAGGCGATCGGATAGCCGAAGATGCCGACGGAATAGTGGATGAACGTGGCCGTCGACAGCGGCAGGTCGTAATCGGTCCAGTGGCGAACGAGCGAGCGGACGAGCTCCGGCGGCTCCAGCGGTCCGCCGACGACCCAGACGGTGAGCGTGCGCGCCCAGATCTCCCAGGCCATCAGCGCACAATAGCCGCCGATGAAGAGATTGCGGAACGTGCGGGCGGTTGGAAGGGCCAGCGGCCGCGCCGCGGTCTGGCTGGTCATGCTCATGACGACGCTCCTCGGAGAAGGACGCTCCTTCTATTGAGCGATACGGCCGCGCCCGCTCAACCCGAAGTCACGATTGCGTCAACATTGGCGTGATGAGGCGCGAAAGGCGCCCATGAAAAAGGGCCGGCGCGCGCGCCGGCCCCGAATGCGTCAGACCGGGATGTCTTACTTGTAGGTCTGCTTGTTCGCGATTTCCTTCCAGCGGCCTTTCTGGACCTGCGCCACCAGCAGTTCCTCGGCGCCGAGGTGGTTGGTCTTGGAGAACTTGACCGGCGCCTGGCCGAAAATGTCCTGGAAGGGCTCGCCCGTCTCCATCTTGTTGATCAGGCAATCGGTGGTCAGGTCCTTGCCGCACTGCTTGGCGTAATGGGCGAAGGCCATCATGCCGTTGTAGCCGGCCGTCGTCTGAAGGTTCGGGGGGACGCCGAACATCTTCTTGTAGTCCTCGACATACTGCTTGACCTTGCCGGTCGCCGTGTCCTCGTAGAAGATTTCGAGCTGGCCGACGCCATAGACGTTCTCGGCCACGTCCTTGCCGAGATCGTGCAGGTCCGGAACGTAAGTCGGCGAGAAGGCGACCCAGATCGGATTGTAGTCGGACTTCTTGGCGGCCGTCAGGATCGCGACGGATTCGCGCACCACCGAGCCGAGTGAGACGAAGTCGCAGCCGTCGGCCTTCAGGCGCGCGACCTGCGAGGAGAAGTCCGTCGCGCCGCGCTTGAACGACACCATCGTGCCTTCGGGCACGTTCATCGCCTTCAACTGGTCCTTGAAGGCGTCGGTGAAGTTTTTGCCCATCTCGTCGTCCTGGTAGATGATGCAGGACTTCTTCGGCTTCTTGGTCTCGACGAGATATTTGATGCCGACGCGCGCCTGGTCGTAGTAGGGCGAGAAGATGTTGAACTTCAGCCGGTCCTCGGGCTTCTTCGGATCCATGGCGTAGGTGAATTCCGCCGCCGTGATCGAGAACAGGTTGGTGATGCCGGCCGCCTGCACGATCGGCAGCGGCGCGAGCGTCGTGGCCGAACCCATCGGCGAGACGATCGAGAAGACCTTGTCGAGTTCGATCAGCTTCTGCGTCGCGAGCACCGCCTTCTTCGGATCGTAGGCGTCGTCCTCAAGGATGTAGCGGATCTTGCGACCGTTGATGCCGCCCGCCGCATTGATCTGCTCGACTGCGAGCTTGGCGCCGTTGGAAGACGGAATGCCCCAAGATTTGATCGGGCCCGACAGGTCCATATGCGTGCCGACGACGATCTCCGTGTCGCTCACGCCCTGCGTCTTGAATTGCGCGAGCGCCGGCGAAATCGCCAGCGCGCCCGCGGCCACGCTCATACCGAATGCAAGAGCAAGTTTCTTCATTCCTCTACTCCCTCCCTTTGTCGAAGCTGTCAGCTTCCCCTTACCGAAAACGTCGTGTGAACGAGACGCCGCCGCAGGTTCATCGCCGGCCCGAGCAGCGGGTCGCTCGCGCCCAGAGGCCGGTCGGCGATCGTGAAATCGGCGATAGCGGCGCCGTCCCGCGCGCCCGCCGTCCGCGCGACTTCCTCGGCGATCAGCGCGCGAATCTCCGGCGCTTCCATCAGGCTCTTGTAATGCGTGAACGGAATCGCCTTCGCTTGCGCGTGGCGCACGAGGCTGTCGTAGTCGGCGAAGATGATGGCCGTGAGACGCTCCGGCGCATCCCCGCTCACGACGGCGGACAGGATGTAAGGCGAAGCGGCCAGCGCATCCTCGAGCGCCCAGGCCGAGCGCGCGCCGACCATGGCGTCGCGCGCGCCCTGCAGCGCGAAGCCGCCGGCGCGCGCCTCGGCCCGGTCGCCGGCCTCGAACCAGTCGCCGGCGCGCGGCGCATCGCCCGCAAAGGCGGCGCAGAGGGAGGCTGTGCGCAGGCGCAGCGCGCCGTCCGCGCCGACCTCGAACGACGCCCCGCGCGCGAGCGCGAATTCCCGGGGCTGCGCGCCCGCGCGCGCGATGGCGCCGCCGGCTTCCGTCACGGCGTAGATGTCGGTCACGGGAACGCCGAGCGCCGCGAGCCGGCCGGCGACGTCCGTAGACAGCGGCGCGCCCGCCGAGAGCGCCAGCCGCACGCGCGACAGGCCGAGATCGCGCCGCACTTTGGCCAGCACCAGGCCGCCGAAGACGCCCGAGCCCTGCATCGCGCTTTCGAACATCTTGCGCTGCAGCTTGGTCGCGCCCGCGCTGGCGCGCGCGAGATTGCGCGCAAAGCCGCTCCACAGGGCCGGCGCGCCGGACACGATCTGCGGCTGCAATTCGCGCAGGTTTTCCGGAATCGTCTCCGCGCTTTCGGGAAAGTTCACCGTCACGCCGGCCGCCAGGCAGGCGTAGAAGCCGAAGACGCGCTCGAAGGCGTGGCTGGCCTGCATCAGCGACAGGCGCTCCTCGCCCGCGCGCAGATCCACGAGCGAGAGCGCCGCGTCGACGGCGGCGCGCAGCGCCTCATGCGTGAATTGCGCGGCTTTCGACGGGGCGGACAGGCCCGAGGTCGGGATGATGGCGGCGAGGGCCTCGCCGCGCGCATCGCGCCACGGCGCGTCGACCCGCTGCGGCGAAGCCGCGCCTTTTGCAAGCAGGGCGTCGAAGGCGACGACATTGTCGTCTGCGACCTCCGCCGCCGCGACCGCGTCGAAACAGACGATTCTTTCGATGCCGGGAATCGCGTCGCGCAGGTCGAGAGCCGCATCGAGCGTCGTCAGCGTGTCGACGATGAGAATGCGGACGCCGCACCGCGCGACGAGCGCGCCGAGCTCGCCGGGCGCGGCTTCGGCATGAAAGCCGGCCGAGACGCCGCCCGCGGCCTGGATCGCGA
Source organism: Rhodoblastus sp. (assembly GCA_036796555.1). Lineage (GTDB taxonomy): Bacteria > Pseudomonadota > Alphaproteobacteria > Rhizobiales > Beijerinckiaceae > JAJXWB01. The sequence goes on along the minus strand of DAIRCS010000022.1, from coordinate 11,876 downwards.
GGTCCGAGATCAGCCATTCGGGGCTTGGCGCGGCCAGAATGCCGGCGGTCTCGCCGGGCTTCAGGCCGATCTCGACGAGGCCCGCCGCGCAATCGGCGATCGCGCGCGCGAGCGTCGCGCCGTCCGTCTCCTGCCAGACGCCGAGGCGCTTGGCGCGCAGCGCCGTGCGCGAGGGGTCGGCCAGCGCGCGCGCCAGCACGAGGCCGGGCAGGCCCGCGCCTTCGGCGGCGGTCTCGGGAATTTTCACGGCCGCATTCATGATGCGGCCCTCGTGCGCTCGCGGCGATTGCGGCCGCGCGAGTCCTCGGCGTGGACGCCGAGATAGGATTCGCGGATCTCGCTCGAATTCATCAGGGCTTCGCTCGTATCGTGCATGACGACGCGGCCGACCTCGAGCACGTAGCCGTAGTCGGCCGTCTCGAGCGCCACTTTCGCGTTCTGCTCCACCAGCAGGATCGACACGCCTTCCTCCTTGTTGAGGCGGCGGACGATCGTGAAAATCTCCTTGACCAGAAGCGGCGAGAGGCCGAGCGAGGGCTCGTCGAGCAGCAGGACTTTCGGCCGGCTCATCAGCGCGCGCGAGATCGCGAGCATCTGCTGCTGGCCGCCGGAGAGCAGGCCGGCGGGCTGGTCGCGCCGTTCGCGCAGCACGGGAAAATAATCGTAGACCTTCTCGAGATCGGCGGCGACGCCGACCTTGTCCCTGCGCAGATAGGCGCCCATCCACAGATTGTCGCGCACCGACAGGAACGGAAAGACCTCGCGTCCTTCCGGCACATGGCTCATGCCAAGCGCGACGATCGCGTCCGGCGCCATGCCCTGGATGCGGCGGCCCTCGAGTTCGACGACGCCGGTCACGGGATCGAGCACGCCGGAGGCGGTCTTGAGAATCGTCGTCTTGCCCGCGCCATTGGCGCCCAGCACCGTGACGATCTTGCCGCGCGGGACTTCCAGGCTCACGCCGCGAATCGCGGTGATCGGCCCGTAGGCGCTTTCGACGTTGGAGAGACGCAAGATCGGCTCGCTCGGCTCGCTCATGCCTCACGCTCCCAGATAGGCTGCGACGACATCGGGATGGCTCTGCACGTCCTGCGCCGTGCCCATGGCCATGATGCGTCCGTAATTGAGCGCCAGCACGCGGTCCGACACGCGGCTGACGAGCGACATGTCGTGCTCCACCATCAGGATCGTGATGCCCAGGCGCCGGTTGATCTCCAGAATCCACTCCGCCATGCGAGAAGTCTCCTCGACGTTGAGGCCGGAGGAGGGCTCGTCGAGCAGCAGGACTTCGGGCCCGATCGACAGCGCGCGGCCCACCTCGACCACCTTGCGCACGCCGTAGGGCAGGCCCGCGATCAGCGTGTCGCGGTAGCGCTGCAGGCGCAGGAATTCCATCACCTCTTCGACCGCATGGCGATGCTCGATTTCCTCGCGCTTCACCTTCGGCAGGAAGAACAGGTCCTCCCAGAATTTCGTCGTCGAATGGCGATGGCGGCCGACGAGCAGGTTCTGCAGCACCGAGGCGTTGTCGAACAATTCGATGTTCTGGAACGTGCGGGCGATGCCGCGTCCGGCGATCTGCTGCGCGGTGAGCTGCGTGATCTCCTCGTCCTTGAAGACGATCCTGCCGCTCGTGACGTTGTAGAGGCGGCTGATGAGATTGAAGAGCGTCGTCTTGCCGGCGCCGTTCGGACCGATGATCGTGAAAATCTCGCCTTTCGCGACGTCGAAGGAGACGCCGTCGACCGCCTTCAGGCCGCCGAACTGGATCGAGACATTGTCGAGCGCGAAATAGGTCATCGGCCGCGCTCCGACTTCAGATACATCTTCTGGCGGCGGAAAGTCGCCGGCTTGTAGAACGGGAATTGCTTGAACCAGGTCTTGATCTTCATCCAGCGCCCGTCGAGGCCCATCGGCTCGTAGATGATGAAGAAGATGATGATGAGGCCGAAGATCAGGCTCTTGACGCCGGGCGTCGCCAGCAGGACGCTCGCCTTGTCCTGCGCCATGGCCGAGCCGGTGATCGCGCCGATCAGGGCCGGCAGCTTGTCCTTCAGCAGGACGAGCATGGGATCGACCATGATCATGAAGACCGCGCCGAGCGCCGCGCCGCGCAGCGAGGCGATGCCGCCGATGATGATGATCATCACGAACTCGATCGACAGCGACAGCGTGAACATCTCCGGCGAGATGAAGGACAGCTTGTGCGCGTAGAGCACGCCCGCAAGGCCGGTCATGCCCGCAGACATCGCGAAGGCGAAGGTCTTGTAGCGCGCGGAATCGACGCCCATGCTGCGCGCCGCCGTCTCGCTGTCGCGCAGCGCCAGGAAAGCGCGGCCTGTCGGCGAGCGGATGACGTTGACCGCGATCACGATGACGAAGATCGTCACGAGAATGCAGAGGTAGTAGAGGCCCCATTCGCCGAGCGGCTTGCCGAACAGCGACGCCGGCTTCACCATCATGCCTTCGTTGCCGTGTGTCACCGTCTCCCAGCGCGCGAGGATTTCCTCGACGATGAGCGCGAAGGCGAAGGTCGCGATGGCGAGATAGATGCCGTGCAGCCGCAGCGCGGGCAGGCCGACGAGCCAGCCGACGAGGCCGGTGAGCAGGCCCGCGACCGGAAGATAGATGTAGATCGGCACGCCGAATTTCGCCGCGTTCGCCGCGGTATAGGCGCCGATCGCCAGAAAGGCCGCATGGCCGATCGAGGTCTGGCCCGCGTAGCCCGACAGCAGCACGAGACCGACGCCGACGATCGTGTAGATCAGCACGAAGACGATCTGGCTGAGGAAATACGAGCCGAGGACGAACGGGGCGGCGCAGAGCAGCGCCAGCAGCACGCCATAGGAGACGATCGACTGCGGCGTCTTGAACAGGGCGAGGTCGCCGGCGTAACCGGTGCGGATCCTGAAGGCCATGGCGTCAGACCTTCTTCAGGGCCGCGCCGCCGAACAGGCCTTGCGGACGCAGGAGCAGAACAGCGAGGAGCACGATATAGGCCGCGATATCCTTGAAGCCTTCCGGCAGGTAGAAGCCGGACAGCGTCTCGACGACGCCGATGATGACGCCGCCGGCGAGCGCGCCGGGGATGGAGGTGAAGCCGCCGAGCACGGCCGCCGGAAACGCCTTCAGCCCGAGGAAGCCGAGGTTGGCGTGGATGAAGGTGATCGGCGCGAGAAGAATGCCGGCGGTGGTCGCGACCATGGCCGAGATCGCCCAGATGGCGGCGAACATGCGCTTGACCGGAATGCCCATGTAATAGGCCGCCAGCATGTTCTGCGACACCGCCTGCATCGCGACGCCCATGCGCGTGAAGCGGAAGAACGCGTAGAGGATGACGCAGAGCAGCGCGGTCGCCACGATGATCGAGAGATTGTCCGCCGAGATCACCAGCGGCCCCATGTGCACCACGCCGGTGGAGAAGGGCGTTTCGATGCGCAGGTCGTCCGTGCCCCAGAACATGCCGGCCAGCGCCCGCAGCACCATGCCGAGGCCGATCGTCGCCATCACGATCGAGAATTGCGGATAGCCGAGGATCGGCCGCACGACGAGCCGTTCCATGACCATGCCGAGCACGGCCATGCAGACGACGCACGCGGCGAAGCCCAGCCAGTAGTTGAGCCCGAGCGAGGCGATGAACGTGTAGGAGAGGAAGGCGCCCAGCATCATGAGTTCGCCCTGGGCGAAGTTCACGACTTCCGTCGCCTTGTAGATGAGCACGAAGCCGAGCGCGATCAGGCCGTAGACGCAGCCTACCGCGATCCCGCTGATCGTCTGCTGGACGAAGTCGAGCATTATCCTCCCCTGCGCCTGCCGTCTTTGCGGCAAATCTTTTTGGGCGTGGGCCGCGCGCGTTCAGTTGAAAACTGTCGCACAATTTTGCCCTACGCCGAGGCACCATCAACCAAACGCCGGAGAGACGCAAGTTAATTTTAAGCGGCTAATTAAACATTCTGGACGGGCGCGAAAGCCCCGCCGTCAGGCGCAAGCGCCGCCTTTTCGCCATGCGGATTTCAGGACTGCGGACGACGTCGGGCGACGCGCCAGACCGAGGTGAGCGCGCCGAGCTTCTCGCGCCAGGTCGCGCTTTCGTCGGCGAGAGCGTCCAGGAAATCCGCGAAGCGCCGCGAGATCATCACCGTGTAGAACAGCAGCAGCGTCGTCGGAATCAGCACGCCGAAGAAGATCAGCGTGCGGTCGAGCGTCGGCATGTCGGCATGCGCGAACAGGTTCATGCCGAGGAAGCCGGTGGTGATCGTGCCGATCAGGCTCAGCAGTGTCGTGACGGTGAGTTGCAGGATGGTCTTGGCCTGGCGGCGCAGCAGGTCCGTCTCGAGATAGGACGACATGTCGCCCAGCTCCTCGCGCAATTCGGCGAACAGCCGGTCGGTGCCGAGGTGGCCGACCCACATGCGGAACAGATCGCGCATCGGAAGTTGGTCGGAGACTTCCGAGAAATAATAGCGGTGCGTGAAGCGCAGGAAGGTTTCCAGCGTCTGCCGAATGTCGTGTCGGAACTGGCTGACGGAGGCGTTGCTCTCCATGTCGAGGCGGCTGACGGTGGCGACCAGCCGGTCGGACAGCATCAGGATCGCCGCGCGATGGAAATGCGCGATCAGGCCGAGCAGGAAATATTGATGCCGGAATTGGGCGAGAAAGCCGCGTTCCGGATCGACGAACAGCGAACGCGACGCGGGCCCCACGGCCACGAAGCTCTGTCCGCTGCACAGGGCGCGGGTGTTGGTCCAGCCGTCGCCCCGCAGCGGATCGTAAAAGCGGTCGTAGCAATAGCGCTGCTCGAAATCGGACAGGAAGCCCGCGGCGTAGGGCGTCTCGGTCGGCGCGCCGGGCGCGGCCGCGAAGGCGAGCCGCATGTAGTCGGCCCGCGTCAGCGCGCGCGGGTCGTCGACGGCGAGATAGGCCATGGTCGGCATGCGGTGGAATTCGAGCTGGCGGTAGCGCACCGGCGCCATCTGCACGCGCTGGTTCAAGGTCATCGGCGCAAGCAGATATTCCCAATGGTAGGAGATCGCCGCCGCCTGGTCCTTGCAGACCGAGGACAGATATTTGGTGCGCGCCTCGTAGTCGGAGGCCGCCAGGACGGCGCCGTCGGCGCCGAGCCATTCGACGCGTTCCGGACAATTCACGCCCGCGCCGTCCTCGCCCCAGCCGGCCGGATAGGCGCGGCCGAAGCGGTAGAGAATGTCCTGCGCCCGCGCCAGCGGAATATCGCGCGCGGCGATCTCGACGACGAGGATCGCCACGTCCACGTCGAAGAAGAAATAGAGATCGGTGTGCGCGACATCGACCTCGGTCGTTTCCGCCTCGCCGTGGAAGCGCAGGCGCGCCTTCTTCACATCGGAGCGCCGGAAGATGCGGATCGGCGATTCGCCGTAGGTCGTGCGCCCCGTGCGCGACGCGCGCTCGCCATAGAGGAAGCGTTGCACATGCGGCAGGAAGGTGACGAATTCGCGATAATGCCGCTCCTGGAATTCGCCGGGCTCCTCGGGGAATTCGTCGTCGAGCTCGACCCAGGTCCGGTTGGGATCCCGGTCGAGGAAGTCCCAGTGGTGGACCACGCCGCAGCCGGCCTGCAGCGGCATGAGCTGCAGCGGCCAGATCAGGATCTGGCGGAATTCCCGGGCGGCGATGTCGCTGACGTCGGTCATGGATCCCGTCCGGTCGCGTTCCTGCTGTGGCGCCAAAGAAGTCGCACGATCCCCGCGAACTGGCAATTCGCCGCGCCGCCCGCCCGGGGCGGCTGTTTAGGAAATCTCAACGCGTCGGGCGGAGACTCCGCTTTCCGGAATTTTAACGATTCGATCGCGGGGGCGAGAATTTGACAGCAGTGGCGAAGTCGGTTGCGCAACCGATCGAGGCCCTGCGGCCCGACGCCGACGCCTGCGCGCTCACCATCCTCATCCCCTGCCTGAACGAGGCCGAGACGATTGGCGTCTGCGTGGAAAAGGCCATGGCCTTCCTCGCCGAATCCGGCATATCGGGCGAGGTGCTGATCTCCGACAACGGCAGCGCGGACGGCTCCCAGGACATCGCGCGGCGTCTCGGGGCGCGCGTCGTCGAACAGACGACCATGCGCGGCTACGGCGCGGCGCTGAACGCGGGCATCGCGGCCGCGCGCGGACGTTACGTCATCATGGGCGACGCCGACGACAGCTACGACCTGCGCAATCTCAGCGCCTTCTTCCGTCAGCTCGAAGCCGGCGCCGATCTCGTGATGGGCAACAGGTTTCGCGGCGGCATCGATCGCGACGCCATGCCGCTGCTGCATCGCTATCTCGGCAATCCCGTGCTGACCGCCATCGGGCGCCTGCTGTTCGGCGCGCCGGTGAAGGATTTCCACTGCGGCCTGCGCGGCTTCAACCGTCAGTCCGTGCTCGACCTGCACCTGCAGACGACCGGCATGGAATTCGCCAGCGAGATGGTCGTGCATGCGAGCCTCGCGGGCCTGCGCATCGAGGAAGTGCCGACGACCCTGAAGAAGGACGGCCGCTCGCGCCCGCCGCATCTGCGCACCTGGCGCGACGGCTGGCGCCACCTGCGCTTCCTGCTGCTTCACAGCCCGCGCTGGACCTTCGTCTATCCCGGCCTCGTTCTGCTGGTCGTCGGCGCGGTCGGCGCGCTTGCGCTCGCCGGCGGCCCGCTCGCGCTCACCGCCAGCGTATCCGTTGACGTCCACACCTTCCTCGTCGCCTGCATGGCCATGTTCGTCGGCGCGCAGAGCCTCACCTTCGGCCTGATCGCGCGCCGTTACGCCGAGCGCGCCGGCATCCTGCCGCCGAGCCGCCGCCTCGGTCGGTTGATGGATCGCATCGATCTCGAGCTGCTGCTGCAGGCGGCCGCTGTTCTGGCGCTCGTCGGCGTCGGCGGCATGGCCTGGTCGCTTTATTCCTGGAGCCAGACCGGCTTCGGCAGTCTTTCCGGCCATAGCCTGCTGCGTCCGTTGATCGCCTCGACCTGCGCGATCGCCGCCTCGGTGCAATTCGCCTTCTCGAGCTTCCTGCTCGGCATACTCGACCTGCCGCGCAGCGACGCGCGCGGCCGTCTCGCGCGCCTGCGCCAGACGTTCGGCGCGCCGAACGAGGAGCCCTCGCGTGGCTGACACGATCAGGCACGTCATCGTTACCGGCGGGCGCGGCTATCTCGGCCGCGCCTTTGTCGAAGCGGCCGTTGCGGCTGGCCTGCGCGTCACGCTTCTCGCGCGCGGCGCCGGCGCGGCCGACGGTCTTCGCTGCGTCGACTGGCGGCTCGGCGAGGGTCTCCCGGCCGAGGCGCTCGCGGACGATCTCGCGGCCCACGAACAGGCGCTCGTCCACTTCGCGCACGACTGGCGCGACTTGCGGCCTGACGGCGTCAATGTCGCCGGCTCGCTCGCGCTGCGCGACGGCGCGCGTGAAAAAGGGCTCGGCCGGTTCGTCTTCATCTCCTCGCAATCGGCGCGGCAGGATGCGCTCAATGCTTACGGCCGCATGAAATGGCGGATCGAGCAGACGCTCGACGGCGGAAACGAAATCTCGCTGCGCGTCGGCCTCGTCTACGGCGGCCCGCGCGCGGCGCAATACGGCCTGCTCTGCAAGGCCGTCGGCCTAACGAGCCTCATGCCCATGGTGCGGCCGCATCAGCTTGTGCAGCCGATCCTGCGCGAGGAAGTCGCGCGCGGCGCGCTCAACGCGGTCAATTCGGATCTGTCCGGCGCGCTCGGTCTGGCGGGCGCGAAGCCCATTCCCTTCTCGCAATTTCTCGACACGCTCGCGCGCCTCACGCGCGGCGGCGGCGTGACGCTCGCGCCGATCCCGCTCGCGCCGACGCTGTTCCTCTGCGACATCGTGAATGCGCTGCCGTTATTGCCCAACGTCGACCGGGAACGCGTGCTCGGCCTCGCCGGCACGCGGCCGATGGAGACAGAGAACGATCTCGCGCGGCTGAAGCTCGTTGTCGTTTCTTTCGAGGACGGCATGGCGCGCGAGCCGATCGCGCGCAAGGCCATGCTGCGCGAGGGACGCATTCTCCTGCGCTACGTTCTGCGGGCAGAGCCGGGCGCCGCGCTGCTGCGCCGCTACCTGCGCGCCTGCGACGCCAAGGGCGCGCGTGGCGCGATCCGCTTGCCCTTCGTCGCGCGGCGCTCGCCCGCGCTGCTGCGCTTCGTCGAGCCCTTCGGCGCGCGCGGCGAACTGGCCAAACGTCTCAAGATCGCCACCGCGCTCGCCGAGACGAGCGAGGAGGGCGCGCGCATCGACGCAGGCGGCGGCCGCATCGCGCGCCTCGCCGGCCTGGCGTTCGCGGGCGCGCTCGACATTCTCGCCGCCCCGACGCGCCTGATCGCAGCCGCGTTGCGCTCATGACCGCCGCGCCCGACGTCATCGTTGCCGGCAGCGGGCCGGCCGGCGTCAGCGCCGCATGGCCGCTCGTGCTGGCGGGCCTGCGCGTGCTGATGGTCGACGGCTCGGACGCGGAAGAGCCTGCGCCGCCATCGCGCGAAAAATGGAAGCAACGTTTCGGCGCGGATTTCGCGGGACTCGAACTCGACAGCGACATCAGCCCGAAGCTGGCGACCCCGCAAGCCCATGCCGCGCGCGAAAACTACGATGCGCGTCTTGGGCTCGAAACGCGCAATTTTCTCGCCGTCGGCTCCCTCGGGCGCGGCGGCCTGTCGAAAATCTGGGGCGCGCTCGCGGAGCCCTTTTTGGAAGACGAGCTTGCGCGCTTCCCCTTCGCGGCGCGCGAGCTTGCGGCCTCCTATTCCGCGGTCCAGCGCCGCATCGGGGTCAGCGGCGGCGCGGAGGCCGACGCCAGCGTCCTGACCAATCCCGCCGCGCGAAAACTGCTGGAGCGATTTCGCGGCCGGCGCGGCGCGGGCGGCCTTGCCATGCATCCGGCCTGCAACGCCGTGCTCCTGCAAGACCATGACGAGCGCGCCGCCTGCAATCGTTGCGGCGAATGTCTCTACGGCTGCGCGCGCGGCGCGATATACGACAGCGCGCTCGAGCTCCCCGCGCTGCGCCGTTTCGTCAATTTCGCCTATGCGCCCGATCATTTCGTCCGCAGCGTCGGCGAGGAGGGCGGGCGGCCCTTCGTCGACGTCGAGACGCTGGGCGGCCGCGTCCGGTTGTCCGCGCGCGCGACGGTGCTTGCGGCGGGCTGCATTTCGACGACGGCGCTCGCCTTGCGCCGCATCGGCCATGTGGGACGCCCCGTGCGGCTGCTCAGCAATCCGGCGGCGGCGGCGGCCTTTCTCTCGCCTTTCCGGATCGGCGCCGACAGGCCGGAGGATTCGTTCAGCCTCGGCCAGCTCTTCTTTCGCCTCGACACGCGCGCCGGCCGCGCCGCCGGCGTCGTCTATGGCGCGAACGCCTTGCCTGCCGATCTCTTCGCCGCGCGACTGCCGTTCTCGCGTCCCCTGGCGCTGCGCGTCGCGCGGGCGCTCGCGCCGGCTCTGCTGGTCGCGACCTGCTATGCGCCCGGCGCGCTCAGCCGCAACGAAGTCGCCGCGCACGCCGAAGGTGATCGAACGCGCATCGCCATTACGGGCGAACAGACCGTCGAGGGACGCGCCGCGCTCGACGCGGCGCTCGCGACGCTGCGAGGCAGGTTCGCGGCGCTCGGCGTCCTCCCGATTCCCGGCTCCGCCAGCTTCCTGCCGCCCGGCGCCGACGTGCATTACGCCGGCACGCTGCCGATGGGCGGCGAGGGCGCCGCCGCGACGTCGGCCACGGGCGAACTGGCCAATGCGCCGAACCTTTTCGTCGCCGACGGCGCCTGTCTGCCGGATCTGCCGGCGACGCATCCGACGCTCACGATCATGGCCAACGCCGACCGCATCGGCAGGGAGATCGCGCGTCGCTTTGCCGCGAACGAAATCGACGCCCGCTCCGCGCAGCCTCTGACGGTCGCAGGCTGAGCGGCCCTCAGCGCGGCGCGCGCATCTGGAGCAGCGACAGGCGCTGGCCCATGGCGAGCGCGCCGGCGACCCAGCCATTCGCCACGAAATAATCCGCCAGCGCGTCGTTGCGCCAGCCCGGCCGGGCGAGCATCGCGAAGTCGCGATGGTCCTTCGTGAAGGCGTCGAAATCGACGATCGGCAGGTCGGGCTTGTAGGATGCTTTCAGGCGCATGATCTGGTTTTCCGACGCCGTATTGGCGTCGGCCACGCCCGCCGGCCGCGTCAGATGGACGATGCGCGCGCGCGTGTCGGGATCGGCCGCTTCGAGAAGTTCGATGAAGAGATCGGCGTCGCCGACGACGATCGGGCCCGTCGTCGGATGCCGGGCCAGAATCTGTTTCGCGGCGCGCGCGAAATCCGGCGGCAGGCCGCGCGTCAGCGGCAGGACGCAGAGCACGGCGAGCAGCGCATAGCCGACGACGGTGCGATAGGGCGCGCGGTGGATCGCGACCGTGGCCAGCAGCGCGACGCCGAGCGAGGCCGCCAGCGCATAGCGCGCGCTGAAGGCGTGCGTGACCGTCAGCGCGAGCAGGAAGGCGATCGGCAGCGCGGCGAGCAGGCCCGCGCCGGCGATCACGAGGTCGGTTTCGCCGTCGCTGGCCGCGTCATCTTGATAGCCTCGCTGGAGATTCATGCCCTCGCCCTGAATGTCTGGGCAGATTTTCGTTGCGAGCCTACGTCCTTCATGCTGAGGAGGCGGCGAAGCCGCCGTCTCGAAGCATGATCCAGAGTCACGTGTCCGGGCCACCCTTCGAGACGCCGCTGCGCGGCTCCTCAGGGTGAGGAGTCTTGAACTGCGGACCAGTCTTTCAAGGCTTGCAGGCTCCCCGGCATGAGAGCTGCGGGCGGGCGACCCCTTCGTCGCCCGCGCGCAGGCTGACGCCGCCAGAATGAGGATCGCGGCCAGCACGAACAGCCAGTTCTCGGGGGCGCCCACGAACAGCGCCTGCACGTGCTCGCTGAGCTTGGCCAGCGTCGGCGCGGCGTAGAATTCCGGTGAATTCACATCGCCGGAATTCAGGGCCGCGTGGCGTCGCAACAGCGGCAGCCAGAGCGCGCAGGGCGCCGCGCCGGCCGCGAAGGCGATCCACATGCCCGCCCGCATGTGTCGGTGCGCGAACGACCATAGAATTTCGAGCAGGGCGAAGACGGCGAACGTGACGATCGCGTAGTAATGCAGGCTGACGGAGGCGAACAGGCAGAGCGCGATTCCAATTACGCGCGCCGGCCTCACGCGCGCGGCGCTGTCGATCCACAGAACCAGCGCGCCCGCGAGCAGCGTCGTCAGCAGCGCATAGGCGCGCGCCTGAATGGCGTAGTCGAACAATGCGGAATTGAGCGTGAGCGCGAAGGCGAGCGCGCCGAAGGGCTCGCCGAGCCGCTTGTCGACGATGTAGCCGATCAGCGCCGCCGTCAGCAGCACGGCGACGATCGAGGGCAGCCGCGCGGTCAGGGGATCGGAGCCCGCCGCCTGGAACAGGGCGTGAAGAAAAAGATCGTAGGTCGGGGGCGAAAATTCCGCGCCGCTCCGGATCGCATTCACGATGTCGGACGGGTTCGGCAGGCGCGCCGCCCAGACGGCAAGGACCTCGTCGAGCCACAGCGAGCGCGCCGAGGCGATGGCGCCGGCGGTCGCCCCGTAGGTCAGCGCGGCGACGGCCGCCAGCAGCAGGGGCGCCGCGCGGCCGATCATCCGCATGATTCGGGAATCGGACAGAATCGCATGCGCGCGACTATAGGGCCGCCGCGCCGAATTGTTTTCTACGCGGCCGTTATTTTGACGCCCGGATCGCGATTGCAGCGCCTGTGATTGTGGGCTGTGAGATAGTGCCGAAGAGCTTCATGGCCTGGTAGAATTCGGTTGAGGGCGAGGCGGCGACGTAGAGGACGTCCTTGTTGCGCACCTGGAAGTTGCGGG
>DAIRCS010000021.1:0-37278 GCA_036796555.1 Rhodoblastus sp. | reverse complement strand
CTGTCGAGGCAGGGCGGCGGCGGGGCGGCCCATGAGAAAAGCCGTTTTTCCTTGCTTTTTGCCCCCGCCCCCGTGGTAGACCGCCCGCCACACCGGAGTTTCCCATGCCCGAAGTCATTTTCACCGGCCCCGCCGGCCGTCTCGAAGGACGTTTCCATCCGTCCAAGACGCGCGGCGCGCCGATCGCCATCATCCTGCACCCGCACCCGCAGTTCGGGGGCACGATGAACAACCAGATCGTCTACAACCTCTATTACGCCTTCGCCGAACGCGGCTTTTCGGTTCTGCGCTTCAATTTCCGCGGCGTCGGCCGCTCGCAGGGCGCCTTCGACCATGGCCAGGGCGAGCTTTCCGACGCCGCCGCGGCGCTCGACTGGGCGCAGTCCATCAATCCGGAGGCCCGCGCCTGCTGGATCGCGGGCGTGTCCTTCGGCTCTTGGATCGGCATGCAGCTTTTGATGCGACGGCCGGAGATCGAGGGCTTCATCTCCATCGCCCCGCCGGCCAACCGCTTCGACTATTCGTTCCTGGCCCCCTGCCCCTCGTCCGGCCTGTTCGTGCACGGCGACCAGGACCGCGTCGCGCCGATCAAGGAAGTGACGCCGCTGATCGAGAAGCTGAAGACGCAGAAGGGCATCGTTATCGAGCACGCGGTGGTCGAGGGCGCGAACCACTTTTTCGAGAACCGGATCGATCCGCTGATCGAGGAAGTCGGCGCGTATCTGGACAAGCGGCTGGGGAACCCGCCGCGCGTGGCCGTGCCGTCGCGGAGGGATTGAGGGGTTTCTTCCTTCTCCCCGCCTGCGGGGAGAAGGTGGCCGAAGGCCGGATGAGGGGCTCGCGCCGCAACACGTCGCCCAGTCGGTTGGCCCCTCACCCCAACCCTCTCCCCGCGAGCGGGGAGAGGGAGCTAGTTTCCCTTGAACGCCTCGTCCACCGGCGTCTGCATGGCGAGCGCCAGCCGGTTCGTCTCGGCCGCCATACCCACCACGCCGATCAACTCCATGAACTGAGCGTCCGTCATCCCCTTCGCGCGCGCCGCCGCCGTGTGCGAGCGGATGCAATATTCGCAGGATTGGGCGATCGAGACGGCGATATAGATCATCTCTTTCGTCAGCGGATCGAGCGCGCCGGGCGCCATGACCTGCTTGGCGCTCTCCCAGGTGCGCTTCAGCAGCGCGGGATCGTGCGCGAGCGTGCGCCAGAAATTGTTGACGAAATCCGTCTTTCGCGTCGCGCGGATGTCGGCGAAGACTTCGGCCGAAGCCGGCGGGAGTTCGTGGTCTTCGAGAAGCTTGACGGTGCTCACGGGGCGTTCCTCAATGGACCGCGAGCCTTCAGGCTCGCTGCAATGGATGCGAGCCCGAAGGCTCGCGGTCCGGCTCCGCCAGCACCCCGCCCGTCATCGGCCCGGGAGCGCCGGTGGTCGTCGGCCAAGTGTAAGGCAGGCCGCGCTTCGAGCGCACCGCCAGATAGGCGAAAGCCTGCGCCTCCATCGAATCCGCCGACCAGCCGCAGACGTCGGCCGTCGTCACCTTGCACGGCAGGCGCTGGACGAGCTCGCGCACGAGGATCGGGTTTCGCGCGCCGCCGCCGCAGACGATGAGGGTTTTCGGCGGCTGCGGCAGCAGCGGCATGAGGCGGCCGACCGAGGCGGCGGTGAAGGCGGTCAGCGTGGCGGCGGCGTCCTCAAGTGGAAGATGAGCGACCGCCGCACTTGAAAAATTGTTCCGGTCCAATGATTTGGGTGGCGGAAGTTCAAAAAATGAATCATCCAGCAACTGGGCGAGCGCGGCCTCGTCCACGCGGCCCCGGGCGGCGGTATGGCCGTGCCGGTCCATCGGCTGGCCGACGCGCGCCAGCATGAGATCGTCGAGCAACGCATTGCCGGGCCCGGAGTCGCAGGCGATGGGGTCACGGCCGTCGTCGACATAGGTGACGTTGCCGACGCCGCCGATGTTGAGCAGCGCGAGCGGGCCCGGCAATTTTCCGTCCTTGCCGCTCATCTCGACCAACGCGCGGTGGAAGACCGGCACGATCGGCGCGCCCTCCCCGCCCGCCGCCACGTCGGCGGCGCGAAAATCGTAAACGGTGGCGACGCCGAGCCGTCGGGCGAGCGCGGCGCCGTCGCCGATCTGGATGGTCAGGCGCTGCTTCGGCCGGTGCAGCACGGTCTGGCCGTGGAAGCCGACCAGATCGACATCGGCGGCCGTCAGGCCCTTGTCGGCGAGAAATCTTTCGACGGCCTCCGCATGGCGAGCCGTCACCATGTCCTCCGCCGCCGCCACGGCGCCCGCGGCCGCGCCGCGCGCGTCCAGCCCGGCGGCCTCGTCCAGCGCGGCACGAAGGAGCGCGCGGTCCTCGTCCGAATAGGGCTGGAAGCCCGTCGCGCCGAAGGTCACGACGCTTTCGCCGTCGGTCTCGACGAGGGCGATGTCGATGCCGTCCATGGACGTGCCGGACATCAGGCCGATGGCTCGATACAGGGTCAAGATTCGTCCGCCTCCCGCTTCTGGCTTAGCGGCCGGAGCGGGATGAGGGAAGTCGCCTTACCTCCCCGATTGCGGGTGTGACCGCAGCGGTCATGTGTCCAGGCGCGGGCGGCATCCGCGATTCAGCCGGGACCGCCGGCCTCCGGCCGGCATTCGGCGTCGACGGCGCGACTTGCCGGCCGGAGGCCGGCGGTCCCGGCTCTGGCTTGAATCGAGTTGGCGGAGCCGCTCCCCGCCTACTGTCTTGCGATGGCCGACTTGCCGGCGCGCAGCACGAATTTCTGCACCTTGCCGGTCGCCGTCTTCGGCAATTCCTCGACGAAGCTGATCCATTGCGGCGTCTTGAAATGGGCGAGGCTGTCGCGGACATGCTTCTTGAGTTCGTCCTCGCTCGCGCTCGCGCCGGCGCGCAGGATGACGAAGGCGTGCGGGCTCTCGCCCCATTTTTCATGCGCCATGCCGACGACCGCGGCCTCCTGCACGGCGGGGTGGCGCAGCAGGCAGCCCTCGACCTCGACGGACGAGATGTTCTCGCCGCCGGAGATGATGACGTCCTTGAAGCGGTCGCGGATCTCGACATAGCCGTCGGGATGGACGACGGCGGCGTCGCCGGAATGGAACCAGCCGTCGCGGATCGCGGCGTCGGTCGCGGCGGGATCGTTGAAATAGCCCTTCATCACGACATTGCCGCGCACGGCGATCTCGCCCAGCGTCCGGCCGTCGTGGGGAACTTCGACGCCGGCGTCGTCGACGATGCGCAATTCGCCGGACGAGATCAGCTCGACGCCCTGCCGCGCCTTGACCTCGGCGCGGGCCTGCTGCGAAAGGCCGGCGTGCTCGGGCAAGGGTTCGCAGATGGCGATGAAGGGCGAGGTCTCGGTCAGGCCGTAGACATGCGTCAGCTCCCAACCGAGTTCGCGCTCGACCAGTTCGATGGTGGCGGCGGCCGGCGGCGCGCCGGCGGTGAACAGGCGCACGCCGCGCGGCGCGCCCGCGCGCATGTCGGCCGGCGCGTTGGCGATACCGATGAGAACCGTCGGCGCGGCGCAGAACATGGTGATCTTCTCCGCCTTGATGAGATCGAAGATCAGCTTCGGCTCCACCCGCCTCAGGCACACGTTCGCCATGCCCCGCGCGACCGTGGTCCAGACGAAGGTCCAGCCGTTGGCGTGGAACATCGGCAACGTCCAGAGATAGCGATCCGCCGGCGAGAGGTGATGGTGGGCGAGCGTGCCCATCGTGTTGATCCAGGCGTTGCGGTGCGTGATCATCACGCCCTTCGGCCGCGCGGTCGTGCCGCTGGTGTAGTTGATGGTGATGAGATCGGTCTCGGCGATCTCGACCGGCTTGAAGCCGGGCCCGTGCGCGGCGAGCGTCGCCTCGTAGTCGAGCCAACCCTCCCCCGCGCCTTCCAGCGCGACGAAATGCGCGACATCGGGCAGACGCGCGCGGATGCTGTCGACGTCCTTCAGATAATCCTGGTGGACGCAGGCGATTTTCGCGCCGCTGTGATTGATGATGTATTCGAAATCGGCCGGCAGCAGGCGATAGTTGATCGGCACCAATACCGCGCCAATCTGCGGCACGGCGTAATAGGCTTCGAGATGGCCGTGCGTGTTGGGCGCGATATAGGCGACGCGGTCGCCGTGGCCGACGCCCAGCGCCTGCAACGCGGCCGACCAGCGGTCGCAGCGGTCGAGGAATTGCGCATAGGTGAAGCGCCGTTCGCCGTCGACCACGGCCTCGCGATCCGCGTAGAGGCGGCGCGCGCGGCGTGCGAATTCCATCGGAGTGAGCGGGGTTTCCATACGCGCGGCCTCCCGAGCCGATTTGCTTTGGCGCCGATCTTGAGCGGGTCGGGCCGCTCCTGGCAAGCCGGAGCCAAGGCGGAGGGCTTGCCCGACCGGCGCGACGCCCGCACACTCAAGGCAAGCGGGAGACTCACATGAAACTGTCGTTCCACGGCGCGGACCAGGACGTGACGGGCTCCTGCCATCTGATCGAGGCCGCGGGCAGGCGCGTGCTGGTCGATTGCGGCATGTTCCAGGGCGGCGCGAGCGAGCGCGCGCTCAACAAGCAGGATTTCGGCTTCGATCCGCGCGCGATCGACACGATCCTGCTGACCCACGCTCATCTCGATCATTGCGGGCGCATCCCGCTGCTCGTGAAGCGCGGCTTTCGCGGCGAGATCGTCTGCACGCCGCCGACGCGCGAGTTGGCGCGGCTCGTGATGCTCGACGCGGCGCGGCTGCAGGAGGAAGACACGCATCGCTCCATGCGCAAGGCCGCGCGCTGGGAGCCCAAGGGCGCCGAAGAAGAGCCGCTCTACGGCCTCGAGGACGCCATGGCCGCCCTCGACCGGTTCGGGCGGACGGTGACCTATGGCGAGACGATCGAACTCGCGCCGGGCCTGCGCGCGACCTATTCGAACGCCGGCCACATTCTCGGCTCGGCCAGCGTGCTGGTGGAATGCGACGAGGGCGCCGCGAAAAAGCGCATCGCTTTTTCCGGCGACCTCGGCGATCCCGGCCGCGCGCTGCTCGACGACGCCGATCCGCCGAAAGAAGCCGACGCGGTCGTGATGGAATCGACCTACGGCGATCGCGACCATCGGCCGCTTCAAGCCTCGATCGAGGAATTCTACGAGGCGATCGCGCACATACGGGCGCGCGGCGGCAACGCCATCATCCCCACTTTCGCGCTCGAACGCGCGCAGGAACTGCTGTTCTATCTCAAGCAGGGCCTCAGACAGAGCAAGTTGCCGCCGGACATCCAGATTTTCGTGGATTCGCCGATGGCGATCTCGGCGACCCAGATCGCGCAGAACTGCTCCCGCTACATGCGCGCCGACATCGCCGCGATGATGGAGGCCAACGACGATCCCTTTACCCCGCCCCGCCTGCGCTTCACCAAGCTCAGCCGCGATTCCATGGCGATCAATTCCATCGAATCCGGCGCCGTCATCATGGCGGGCTCAGGCATGGCGACGGGCGGGCGCGTGCTGCATCACCTGCGCCGCAATCTCCCGCGTCCAGAATGCGGCGTCGTGCTGGTCGGTTTCGCCAGCAAGGGCACGCTGGCCCGCCAGATCATCGACGGCGAGAAATCCGTCCAGATTTTCGGCGAGCGCATTCCGGTGCGCGCCAGCGTTCACACGATCAACGGCTTTTCGGCGCACGCCGGGCGCTCGTCGCTGATCGCCTGGCGCCAGAAGATTGCCGCGCCGAAAACCTTCCTCGTGCACGGCGAATTGCCGGCCATGACGGCGCTCAAGGGCGCGCTGGCCGGCGAGGTCTCCATGCCGAAGATCGGCGAGGTCGTCGATATCTGATTACTTCAGTCCTCTGACTGCCTCCAGCACCGCGGCGGCGTGACCCGCCACTTTCACCTTCGGCCAGATCTGGCGGACCACGCCCTTGCCGTCGATCAGGAAGGTCGTGCGCTCGACGCCCATGTAGGTGCGGCCATACATGCTCTTTTCCTTCCAGACGCCATAGGCTTCCAGCGTCGCGGTGGATTCGTCCGAGAGCAACGCGACCGCCAGCTCGTGCCTGGCCTTGAACCTGTCGTGCTTTTTCGCGCTGTCGGGCGAGACGCCGACGACCGAGGCGCCCGCCTTGTCGAACTCCCCAGCCAGGGCCGAGAAATCCTTCGCTTCCTGCGTGCAGCCTGTCGTGTCGTCCTTGGGATAGAAATAGAGGACGAGCTTGCGGCCCTTGAAATCGGCCAGCTTCGCCTTGCCGCCGCCGTCCCTCTCCAGATGAAAATCCGGCGCTTTCGCGCCAACCGCCGGCATTTGCGCCATTCGCCTTCCTTTCGTCCCATTGCCCGGCCAAACGAAGCCGGACGCCCGCCGATTATCGTGCGGAGAGCGCGCAGCATATAGTGTGCGGGCGAGTCGCGGCCCAGCTCAGGCCGACGCAGAACGCGCCTGCGCGGCCGCAAAGCCTTAAACCGACGCCGGACGATCCAGGGAGGCGCCGTCTGTCTTTCGCCGACATTTCGGTTTCCTTGCGCCGCTGGTCGCTCGGCGTCGGCGCTGTCGCGCGCGGCGTTCTGAAGTGGCGCCCGCTGCGGCGCGGGCTGTTCGTCCTCGGCTGGACGGCGGCCGGCTGCGCGCTGATCGCCGCGGCGGCTTTCGCCGCGCTGCTCGTGCGGCTCCAATTCGGCCCGATCGAGGTGGACGAACTGGGCGCGCGGGTCGCGACAGCGCTCAGCCAGCGGTTCGACGGCGTGCAATTCTCGTTCGGCGCGACGCACATCGCGCGGACCGAGCACGGGCCGACGATCACGGTCGACCATCTGCAGGCCGTCGCCGGCGGGCGCACGGTCGTCGAGGCCCCGCGCGCGGAGCTTTCGCTCGATCCGGTCGCGCTCCTGAAGATGCAGGCCATGCCGCGCCGGCTGGAAGTGTTCGACCTCGTCGTCCGCCTGCTCGTGATGCCCGATGGCGCGCTCGCCATTTCGGCCGGCGCGCCGAACGAGGACGCCATCATTCTCAGCCGTCCGGCGCCCGGGCCGGCGACCGCCGCGCCCGACGCCGACGTCAAGCCGCGCCGCTCGGCGATCCTGCGCGAGGCGACCGGCGCCTTGCGCGCCTTCTTCGATCTGGCGACCAGCCCGCGCTCGCCGCTCGCCGACATTCAGCTCGTCGCGGTGCGCGGCGGCAAGCTCGTGGTCGACGACCGCACCGCCGGCCGGACGCGGACCTTCGACAATCTCGACATGGCCTTCGAGAAGGAATGGCGCTCGACCACGTTCAGCATGCATGCAGCGGGGCCGAACGGCGAACTGGCGGCGGTCGCCAAGGCGACGGGCTCGCCGGAGACGGAGCGACGGCTCGACGTCGAGGTGAAGGGCGTGTCGATGGACGAGGTCTCCCTCGTCGCCGGCGCGCGCCGGCAGCCCGTCGAAAGCGACGCCAGCCTGTCGTTCCAGTTGAAATTCGTGCTGGAAGCCAATCAGGAGCTGCGCGAGGCGTCGGGCCGCGCGCTGGTCGGCCCCGGCTATCTGCGGCTCGAGGACCCCGATCACGAGCCGCTGTTCTTCGACGAGATTTCGGGCGCCTTCCGGTGGGATCCGACGGCCCGGCGGATCGTCGTCAGTCCCGTGCAATTCTTCGCCGGCGAGACGCAATTCGTGCTGGAAGGCGCGCTGCAGTCGCCGCCGCGACCCGAGGACGGCTGGGGCGTCACGCTCGGACTGGCGAAGCCCGGCTCCGTCGCCGCCGAGCGGCCGGGCGAGAAGACCCTGACCCTCGAGAAGGCGAGCCTCGACGGGCGGCTCTTCCTCGACGACAAGCGCTTCGACATCGCGCGGATCGAACTCGTCGGTCCCGAGGTCGCCGCAGCCGCCGCCGGCGCCTTCGACTGGGTGAAAGGCGCGCATATCCGCCTCGGCGTCTCCACCGGGCGGATGCCGTTGCGGGCGCTGTTCCGCGTCTGGCCGAGCATGATGGGCGCGCCGGCGCGGACATGGCTGATCGGACATGCGCATGCGGGCGTGATCGAAAGCGCCAAGCTCAGCATCGACTTCGACAAGAACGCGCTGGACGCGATGCGTTTCGACAGGCCGCCGCCGGACAATTCGCTGCAGGTCGAATTCCAGCTCTCGGGCGTCGCCGTCACCGCGCTGCGCGGCGTGCCCGATATCGTCGGCATCGACGGCGACGGCAAGGTCACCGGCCGCAGCGTCCTGTTCAAGGCGAGCGCCGGCGCGATGCAGACGGGGCCCGGACGCCGCCTGACGCTCGCCAACGGCTCGTTCTCGCTGCCCTACAACGACGGCGGACGCGCGACGCCGGCGCGGGTTGAGACGCGTGTCGCGGGCTCCGTCGACGCGGTCTCCGAACTGCTGACGCGCGAGGCGATCCGCGACGTTGCGGCCATGCCGCTCGAGCCCAATTCGCTCAAGGGCCAGGTCGACGGGCAATTGCGGGTCGACTTCAAGATCGGCCCGGACGCGCGCGGCGACGACGTGAAAGTGTTCGTCAACGCCAATGTCGCGAATTTCGCGGCCGATCATCTCATCGGCAAGGAGAGGTTCGAAAACGGATCGCTCAATGTCGTCGGCGACCCCACGGGGCTGCGCGCGACGGGCTCTGGACGAATCTTCGGGTCTCCGGCGACGCTCGACCTGCGCAAGGATGTCGGCAAGGCCGCGACGGCGACGCTCACCGCCACGATCGACGACGCGGCGCGCGCGCGCTTCGGCGTGGACCCGGCAGGCGTCAGCGGCCCGATGGGCATGAAACTGTCGGCGAAGCTCGACGACAGCGAGACCGACGCCAATGTCGAGCTCGACCTGACGCGCACGGCCTTCGACAACCCCATTCCCGGCATATCGAAGCCGGCCGGGCGGCCGGGACGCGCGACCTTCTCCGTCGTGCACAGGGACAAGTCGACGCGGATCGACAATCTCGCGATCGAAGCAGGCGGCGCTTCGGCGAAAGGCGCGATCGACCTTTCGCCGCAGGGCGACCTGCAGGCGGTGCGGCTGACGCAGGCGAAACTCGCGCCCGGCGATGACATGCGCATCGACCTGCAACGCACGGGCGATCTCTACCGCGCGACGATCCGCGGCGCGAGCATCGACGCCCGGCCCTATATCAAATCGCTCAACCAGTTCAGCGGCGGCGCGCAGAAAGGCGCCGATTTCGAACTCGATCTCAAATCGCCGATCGTCACCGGCTTTTCGAAACAGGCGCTGACCAACGCCGACATCAAGCTGGCGCGGCGCGGCGGCGCGATCCGGCAACTCGTCGCCAGCGGGCAGTTCGGGCGCGGCGCCGTCTCCGTGCGCATGACGACGGGCGACAGCGGCCGGCCGCAGATCGACGTCGGCGGCGCCGACGCCGGCGCCCTGCTCGCCTTTCTCGACATCTACACGCGCATGGAAGGCGGCGCGCTGAGCGCGGTCATGAGCGTCGAACAGACCGGCCTCGTCGGCACGGTGAAAATCCGCTCGTTCAGCCTGCGCGACGAACCGGCGCTGCGCCGCCTCGTCAACGAAAGCGCGCCGCGCACGGATACGCCGGGCGGCGCGAAAGTCGATCCGGCGCTCGTCGGCTTCGACCGGCTGCAGGTCGTCTTCCTGCGCAACGGCGGGCATCTGAGCCTGCGCGACGGCGTGATGAACGGGCCCAACATCGGCCTGACCGTGGAAGGCAGCGTCGACAGCGACCGCAACACGATCGCGCTCAACGGAACCTTCGTGCCGGCCTACACCGTCAACAATTTCTTCTCGAAGATTCCCGTCGTCGGCATGCTGCTCGGCGGCGGTTGGAACGAGGGCCTGTTCGCGGTGAACTACAAGGTGACGGGCCGCGCGAACGCGCCGCAGGTGAGCGTCAACCCGCTGACTGTGGCGCCGGGATTCCTGCGCAAGATTTTCGGCATTCTGGACAACGTGGGCGATCAGCCGCAGCGGTGAGGTTCGCTGGACGTCTGCAATGGGCGGATTGCGGACAGTACCTTGATGCCTAAGATCGTGGCGGACGGTTGGAGGTTGCGCAGTGGCGACAGCAACAGAGGCGATTCGGCAGCAACTCGCCTTTTTGGCTGAATTAGACCAATTGAAATCTGTGGTTCGCCAATCCCGCTTGGCCAATGGGGCTCGTAGAGAGAATTCTGCTGAGCATTCATGGCATCTCGCAATGTTCGCTCTCGTCCTCTCTGAGCACGCTGAGGACATCGATCAGGCAAGAGTCATTCAGATGTTGTTGGTTCATGACATAGTGGAAATTGATGCTGGCGATGCCCCAATACACGTCGCTGGAATCGACATGGCGGCGCTCGAAGTTGCGGAGCAGCACGCGGCGGAACGTATTTTTGGACTCCTTCCCGGCGAGCAAGGCGACAAATTACTTGCGCTCTGGCGCGAATTCGAGGCGGCGGAGACCCCATCCGCGCGCTTCGCAAAGGCTCTCGACCGCCTTCAGCCGCTATTTCTGAACACGCTAGCGGGCGGCGGGACTTGGACGGAGAATGGAGTAACGGAGCAACAGGTTCTGGAACGGTATGGTCCAACGATCCAGCGCGGATCGCCCGCACTGTGGCATGAGGCGCAAGAGTTGATTAGGCAGCATTTCGGTCATCGCACCTAAGCGCGCTACGTCCGCTTTCGGTCGATTCCGGACGCGGTCATCGTTGCAAGGCTGGCCGTCGGAAAACGCCGCCGCTATAGCGGATCATGCTCGATTTCGAGGCGCAATACGAAGCTCTCCGCCGCCGCGACGCCGCACTGGACGGCGCATTCTTCGTAGGCGTCAAGACAACCGGCGTCTATTGCCGGCCGATATGTCCGGCGCGAACCCCGCTTCCCGCGAACGTCCGGTTTTATCGGAGCGCCGCGGCTGCCGAAAACGCCGGCTTTCGTCCCTGCCTCAGATGCCGCCCGGAGACGGCGCCTTTCTGTCCGGCATGGAAGGGAACGCGGACCACGGTCGAGCGGGCGTTGGCCCTTGTCGAAAATGGCGCGCTGGATGACGGCACGGTGGAGCAACTGGCCGAACGTGTCGGCGTCGGAGCGCGGCATCTGACGCGTCTGTTTGCGCGACACCTCGACGCCTCTCCCTTGCAGGTGGCGATGTCGCTCCGCATCCAGCGCGCCAAGCGCCTGCTCGATACGAGCGATCTGCCGATCGAGAGCGTCGCGCGAAGGTCCGGCTTTTCGAACGCGCGGCGCATGAGCGCCGCCTTCTCAAGGCTCTACGGCCGACCGCCCTCGGCATTGCGGCGAAAGAATTCGAAGAACAGATGAAGAAGGGGACGTCGGCGATGCCTGCGAAGACATACGGGACTGTGAGCGCGGCTCGGCAAAGAGAGATGAGCGGGTTGGAATTCGTGCAGGGCCTCGCCAGCGGCGCCTTGCCGCTCAATACGATCGCGAAGACACTCGGCTATGACGTCGTGGAGGCCGGGCGCGGCGATGTCGTCATCACGCTCGAGCCGACCGACGCCCACCTTAATCCCGCCGGCACTGTGCACGGCGGTTTGACGGCTACCCTACTCGACAGCGCCATGGGTCTGGCGATCCAATCGATGCTCGACAAGGGCGTCAGCCAGACGACGCTCGAGTTCAAGATTTCTCTGGTTCGGCCGATCACCCCGGAGACGGGCGCAATCAGGGTCGAAGGCAAAGTCCTGAATTGCGGCAGGCGCATTGGAACCGCCGACGGCCGGGTCACCGACGGCAAAGGCAGGCTGCTCGCTCATGGCACGACCACCTGCCTGATTTTCGAGAGCTGAGCCGCCGCCGGGTCTTCACGCATTCGCAGGGCGATTCCATGACGGCCAAAGAACCGATCAATTATACGCGCGGCGCTCTATACGGCTTGTCGGCGGTATGCATCTGGGCGGCCTTCATCGTCGTGTCACGACTTGGCGTACGTGGCGCGCTCACCCCGTGGGACGTGGTCGCGATCAGGTATGTCGTGGCCGGCGTGTTGCTGGCGCCGCATCTCGTCAGAAAGGGTCTCGCGCTCGACAGGCTCGGCTGGGGCGGCGTCGCGGCGATCGTTCTGGGTTGCGGCGCGCCGCCCGTGCTGCTGGTCAATGCGGGCCTACTTTTTGCGCCGGCCGCGCATGCCGGCGCATTGTATCCCGGCTCGAGCCCGTTATTCGTTGCGCTGCTCGTGATCCTTTTTCTCAACGATCGTCTCGGCGCAGCGAAATGGGCAGGAATCGCGCTTATCGGGCTTGGCGTCGTCGCAATCGTATGGGGCAGCGGCGCCAGCATCGGCGCACGCCAGAATATCGGCGACGCCATGTTCCTGTTGGCCGGCGCTGCATGGGCCTGCTTCACAGTCGTGATGAAGCGGGCGGGCGTCGACGGGCTTCACGCGGCGTCGATCGCCGCTGTCGGCTCGCTGCTCCTCTACCTTCCTCCCTATGCATTCTTGAATGGCGCCGCAGTTTTCAATGCGCCGTTCTCCGCCATCGCTCTTCAAGCGGTCGTCCAAGGCATTCTGACTGCAATCGTGGCGTTGCTTCTATACGGACGCGCGGTCGCGATCCTCGGCGCGACAGGCGGAGCCGCATTCGTCGCACTGACGCCGGTTGCAACCGGCGTCATGGCGATTCCTGTTCTCGGCGAATGGCCGACCGCTCTGGACTGGCTGTCGATCCTTGTGATTTCGGTGGGAGTCTATGTCCTTAGCGGAGGTCGGATTTCCAACCAGCGCTTCGGCATTTCGAAACGCGAAATCTAGAGCGCTGGAAGGTCAATGCGATGCATTTGAAGCGGACACACGGATCGCGCGCTTCCTTGTCTGCTCTCTGTCGATAGTCGCCCTATCGCGCCTTCAGTAGCACGTGCTTCTTCTTGCCGAGCGACAGCTTGATCGCGCCGTCGCGCATGTCGGCGGCGCGCAGCACGCCGCGTTCGTCGCTGACCGGCGCGTCGTTGACGCGCAGGCCGCCGCCCTTGATCTGCCGACGCGCCTCGCCGGTCGAGGCAACGTGCCCCGCTGGCTGCTGCTGGCGCAGGGGGGGGGCGGGCGGCTCCGCGCGTTCGGGCCTGCCGGGCGGCCTGTTGCCCCGAGGCCGCCGCCGGTGGATCCGGCGGCGCCCTGTCCCGGTGGGGCGCACGAGGCCCGCCTGCACGAAAGCGGTGAGAACGCCGACGCCAGCGTCCATCTCGGCGGCTGAAATCTCCACCGTCGGCAGCGTGTCGGCGGCGACGCCTTCCTCGAACGTTTTTCGCGCGGTTTCGGCGGCCTGTTCGGCGGCTGCGCGGCCATGGACGAGCGCGGTGGCTTCGTTCGCCAAAACCTTCTTGGCCTCGTTTACCTCGGCGCCGCCGAGCGCGGCAAGGCGCGCAATCTCGTTCATGGGCAGGAAGGTGAACAGCTTGAGGAACCGCGCGACGTCGCCGTCCTCCGCGTTGCGCCAGAACTGCCAGTAGTCCCAGGGGCTGAGCATGTCGGGCTCGAGCCAGACGGCGCCCGCCGCCGTCTTCCCCATCTTGGCGCCGGACGCCGTCGTCAGCAGCGGCGCGGTGAGCGCGAAAAGCTGCGGCGTGCCCATGCGGCGGCCGAGGTCGATGCCGGTGACGATATTGCCCCACTGGTCCGAGCCGCCCATCTGCGCGAGGCAGCCGTAGCGCCGGTTGAGTTCGACGAAATCGTAGGCCTGCAGGCACATGTAGTTGAACTCGATGAACGACAGTTCCTGATCGCGCTCCAGCCGCAGCTTCACCGAATCCATCGACATCATGCGGTTGACGGAAAAATGTCGGCCGACGTCGCGCAGGAACTCGATGTAGTTGAGCTTCGTCAGCCATTCGGCGTTGTCGGCCATGACGGCGTCGGTCTTGCCCTCCCCGAAGGTCAGGAAGTTCGAGAAGATGCGCTTGATCGCGGCCTTGTTGGCGTCGATCGTTTCGATCGAGAGAATCTTGCGGGTCTCGTCCTTGCCGGAGGGATCGCCGACCCGCGTCGTGCCGCCGCCCATCAGCGGAATCGGCCGGCCGCCGCCCGAGCGCTGCAACCAGGCGAGCATCATGATCGACAGGAGATGGCCGACGTGCAGCGAGGGCGCGGTGCAATCGTAGCCGATGTAGGAAATCAGCTCGCCGGCCCTGGCCCTGGCGTCCAGCCCCTCGAGATCGGAGCACTGGTGCACGTAGCCGCGTTCGATCAGCGCGGCGAGGAAATCGGATTTCGGACGGAAGTCGGCCACAGCGGGTTCCTTTTCGACGTGCGACGTTTAGGCGGGGCGCCGCCGGGTGGCAAGCCGGATCGGCCGGCGTTTGACGCGCGCCGCCGCAGCATCCAGAATCGCCGGCCAAGGAGAGCGCGACCAACCGGCGCGCTGGAATTTCGTGCTCGAACTCGTCGTCGCCGTCTGCCTCATCGCCATCAACGGCCTGTTCGCCCTGTCTGAACTTGCGGTCGTTTCCGCGCGCAAGCCGCGCCTGAAGGCCATGGCCGACGAAGGGCGCCGCGGGGCGGCGCAGGCGCTCCGGCTTGCTGAAGACCCCGGACGATTCCTCTCCACGGTGCAGATCGGCATCACGCTCGTCGGCATTCTGGCTGGCGTCTTCTCCGGCGCGGGCCTGAGCGCCCGCCTGCAGGGCGTCTTCGAGCAATGGGGGGCGCCCGTGCGCTTCGCCGAACCGTCGGCCTATGCGCTGGTGATCGGCGCAATCACCTATTTTTCGGTCGTCGTCGGCGAACTCGTGCCCAAACAGGTCGCGCTGCGCGACCCCGAGGCGATCGCCTGCGCGGCCGCGCCGCCGATGATGCTGATTTCGCGCGCGGCGGCGCCGCTGATCTGGCTGCTCGACGCCTCGGCGCGGCTGGCCTTCCGGCTGTTCGGCGCGGACGAGCGGTCCGCCGCCTCCGTCACCGAGCAGGACGTGAAATCCCTGCTGGCGGAAGCCGAGACCGCAGGCGTGATCGAAACCGGCGAGCGGGCGATGATTTCCGGCGTGCTGAGGCTCGGCGCTCGCGACGTGCGGGAGATCATGACGCCGCGCACGCGCGTGAAATGGATCGACCTGTCGGACGAGCCCGACACCATCCGGCGGGCGCTGACCGCCTATCCGCACTCGCGCATTCCCGTGGCGGAGGGCGGACCGGACAGGATGATCGGCGTCGTCGAGACGCGCGACCTGCTGGCGCGCGCCCTGGCCGGCGAGCCGTTCGACATCCGCACGGCGTTGCGCGCGGCGCCGGTCCTGCCCGACACCGTCGACGCGCTGGAGGCGCTGGAAGCCCTGCGCGACGCCCACACGCCGCTTCTGCTGGTTCACGACGAATACGGCCATTTCGAAGGCATCGTCACGCCGGCGGATTTTCTCGACGCCATCGCCGGCGAGTTCCGCTCGGACCAGCCCGAGCCCGACGCGGTGCGGCGCAAGGACGGCTCATGGCTTCTCTCCGGCGCCATGCCCGCCGACGAAATGGCCGATCGCCTGGGCCTCGCCCTGCCGCCGGACCGCGACTACGAGACGGTGGCCGGCTTCGTGATTTCCGGGCTGAAGCGCATGCCGGAACTGGCCGACGAGATCGAGACGATGGGCTGGCGTTTCGAAATCGTCGATCTCGACGGCAAGCGCGTGGACAAGGTGCTGGCCAGCCGCCCGGCGCCGGTCGACGCCTGAGCCCCGTTTTCCGAAGCATTAACCTTAATGGTTTCTGATGGCTGCGGACGCGGCCGGACTGCGTCCGGAGTGAGCCATGTCCGCACGTACGCATTTTCCTTCGGCGAAAGAGCCGGAAAGCCATTTCTTTTTCTCTGTTTCGCGCGGCGGCCGGCAGAAGCGGTTCGCGCTGCGCCCGGGCGTCCTCTACGGGCTGGCCGCCGGCCTGCCCCTGCTCGGCGCGGTCTATCTCGGCGCGACCGCCTATCTCTTTTTCCGCGACGACATGGTCGCCGCGCTGATGGCCCGCCAGGCGCGCCAGCAATACGCCTACGAGGACCGGCTCGCCGCCATGCGGCTGCAGCTCGACCGCGTGACGAGCCGGCAATTGCTCGACCAGGACTCCTTCGAGGGCAAGATCCAGCACCTCATCGCGCGCGAGGCGCAACTGGAGACGCGCACGGCGATCGTCGCCGCGCTCGGCGACCGTATCGGCCTGTCGGCCGAAACGACCGCCTCGATCGCTCCGTCGTCGCCCAGGGCCACGCCACGCGCCGCCGATGCGGGCAAACGGGCGCCGCTCGCCGCCGGCGGCCCCGAAATCAAGGCCAACGGCTTCGCGCCGCTGCCCCAGCCGATGGACGACCTGCCGTTCAAAGCCGACAAGCCGCGCCCCGACGGCTTCGAGCTGCGCGGCCAGTCGACCGAGCCGCGCCAGTCGCTGCGCTCCAGCGAACTTGCGCCCGAGCCGAACCGGCTGCTGGCCCACGCCGCCGACGCCGACATGCCGACGGACGCCCGCATCGAGCTGCTGGCGGCCTCGCTCGACCGCATCGAACGCAAGCAGGTCGACGCGCTGGCCGCGCTTGCAGGACCCGCGCAGCGCAAGGCGGAGCAACTGGAATCCGTCATCGCGGAAACCGGCCTTTCCGCCAGCCGCCTCAAGGCGCCGGACAGCGCGAAAACGGCCATGGGCGGCCCGTTCATTCCCGCCGGGCTCGATGACCGCGGCACGCCGTTCGAGCGCCAGCTCGCCAGGGTCCAGGACGCCTTCGTCGCGCTCGACCGCATTCGCCGCGTGCTGCCTTATGTGCCCGTGCGCAAGCCGCTGTCGGGGCCGATCGAGGTCACCTCGACCTTCGGCTATCGCACCGATCCGTTTCTGGGCCGCCCTGCCCTGCATTCGGGCATGGACATGCGCGCGGAAACCGGAACGGCGGCGCGCGCCACCGCCGGCGGCAAGGTCGTGACCGCGGCCTGGACCGGCGGCTACGGCAATATGGTGGAGATCGACCACGGCAACGGCCTGTCGACGCGCTACGGCCATCTGTCGGCGATCGCGGTGACGGACGGACAGATCGTGAAGGCCGGCGACGTTATCGGCCGCGTCGGCTCGACGGGCCGTTCGACCGGGCCGCACCTGCACTACGAAGTGCGCATCGACGACGAGGCGACCGATCCCGCGCGCTTCGTGAAAGCGGCGCGGCTGCTGACGGCCAGGGATTGACGCCAAAACGCGCGTAAGCCCGCATTAATGCGGGCATGGCACGGTTCGAGGCCATGTCCCAGCGAAGCGAGCCCATCGACGCCCTGCGCGGCGCCGCCGTCCTTCTGGTGGCGCAAGCGCATTTCCTGTCCTTGACCGGCTTCTTCGACTGGATCGGCGCCAGCGCCCTCGTCGCCCGCATCGGCGACAGCGGAGGAGCGGGCGTCGACGTCTTCTTCGTCCTCTCCGCCTACCTCCTGGCGTCCGGGCTGGCGCGGCGCGGCGCCGAACCCGGCGCCGTCAGGACATTCTACATGCGCCGCGCCATGCGCGTCCTGCCGCTCTACTGGATCGTGGTCGCCTTCGGTTTCGGTCTTTACGGCCTGTGGATGGCCTGCGTCGGGCTGAAGACCTGGCTGTGGGCCGCGCCCTACCCGGCCTGGGTATATCTCGCGTTCCTGCAGAACTGGTTCGCCGGCCTCACCGGCGGGGTCGCGGCGTGGTTCGGTCCGACCTGGTCGCTGGCGGTGGAGGAGCAATTCTACCTGCTGCTTCCCTTGATGATGACGAAGCTGAGCGCCCGCGCGGTCTGGCGCATCGGCTGGAGTTGGATCGTCCTCGCGCCGCTCATCCGTCTCGGCTGCGACGCGTTCGTGGGCTTCCATGCGCCCTACTACTGGTCGATCTGCCGTCTCGACAGTTTCGGCTGGGGTCTCGTCATCGCGCTTGCGCCGCAGTTCGCCCGGCGCTTCACGCTCGATGCGCGCCTCGCGGGAACCGCGGGGGCAATGCTGCTGCTTGTCGTTCTCGCTCTCTCGTCGCGAGCCACGGCGTTCGAACGCAGCATGACGCCGAGCGCCACCGGCGTCGCGGCGGCGTTGCTGACCTGGAGCGCCGCGCATGGCGCCGGCGGCGCGAACCGCGCGCTGGTCTGGTGCGGACAGCGCTGCTATTCGCTCTACCTTCTGCAATTGCCCGTGCTCGGACTGACGTTCCTCGTCGCAGGCTACATCGGCCCGTCGTTCGGCGTTCCCTACGGGCCCGCGCTGGTGGCGCTCGCATTCGCGGCCACGCTCGTCCTGTCCGACATTAGCTACCGCAGGATCGAACAGCCGTTCATGCAGCGCGCGCTGCGGCTTGCGAAAGCCGACAGCGCGATCGCGGCCTGATCAGTCGACATCCTCGACCTTTTCCGGGCCGCCGCCGTGGATGCGCTGGGCGAGGGCCGCTTCCATGAAGTCGTCGAGATCGCCGTCCAGCACCTCGTCGGGCGTGCCTGACGTCACGCCCGTGCGCAGGTCCTTCACGAGCTGATAGGGCTGCAGCACGTAAGAGCGGATCTGATGGCCCCAGCCGATGTCGGTCTTCGACGCCGCGATGGCGTTGGCTTCCGCCTCGCGCTTTTCGAGCTCGAGCTCGTAGAGTCGCGCGCGCAGCATGTTCCAGGCGGTCGCGCGGTTCTTGTGCTGCGAGCGCTCCATCTGGCAGGCGACGACGATGCCGGTCGGAATATGCGTGATGCGGATCGCCGAATCCGTGGTGTTGACGTGCTGGCCGCCGGCGCCCGACGAGCGGAACGTGTCGATGCGGCAGTCGGCCTCGTTGATCTGGATGTCGATCTTGTCGTCGACGACCGGATAGACCCAGACCGAGGCGAAGCTGGTGTGGCGGCGCGCGTTGGAATCGAAGGGCGAGATGCGCACGAGGCGATGCACGCCCGATTCGGTCTTCGACCAGCCGTGCGCGTTGTGGCCTTTCACCAGAAGCGTGCCGGACTTGATGCCGGCCTCTTCGCCCGCCGTCTCTTCGATCAGCTCGACACGGAACTTGTGACGTTCGGCCCAGCGCGCGTACATGCGAAACAGCATGCGCGCCCAGTCCTGGCTCTCGGTGCCGCCGGCGCCGGAATGGACCTCGATATAGGTGTCGTTGCCGTCGGCCTCGCCGGCGAACAGCGCTTCCACCTGACGGCGGCGCGCCTCCGCGACGAGACCCTTGAGCGCGTCGACGCCTTCCTTTTCGGTCGCCGGGTCGTTCTCGCCCTCGCCGAGTTCGACGAGCGTGATCGCGTCGTCGAGCTCGCGCTCGAATCGCTCGATCGAACCGAGGCGATCCTCGAGCTCGTTGCGCTCGCGCATTAGCTTCTGCGCGGCGTCCGGATCGTTCCAGAAATCGGGATGTTCGGATTTGGCGTTCAGTTCCGCGAGGCGGCGCGTCGATGTTTCGACGTCAAAGATGCCTCCTCAGCAGTCCCACGGACTGCTTGATCTGTTCGACGAGGGCTTCGGGTTCAGCACGCATGTGGAAAGAGAGGCAAGTCCGCGGGGAGGATGGGGAAGGCGATCGGCAATCGGCTTTCGGCAGTCGATTGCACGACTGCCGATTGCCTAATGCCTAACGTCCGTTCAGTAAAGCCCACCGGTGCCCGAACCCACCGAGCGATCCACATCCGGCGCCGTCGCCGCGCCGCGCGAGGTCGCGTCGCCGATAACCGAATAGGTGTCGGGCGGCGCGGTGCCGGGCTTGAAGGCTTCGAGGATCGAGCCCTGCCCCGACGAGCGCATGCCCGAGCGGGGATCGACCGAGATCAGCTTGATGCCCGGCGGTACGCGGAAGGGCGCGTCGGGCTTGTCCTTCAGCGCGAGCGTCATGAAGTCGCGGAAGATCGGCGCGGCGTAGGTCGCCGCCTGCGCGGACTTGCCGGAACCGAGCGAGCGCGGACGGTCGTAGCCGATGTAGACGCCGACGGCGAGATCCGGCGAGAAGCCGACGAACCAGAGATCCTTGGCGTCGTTGGTCGTGCCGGTCTTGCCGGCCAGATGCTTGCCGACCGATTTGATGCTCTGGCCGGTGCCACGCAGGATCACGCCTTCCATGATCGAGGTGATCTGGTAGGCCGTCATCGGATCGAGCACCTGCTCGCGCTTGTCGATCAGTTTCGGCTCGGGCTGATCGTCCCACTTCGCCGCGTCGCAGCCGATGCACTGACGCTCGTCGTGCCGGTAGATCGTGTGGCCCCAGCGGTCCTGAATACGGTCGATCAGCGAGGGCTTGATGCGCTTGCCGCCGTTGTCGAGCATGGAATAGCCAGTGACCATGCGCATCAGCGTCGTCTCGCCCGCGCCGAGCGACAGCGACAGATAGGGCGCCATGTCGTCGTAGATGCCGAAACGCTTGGCGTATTCGACGATCAGCGGCATGCCGACGTCTTTCGCCAGACGCACCGTCATCATGTTCTTGGAATGCTCGACGCCGTAGCGCAACGTGTGCGGCCCGGTGCCCTTGCCCTCGAAATTCTCCGGCCGCCAGATTTCGCCATTGCCCTGGTCGATCTCGATCGTCTCGTCGAGAATGACCGAGGACGGCGTGTAGCCGTTGTCGAGCGCGGTGGCGTAGACGAAGGGCTTGAAGGCGGAGCCCGGCTGGCGCTGCGCCTGCGTGGCGCGGTTGAATTCCGACTGGTCGAACGAAAAGCCGCCGACCATGGCGAAGACGCGGCCCGTGTAGGGGTCCATCGCCATGAGCGCGCCGGAGATGTCCGGCACCTGGCGCAGACGATACTGGCCCGGCGCCTTGTCGAGCGGCTCGACATAGACGACGTCGCCGATGCTGAAGGCCGAGCGCGGCGACTTGCCGGTCCAGGCCATGCCCTCGCGATTGATGACGCCCGTCTCGCGGTCGCGCGCCAGCTCGCCGGACTTTTCCTTCGCCGGCTGCAGGCCGATACGGGCCTGCGAATCCGTGGCGTCGAGGACGACCGCCAGGCGCCACGGCTTCACGTCGCCGAGCGCCGGGATCGCGCCGAGCGGAGCGCCCCAGTCGCCGGCCGTCTCGATATGCTGCATGGCGCCGCGATAGCCCTGCGCCTCGTCGAAGCGCACGAGGCCGTTGACCAGCGCCTTGCGCGCCCAGACCTGCATCTGCGGATCGAGCGTCGTGCGCACCGACAGGCCGCCTTCGTAGAGTTTCTTGTCGCCGTAGCGGTCCGACAATTCGCGGCGCACTTCCTCGGCGAAATAGCCGGCGACATAGGTGTTGGGCGACAGCGCGCGCGGATTGACGCCGAGCGGCTCGGCGCGCGCCTTGTCGCCGTCCTCCTTCGAGACGTAGCCGTCCTCGACCATGCGCTTGATGACGTAATTGCGGCGGTCGATCGCCTTGTCGCGGTTGCGGAACGGGTTGAGATCGCTCGGCGCCTTGGGCAGCGCGGCGAGATAGGCGGCTTCGGCGATCGTCAGCTCGTGCACCGACTTGTTGAAGTAGTTCAGCGCGGAGGCCGCGACGCCGTAATTGCCGAGGCCGAGATAAATCTCGTTCAGGTAGAGTTCGAGAATCTTCTCCTTCGGATAGGCGGCCTCGATGCGGAACGAGATCAGCGCCTCGCGAATCTTGCGCTCCACCGAGCGCTCGTTGCCGACGAGAAAGTTCTTGGCGACCTGCTGCGTGATGGTGGACGCGCCCTGCACGTGCTTCTGGCCCTGCAGCAGGATCATCACGGCGCGCGCGATGCCTTCGGGGTCGACGCCGTTGTGGGTGTAGAAATTCTTGTCTTCAGCCGCGATGAAGGCCTGCTTGACCAGCGGCGGAATGGCGTAGCTCGGCAGATAAAGACGACGCTCGCGCGAATATTCGGCCAGGATCGACCCATCGCCCGCATGCACGCGGGTCATCACCGGCGGCTCGTAGTTCTTGAGCTGCGCGGTGTCGGGCAGATCCTTGGAATAGGTGTAGATGACGCCGGCGACGACCACCGCGCCGATCACGAACAGAATCGCGCCGGTCGCAAACACGAAGCCGAAAAAGCGGCCGATCATCCGCATATCGATGGTCTCTGCGCAAAGGTCACTGCTCAAACGCCCTGGTCTTGCATCGCCGGGCGGCGCAGGCGACCTGCGCCCGACATCCGCGGCGGCTGACACGCCGACCTGTCCGCCCCCGACGGACAGAGCGCTACGCTCCGGCGGCTCATCCATATACGCAACGCGCCGGCCGATCCACACGAAAACGCGTGCGCTTGATGCGCACTAACTATGGTGGATTCAGGGCGCAGGCCGAGCGGCGCGAACGGCGGGGCCTCAGCGCGCCGCCAATCCGGCGTTGCGCTCGGCGGCCGGCGTCCGTTCGTCGGCGTCGGCGGTGCGCCGGTTGAAATAGCGTTCGACCGCCTGGGCGATGCGGTCGGCGGCGGTCTGGCGCCAGGCTTCGGAATTCAGCTTGGCGAGATCGCGCTCGTTGGAGAGATAGCCGAGCTCGAGCAGGACGGAGGGGACGTCCGGCGCCTTCAGCAC
Source organism: Rhodoblastus sp. (assembly GCA_036796555.1). Lineage (GTDB taxonomy): Bacteria > Pseudomonadota > Alphaproteobacteria > Rhizobiales > Beijerinckiaceae > JAJXWB01. The sequence goes on along the minus strand of DAIRCS010000021.1, from coordinate 14,926 downwards.
GACGAATCCGGCGGAGCGGACGGGATTCTTGTTCGAATCCCCGGCGGCCTTCCAGAAGTCGATCAGGCTGGTCGCGAACTGATGGCCGATCGCGCGCGTCTCGCGGCGGGTCAGATCGAACAGAATGTCGTTGACGTCGCCGATCTCCTCGGACTCGGCCATGCCGCCGGCCTTGTCGGCGGCGTTTTCGGTCGCGGCGACCCGCGCCGCCTCGGCGTCGGAAGCGCGGTCGGAGACCGTATAGACGGTCGCGCCGTGCACCGAGGCCTCGTTCAGCATGTCGGCGTGGATCGACAGAAACAGCTTGGCGTTGGCCTTGCGCGCGATTTTCACGCGGTCGCCCAGCGGAATGAACTCGTCGTCGTTGCGCGTGAGCAGCGTGCGCGCGCGGCCGCCGGCCTCGAGCTTGGCCGCAAGCCGACGGGCGACGTCGAGAACGATGTCCTTCTCGTAGATGTTTTTCGCCCCGACGGCGCCCATGTCGACGCCGCCATGGCCGGCGTCGATCACGATCAGCGGCTTCGTCTGCGTCTGCGATTGCTCAGGCGGCTCGTCGCGGACGGGCGCCTTCTGCAACTGGGCGGCGCGCGCGGCGCGGGCGGCGGCGCGGAAGGCGTCGGCCGGCGTCTGGGCGAGTTCGACGACGAGGCGGGCCGCGCCGCCGGATTCGGTCGGCACGGCGACCGCCTTCACGATCCGCGCCGGCTCGGACAGGTCGAAAACGATTCGGGACCGGCCCGGCGCGAACTGGCCGAAGCGGAAGCTCGGCACGAGCGGGGGCGATTCCGCCTTTCCACGCGCGGCGGGCGCCCGGCCGATCGCCGGATCGATCAGAAAGGAGGCTTCCGGCAGTTCCACGACGACCCGGTCGGGGTCGGCGAGAACATAGGCCTCGACCGCGACGGCGCGGTTGAGGTCGAAGCTGATTTTCGCCGTCGTTCCAGTGCGTTCGACATTTGCGGCGGTGACGGCGACCCCGGCCGCTATGTCGCGGGCCGCCGATCGCGCTCCGAGCAGCCCGCCCGCCTGCGCCGGCGCCGGCGCTGCGGCCAGCAGAAGCGGCGCGGCGAGCGCGAGGCCGATGAGGCCAGATGTCCGGAGGCGCCCAAGGCCCATTCGATCGCTCGCTGTCCGCGTGGCCGGCCGTTGCGTCCTTGTAAGGAATAGGAGCGCGAGGGTTAATGCTCCGTAACCGCGTCGCCCGCTTTATGAGCGGACTGTAGCAGCCAGGCCACAGGTCGAGCATAAAACTTGCCAAGGGCCCGCCCGATCGCTTATGTAGAAAACGTCCGTTCCGCGCGTCGCGCCTCCCTCGGGAAGCGCCGGGGACGGATGGGTTTCCCGACAGTCCCAAGCAGCGACAAGAGCCAGAGGTTTCAGTCGATTGCAGGATCGAAGGGCTTTGCTCGATCGCGGCGGGCTCGCAGCTATCGAGTTTCCTCCCGGCCTTTCCGGGCCAAGAGACCTAAAGTGAACGCTGGCTACTCACATCCGACCACGACGCGAACGGCTCTCGAAGCCGCCTCGTCCGTTCGGACCGTGACGCCATCCGCCGCATTCGCGGCGGGCGTTCGACAGGTCGCCGCCTTCCATTCCGGGACCGTCGCCGCGCCTGACAACGCGCGCCGGCCCGTTTTCACAACCTCTCCACATCCTCGAACATCGCGCGTGACAGCTCCACAGCGGAGCCGCGCACTCCAGCCCCGGCCGAATTCGAGCCCGGCAGGACGTGCGGCGCCGCCCGGCGGAACGCGCCAAAGAGTTTGCAATGGCCAACAAAATGCTGATCGACGCATCTCATCCGGAAGAAACCCGGGTGGTGGTGCTCAGAGGTAATCGCGTCGAAGAATTCGATTTCGAATCCGCCTCCAAGAAGCCGCTGCGCGGCAACATCTATCTGGCGAAGGTCACGCGGGTCGAACCGTCCCTGCAGGCCGCCTTCGTCGACTACGGCGGCAACCGGCACGGGTTTCTCGCCTTCTCCGAAATCCACCCCGACTATTACCAGATTCCGGTCGCCGACCGGCAGGCGCTGCTCGAGGAAGAAGCCGCCTCCCACGCCGACGAGGAAGAGGAGCAGCGTCCGCGCCGCAGCCGCCGCCGCCGCGGTCGCGACAGCGAAGCCCGCCGCCAGTCGCACGCCGACGAGACGATTTCCGAGGCGGCGCCCCTGAGCGAGGACGGCGCCGCGCCGGCCGAAGGCGAGGCGATCGCCGAAGTTGCGACATCCGCCGAAGCCGGGGTTCATGACGAAACCGCAGCCCCTGCCGAGGGCGCTGTCGCCGAGGCGCAGCCTGCCGAAGCCCTCGCAGCCGAGCCGCCCGTCGCGACCGCCGAGGCCGTCGTCGCGGAAGCGCCGGTCGAGATCGCCGTGGTCGAAGCCGCCGAAGCGCCCGCGCCTTCCGAGCGCGTCGCTGGGGAGGCGCAGGACGAAGACGCAGCGCATACGCTCGCCGTCGACGCGGAGGGCTACGCCACCATTTCCGAGACCGACGCCGCCATGGACGGCGAGGAAGCCGGCGAGACGCCCGACCATGAGACGAAGGCGCGCCGCATCGAGGAACGCGACGACGAAACGTCCGACGACGAGGACGAAGACGAGGAAGAACACGTCGAGCAGATCGGCGGCGACGCGATGGAGGAAATGCCCCGTCGCCAACCGAGGTTGCGCCGGCAGTACAAGATCCAGGAAGTCATCAAGCGCCGTCAGGTGCTGCTCGTTCAGGTCGTCAAGGAAGAGCGCGGCAACAAGGGCGCGGCGCTGACGACCTATCTGTCGCTCGCCGGCCGCTATTCCGTGCTGATGCCGAACACGGCGCGCGGCGGCGGCATTTCGCGCAAGATCACCGACGCCGGCGACCGCAAGCGCCTGAAGACCATCGCGCAGGATCTCGAAGTGCCGGACGGCATGGGCGTCATCCTGCGCACCGCCGGCGCCTCGCGCACGCGGCAGGAAGTGCGTCGCGACTTCGAATATCTGATGCGCATGTGGGAGACGGTGCGCGAGACGACGCTGCGCTCCTCGGCGCCGACGCTCGTCTACGAGGAAGGCTCGCTCATCAAGCGCGCGATCCGCGATCTCTACAACAAGGAGGTCGACGAGGTCGTCGTGTCCGGCGAGACCGGCTTCCGCGAGGCCAAGGACTTCATGCGGCTCCTGATGCCGAGCCACGCGCGCAACGTGCACATGTGGCGCGAGCCGCAGGGCGTGTTCGTGAAGTCGGGCGTGGAGACGCAGCTCGACGCGATGTTCTCGCCGCAGGTAACGCTGAAGTCCGGCGGCTATCTCGTCATCAACCAGACGGAAGCGCTGGTCGCGATCGACGTGAACTCGGGCCGTTCGACCCGCGAGCACAATATCGAGGACACGGCGCTGCGCACCAATCTGGAGGCGGCCGACGAGGTCGCGCGCCAGTTGCGCCTGCGCGATCTCGCCGGCCTCATCGTCGTCGACTTCATCGACATGGAGGAGCCGCGCAACAATCGCGCGGTCGAGCGTCGCTTGAAGGACGCGCTGAAGAACGATCGCGCGAGAATCCAGGTCGGCCGCATCTCGCATTTCGGCCTGCTCGAAATGTCGCGGCAGCGCATCCGCACCGGCGTGCTGGAAGGCTCGACGGTGCCCTGCCCGCATTGCGCGGGCGCGGGCACGGTGCGTTCGACGTCGTCGATCGCGCTGCATGTGCTGCGCGTGCTGGAAGAAGCGCTCATCAAGAGCGCCTCGCACAACATCATCGTGAAGACGCGCACGAATGTCGCGCTCTACATCCTCAACCAGAAGCGGGCGCACCTGCGCGAGATCGAGCGCCGCTTCGGCGTCGAAATCTTCGTCATGGCCGACGATACGCTGACGGGCTCGACCTATCACGCGCTGGAGCGCGGCGAGCCTGCGACCGGCACGCCGGAACCGATGTTCGTCGACCCCGCCCTGCTCGAGGCCGACGAGGAAGTCGACGAGGCCGACGAGGCGCTCGACGAGGAGGACGCCGACGAGGCGGCGGAAGCCGAAGGCGACGGCGACGAAGGCGAGGACGAAAACGAAAGCTCGGCCGAAGGCCGTCGCGCCCGCGAGGAACGCGACGAGGAGGGCGAGGACGGCCAGCGCCGTGGCCGCCGCCGGCGGCGGCGGCGTCGCGGGCGTGGCGGGGAGCGCGAAGGCGCGATCGCAGCCGACGCGCCGCAGCCCTCCGACGAGGGCCTCGCGGTCGTCGCCGAAGCCAACGGCGATTTCCTGCAGGCCGAGATTCCGGCCGAACGTTCGGGCGCGGGCTTCTGGGCGCGCGAAAATTCCGATCGTCCGGAGCCGTTCCACGCGCCGGACAGCCAGCAGGCGGAGGCGCCAGAACCCGTCGCCGCCGCGCCGGCCGAGGCGACGCCCACGGCCGAGACGCCCGCGGCCGAGGAACCGGCGCCGCGCCAGCCCGAGTTGAAACTGGTCGAGCCGGCGCATGCGGAGGCACCCGTCCCGGAGAGCGCTCCGGCGGAAGAGCCCGCGCCGGCCGTGATCGCGCAGCCCGAACCGGAGCCGGCGCCTGCGCCGCAGCCGCCGCGCGCGATCGAGCAGCCGCGCGCCGACATCGGCCGCGTGATCACCGAGGCCGACCCCAACGCCCCCAAGAAGGGCGGCTGGTGGCAGCGCGCCAAGGCCTCGATCACGGGCAATTGAGCGAGAGGAGCGCGCCGGGCCGGACTCGGCGCGCATTTCCGCGATCCCGTCGTCCCCGGCTCAGTCCCGCGCCTGCAATTGCGAGGCGATGACCCTGTCGATCATGGCGTCGTCGGCGGGCGCAAGCCCGTCGAGCATGAGCATGGCGAGCCCGTGCGCGACTGACCACGCCCGGAGCGCGAATACTTTCGGATCGACGCCGGCCGGCGCCAGCGCCGTGGCGTTCGCGCGCAGGAACGTCGCCGCGTCCGATTGCCGGGAGGCCATGGCCGGCCCGGAGAACATCAGCCGGAACAAGGCCGGGTTTTTCAGCGCGAACCGCACATAGGCGGCGCCGGTCGCGCAGAAGGCCGTGCCGCCGCCCGCGGGCGCGGCGTCGAAAGCCGCGCGCTGCGCCTCGCCCAGCCTGCGGAAACCTTCCTCCGCCAGCGCCGCCAGAAGCGCGTCCTTGTCGGGAAAGTGCCGGTAGACGGCGGTGGCGCTGACGCCGACGTTGCGCGCGGCCGCGCGCAGCGACAGTTCGCCGCCGCCCTGCCCGTCCAGCAGACGCAGCCCTTCCGCGATCAGCGCCGCGCGCAGGTCGCCATGGTGATACGAGCCATTTCCATCGGTCAGATCAGTCATGTTGACAGTGTTATCATTTGCTGTATGTTAATACGATCAACATTCGAGGGAGGCCGTTCATGTCGAAAATCGAGAGCTTCGTCCGCGAGACCGTGGCCAAGGGCGTGGAGGCCGTCGCCAGCTTCAACCGCGCGCGCCTGCCCGACGAAAGCAGCGCCTATCTCGACGCCATTCACGAGCCGATGAAGCAGGAGCTGACGCTCGAGGAACTCGACGTCGTCGGCGCCATCCCCCGCGAGCTCGACGGGCGCTACCTGCGCATCGGCCCCAATCCGGCCAAGCCGGACCCCAAGGGCTATCACTGGTTTGCGGGCGACGGGATGGTGCACGGCCTGGCCCTGCGCGACGGGAAGGCGCTCTGGTATCGCAATCGCTGGATCAGGTCGAACGCGGTCGCCGCGGCCACGGGTCTTCCGGCGGCGCCGGGCCCCCGCCACATCTTCGACACGGTGAACACCAATGTCGTCGGCATCGCCGGCCGCGCCTGGGCGCTGGTCGAGGCCGGCAGCTATCCGGTGTCGCTCGGCGACACGCTCGAGGATCAGGCCTACGAGCGCTTCGGCGACACGCTGAACGGCAGTTTCACCGCCCATCCGCACCGCGATCCGCTGACCGGCGAGTTCCACGGCATCTGCTACGAAGGCCCGGACATGACGACGATCCGCCACGTCGTCGTTTCTCCCGAAGGCCGCGTGACGCGCGAACTGCCGATCAAGGTCGAGCACGGCCCCTCCATCCACGATTGCGCGATCACGAAACGATACGCGATCATTCTCGACCTCCCGGTCACTTTCTCGACGAAGGCGCTGCTCGCCGGCCACAGGTTCCCCTATCGTTGGAACCCGGAGCACAGGGCGCGTGTCGGCCTGTTGCCGCGCGCGGGCCGCGCGGACGAGATCGTCTGGATCGACTGCCCGCCGGTCTACATCTTCCATGTCGCCAACGCCTATGACGCGCCCAACGGCGACGTCGTGCTCGACGCCTGCGTCTACGAGACGATGTTCGCGGAGGAGACGGGCGGGCCGAACGGCCGCAGCCTCGGCCTGCAGCGCTGGACGATCAACCCCCGCGCGAAGACGATCGACGTGCGCACGATCGACGCGACGCCGCAGGAATTCCCGCGGCCCGACGAGCGGCGTTTCGGCCAGCCCTACCGCTACGCCTTCACCATGGCGCTGCCCGACGGCGATTTCGCCATCGCGCGGACGCAGCTCTTCAAGCACGATCTGGAAACGGGCAAGCGCGAGGTCCACGACTTCGGCGCGAACCATCATCCCGGCGAATTCGTGTTCGCGCCGCGCAGCGACGACGCGGCCGAGGGCGACGGCTGGCTGATCGGCCTCGTCGTCGACATGAACGATGAGACGACCGAACTCGTCATCATCGACGCGACGCGTTTCGAGGACGCGCCGGTTGCGCGCGTGCGCATTCCCCATCGCGTGCCGCCGGGATTCCACGGCAATTGGGTCGCCAGCGCCGACATGCGCGCCTGAGGCGACGAGTAGCCGCAACCGCAAGGGCTGGATCCCGGATCGGCCTTCGGCCGTCCGGGATGACAGTCGTTGCACCTCCCCTGTCATCCCGGCCGAAGCGCAGCGAAGAGCCGGGATCCAGAGGCCGCAATCGCCAATTCCGGGTCCTGATCGAGTTCGGTCGTCAGGGATGACGCTCGGGTCAGGCCGGGACCTTCTCCAGCGCCGGGTAATCCGTGTAGCCCACCGGGCCTTCCGAATAGAAGGTCGCCATGTCCCAGGCGTTCAGCGTCGCATTCCGCTTGAGGCGTTCGACGAGATCGGGATTGGAAATGAAATCCTTGCCGAAGGAGACGGCGTCCGCCTCGTCGTTCGCCAGCACGTCGGCCGCAGTCTCCCGCGTGAGGCCCTCGTTGGCGATCCAGGGGCCGCCGAAGGCCTTGCGCAATTGCGGGCCGAGGCGCGGCTCCTTCAGGGATTCGCGCGCGAACATGAAGGCGATTTTGCGCCTGCCGAGTTCGCTCGCGACATAGCCGAAGGTCTTGGCCGGATCGCTGTCGCCCATCGAATGCGCGTCGCAGCGCGGGGCGACATGCATGCCGACGCGGTTCGCGCCCCAGACGTCGATGCAGGCGTCGGCGACCTCGAGCATGAGGCGCGCGCGATTCTCGATCGAGCCGCCGTAGCGGTCGGTGCGCTTGTTGGAGCCGTCCTGCAGGAACTGGTCGATCAGATAGCCGTTGGCGCCGTGGATTTCGACGCCGTCGAAGCCGGCCTTCTTCGCATTCTCCGCGCCGCGCTTGTAGGCGGCGACGACGCCCGCGATCTCGTCCGTCTCGAGCGCGCGCGGCACGGGCAGATCCCGCTTGGGACGCAACAGGCTCACGTGGCCCTGCGCAGCGATCGCGCTCGGCGCGACCGGCGGCTGACCGTCGTGATATTGCGGATCGGAGATGCGCCCGACGTGCCAGATCTGCATCATGATGCGGCCGCCGGCGGCGTGCACGCCCTCGACGACCTGCTTCCAGCCGGCGGTCTGCTCGTCCGACCAGCAGCCGGGCGTCGCGGGATAGCCGACGCCCTGCGGCGAGACGGAGGTCGCCTCGGTGATGATGAGGCCGGCGGAGGCGCGCTGGGCGTAATAATCGCGCATCAGCGCGTTCGGGACGCGGCCGGGCATGGTGGCGCGATTGCGCGTCAGCGGCGCCATGACGATGCGGTTGGGCAGGTTGATCGCGCCGAGCGCGATCGGATCGAACATCGAGGTCATGCGGAGTTTCCGGTTTCGGGGGAGATGCGGCAGGATAGCCGCGAGATGGACGCACAGATAGAGCGTCAGAGCATGGGCTCAACACCCCCTGCGCATTGGCGCGACCGCCGGAGCCGCATAGCGCGCGCGATCGGCCTTGGACTCATTCTCTGGGCGGGGCTCGCCTATCTCGCCCTGCCCGTTTTCTGGCGTCACGAGGACAAGAGCGGCCTGGCCGGCCGCGCGATGGTCACGCGCACCTCGGCCGACATTCCCGGCGATCCCATCAATTTCGGCATCGTCGGCTCGGAAAGCGACGTGGTGTGCGCCTTCAACGCCGCCGGCTGGTCCGCCGCCAATCCGACGACGCTCGACACGGCGCTGCGCATCGTCGGCAGCGTCGCCCTGCGCCGTCCCTATCCGGCGGCTCCGGTCAGCCCGCTCTATTACGACGGGCGGCGCGAAGACCTCGCCTTCGAGAAGAGCGAGGGCGGCAGCGCGGACCGGCGTCATCACATCCGCCTGTGGCGCGTGGCTCAATCGGACGACGGGCAGAGGCCTTCGTGGCTCGGCTCGGCCTCGTTCGATCGCGGCGTCGGCTTCAGCCACTACACGCTGCAGGTGACGCATCACATCGCGCCGAACGTGGATGCGGAGCGCGCTTTCGTCGCCGAGCAGCTCGCCAGCGCCGGCATGGTCGAAAATCTCTACGAGATCGCCGGCGTCGGCCCGACGCTCGACGGCCGCAACGGCGGCGGCGACCGTTATTTCACCGACGGCGAGGCGGCGGTGGTCGTGCTGTCGCCCGATTGCCGGGAACGCGCCGACAAGACGCCCGCGCGCGCGGGCGATCCGTGGCAAAGGCGCTTCAAGGACGCGATCTGGTCCGCGCTGCGGCGCGTGATGGGGGCGATGGCGTCGTAGCTTGTCGGCGCCGTGAAGGTTTCTCCGCTCCCCCGAACAGGCGCAACGCCGCCCTATCCCCTGCCCTTCAGCCAATCCGCCATGCGCCCGATCGCTTCGGCGACGTCGGCTTCGGACCCTGCATAGGACAGGCGCAGTGTGCGATGGCCGCGCGCGCGGTCGAAGTCGACGCCCGGCGTCGCGGCGACGCCCGCTTCCTCCAGCAGCCGCTTGGAGAAATCGAGCGAATCGTTGGTGAAGCGACCGATGTCCGCATAGATGTAGAAGGCCCCGTCCGGCGGATGGAAATCGGTCACGCCCATCCGCGGCAGCGCCGCCATCAGCGCCGCGCGATTGCGCGCGTAGCCCGCCTTCACCGCCTCCAGTTCGTCGCGCGCGTCGAAGGCGGCTTCGGCCGCGACCTGGCTCAGGAACGGCACGGAAATCGCCAGCGATTGCTGCAGGCGCTCGACCGGCCGCACCAGCTCTTCCGGGACCACGAGCCAGCCGACGCGCCAGCCGGTCATGCAATAATATTTCGAGAAGGAGTTCACGACGACCGCCTCGTCGCTGAATTTCAGCGCGGTCTCGGCCGGCCGCTCGTAGGTCAGGCCATGGTAGATCTCGTCGGAGATGAAGGCGATGCCGAGCCGGTCGCAGGTCTCGCAGACCTCGCGCAGGGCCGCGTCCGTCATCATCACGCCCGAGGGATTGGCCGGGCTCATCAGCAGCACGCCCTTGAGCGGCTTTTCATGATGCGCGTCTTCGATCATCCGCGCCGTCACCGCATGGCGTGTCGCCGCCGTCGTTTCGAGCGGGACGCAGACGCAGCCGAGCGCCTCGAGAATGTTGACGTAGGCGGGATAGCCGGGCGCGGCGACGGCCACCCGGTCGCCGGCGTCGAACAGGGCGAGAAAGCTCAGGATGAAGCCGCCGGACGAGCCCGTGGTGACGACCACGCGCTGCGGGGCGACGTCGACGTTATAGGTCTCGCCGTAGTGGCGCGCGATTCGCGCGCGCAAGCTCGTGCGGCCGAGCGCGTCCGTATAGCCGATCCGGCCGCCCTGCAGGGCGGCGATGGCGGCGGCGCGGACGGGCGCGGGCGGCGGGGCGCCGGGCTCGCCGACCTCCAGATGCACGATGCGCCTGCCCTGCGCCTCCAGCGCGCCCGCCTCGCGCAGCACGTCCATGGCCAGAAACGGCTCGACAGCGCTGCGGCGGGAGGGCGTGAGACGGGCTGTGCGGCGGTCCATGAGGGCTCCTTCGGCGCGCCTCATAGCAGGCGGGCGGCGGGCGGCCAAAGCCGGCCTATTTCCGGCCGCTTTTGCGGCCGATAGGATGGCGCGACGATCATTCGCCCGTTTCGAACGCCTGATGACCCTGACGCGAAAGCCCCGGTCGGCCATCGCCGCCCTGACGGCCCTTTCCCTGCTGTCCGCCGCCGCGCCGCCCGCCGCGGCGGAGGGCGTCTCCATCATCCGCGACGCGGAAACCGAGCAGCTCCTGCGCGATTACGTGACGCCGATCTTTCGCGCGGCGGGAATCAATACCGGCGCGGCGAAGATCATTCTGGTCGGCGACCGCGGCTTCAACGCCTTCGTCGCGGACGGGCAGAAGATATTCATCAACACCGGCGCGCTGATGGAGGCCAAGACGCCGAACGAGATCATCGGCGTGCTGGCGCATGAAAGCGGCCATATCGCCGGCGGCCATCTGGTGCGGCTGCATCAGGAACTCGCCCGCGCGCAGATCATGGCCATCGCCGGCATGCTGGTCAGCGCCGGCGCGGTGGCCGCGCAAGTCTCGACGTCGCGCGGCGGCGCGCGACAGGGGCAGGTCGGCATGGACCAGGCCGGCATGGCCGGCGTCCTGCTCGGGCCGCAGGAACTGGTGCGCCGCTCGCTGCTGTCCTACCAGCGCGGCGAGGAACAGGCGGCAGACCGGGCCGCGGTCAAATATCTGACCGCGACGGGCCAGTCGGCGAAGGGCATGCTGACCACATTCGAGCGGTTCGCCAACGACGCCCTGTTCAAGACCTCCTCCATCGACCCCTATGTTCTGTCGCACCCCCTGCCGGCCGAGCGCATCTCTGCGCTGCAGGAAGTGGCGCGGGAGAGCCCCTATTTCGACAAGAAGGATTCGCCCGCGCTGCAGGCGCGCCACGACATGATGCGCGCCAAACTGTTCGGCTTCATGGGCGACCAGGCCGAGATCGCGCGCCGCTATCCGATCAGCGACAATTCGCTGCCGGCGCGCTACGCGCGCGCCATCGCCAACTACCGGTTCGGGCGGCTCGGCGAAGCCCTGCAGGCGATCGACGGGCTGATCGCGACGCAGCCGGCCAATCCCTACTTTCAGGAACTGAAGGGGCAGACGCTGATGGAGAGCGGACGCGCGCAGGCGGCCCTGCCCTATCTGCGCAAGGCCGTCGCGCTGGCGCCCGGCGCCACGCCGATCGCCGTGCTGCTCGGCCACGCCCTGGTCGGCGCGGGCGGGACGGCCAACGACAGGGAGGCGGTCCGCGTGCTCGGCAAGGCGACGCAGCGCGATCCGGATTCGTCGGAAGGCTTCCAGTATCTGGCGATGGCCTACGACAATCTGGGCGACCGCCCGAATTCGCAGCTCGCCTCGGCGCAGGCGCTGTTCGTTTCCGCCCAATACGTCGAGGCGCGCACGCAGGCCAAGCGCGCGCAGGACCAGTTCAAGCAGGGCTCGCCCGGCTGGCTGCGGGCCGACGACATCCTGAATTACAGGCCGCCTAAATTAGACTGATTTCGCCGGATATGACAGCGGCGACATTCGTGAGTAAAAGCGGTCCAGACTGAACGGTCGGGACCGCCTTTCGGCCCCCGGAGCACCCATGCCACGTTTCCTCGCCAAGACCGCCGCGCTCGTCCTTGCAGCGGCGACCCTCGCCGCAGCCCCCGTGGCGCGCGCGCAATCGTTCAACGACGCGCAGAAGTCCGAGATCGGCAGAATCGTGCACGATTATCTCGTGCAGAACCCCGAAGTGTTGCGCGAGGCGATCGCCGAACTCGACAAGCGGCAGAAGGCCGAGGAAACCGCGCAGCGCGAGACGGCGATCGAGACGGTCAAAAACCAGATTTTCGATTCGAAATATCAGGTCGTCGTCGGCAATCCTCAGGGCAAGATCACGCTGGTCGAGTTCTTCGACTATAATTGCGGCTATTGCAAAAAGGCGCTGGGCGACCTTTCGAAGCTCGCCAAGGACAATCCCGACCTGCGCATCCTGCTGCGCGACTTCCCGGTGCTCGGCCCGGGCTCGGTGGAGGCGGCGCGCGTCGCCATGGCGACCAGCAAGCAGATCCAGGGCGACAGGTTCTGGGCGTTCCACCAGAAGCTGCTCGGCGGCCGCGGCCAGGCCGGCAAGGAGCAGGCGCTGGCCGCCGCGCGCGACGCCGGCGTGGACATGAGCAAGCTGGAAAAGGACATGAACAGCCCCGATATCCGCGCGGCCTACGAGGAGGTGATGCATGTCGCCGACAAGCTCGCGCTGACCGGCACGCCCTCGTGGGTCATGGGCAAGGAAGTGATCGTCGGCGCGGTCGGGTATGACGAGCTGAACAGCAAGATCGCCAATTTCCGCAAATGCGGAAAGACGTCCTGCGGCTGAGGACGTAGCGAGACGCTCGTCCGCGCCCGCCGCGCAAAGCCGTGGGCGGCGCGGGCCCGGCCCTTTCCCTGCCGCAGCAAGACGGCTAGAACACCGGCCCGGGCCCGCACGCCCGCCGGAATCTTCGATGTCGACCGTCTACGTTCTGAACGGACCCAATCTCAACCTGCTGGGGATGCGCGAGCCGGCCACCTACGGCTCGGCGACGCTGGCCGACATCGAGGCGCGCCTGCGCGCGCTGGCCGCGAAACAGGGCGTGGAGATCGTGTTCCGGCAGTCCAACAGCGAGGGCGACCTTGTCGGCTGGATCCAGGAGGCCGGCCAGGCCGGCGCGCCGGTCATCCTCAACGCAGGCGCCTACACGCATACGTCGATTGCGCTTCACGACGCGATCCGGGGCGCGAAGGCCGAGGTGATCGAAGTCCACCTCTCCAACACGCACGCCCGCGAAGCCTTCCGCCATCATTCCTACATCTCGCCCGTCGCCAAGGGCGTCATTCTCGGATTTGGCGCGCGTTCCTACGAACTCGCGCTGCAATCCCTTTTTCCATCGCAATGAGCCCGACGCCATGACGAAAAAGCCTGCCCCCAGACCCGCCGCCAAACCCGCCGCCACGGCGCGCGCCGGCGCCTCCGGCGTCGACGCCGGCCTGGTGCGGGAACTGGCCGGCCTGCTGTCCGAAACGGACCTCACCGAGATCGAGGTCGAAAAGGGCGACCTGCGCATCCGCGTGGCGCGCGAGACCCGATACGCCGCGGCGGCGCCTGCGCCCGTGACGATCGCCGCGCCTGCCGCAGCGCCCGCGCCGGTGGCGTCCGCCGGGGCGCCGGCCGCAGCTCCCGCGAGCCATCCGGGCGCGGTGAAATCGCCGATGGTCGGCACCGCCTATCGCCGGCCCAATCCCGAATCCAGCCCGTTCGTCGAGGTCGGCTCGGTCGTGAAGAGCGGCGACAAGCTGCTGCTGGTCGAGGCGATGAAGACGTTCAACGAGATCGTGGCGCCCAAGGGCGGCACGATCACCGCCATTTTCGTCGAGGACGGGCAGCCCGTCGAATACGACCAGACCCTCGTCGTCATCGAGTGACGCGATGTTCGACAAGATCCTGATCGCCAACCGCGGCGAGATCGCCCTTCGCATTCTTCGCGCGGCCAAGGAACTCGGCATCGCCACCGTCGCGGTCTACTCGACCGCGGACGCCAACGCGATGCACGTGCGGCTCGCCGACGAATCCGTGTGCATCGGCCCGCCGCCGGCGCGCGATTCCTATCTCAACGTGCCCGCGCTGCTGGCCGCCTGCGAGATCACCGGCGCCGATGCGCTGCATCCGGGCTACGGCTTTCTGTCAGAGAACGCGCGTTTCGCGGAAATCCTCGAAGATCACAACATCGCGTTCATTGGCCCCAAGGCGGAGCACATCCGCATCATGGGCGACAAGATCGAGGCCAAGCGCACGGCGCGCCGCCTCGGCATTCCCTGCGTGCCCGGCTCCGAAGGCGGAGTGACCGATACGGACGAGGCGATGAAGATCGCGCGCGACATCGGCTTCCCGGTGCTCGTGAAGGCGGCGGCCGGCGGCGGCGGGCGCGGCATGAAGGTGGCGCGTTCGGAAAGCGACCTCGAGCACGCCATCGCGACCGCCCGCACCGAGGCCAAGGCGGCGTTCGGCGACGACGCCGTCTATCTGGAAAAATATCTGGAGAAGCCGCGCCATATCGAGGTGCAGATCCTCGGCGACGGCAAGGGCGGCGCGATCCATCTCGGCGAGCGCGACTGTTCGCTGCAGCGCCGCCACCAGAAGGTTCTGGAGGAGAGCCCGTCGGCCGCGCTCAACGCCGAGCAGCGCGCCGAGATCGGCGAGATCTGCGCGAAGGCGATGCGCGAGCTGCAATATTCCGGCGCGGGCACGATCGAATTCCTCTACGAGGACGATCGCTTCTATTTCATCGAGATGAACACGCGCATCCAGGTCGAGCATCCCGTCACCGAGATGATCACCGGCCTCGATCTCGTCTCGGCGCAGATCAGGATCGCGGCCGGCGCGCCGGTGTCGATGGACCAGGACGAAGTGCGCTTCTTCGGCCATGCGATCGAATGCCGCGTGAACGCCGAGCATCCCGCGACCTTCCGGCCCTCGCCCGGCAGGATCGCGCATTATCATCCGCCCGGCGGCGTCGGCGTGCGCGTCGACAGCGCCGTCTACCAAGGCTACGTGATTCCGCCGAACTACGATTCGCTCGTCGGCAAGCTCATCGTGCACGGGCGCACGCGCAACGAGGCGCTGATGCGGCTGCGCCGCGCGCTCGACGAATTCATCGTCGACGGCGTCGACACGACGCTGCCGCTGTTCCGGACTTTGGTCCGCAACCAGGACATCCA